>NZ_CP069338.1:0-336250 GCF_016859125.1 Archangium violaceum | reverse complement strand
CGAGCTGCTCGATGGAGTCCGGGCCCGCCCCCGGGTACTGGGTGATGATGGCCACCATGGGGAATTCGATGTTCGGCAGCATGTCCAGCTTCAGCCGGCTGAAGGTGAACACCCCGAGGATGGTCAGACACAGGAACACCATCACCCCCGTGATGGGGCGACGGACCGACAGTTCGGTGAGATTCACTTGCCCGCCTCCTTCTGGTTCCCGGCCAGCAGGATGGGGTTGCCGTCACGCAGCAGGTGCACCCCCTGCACGATGAGCTGCTCCCCGGCCGCCAGTCCCTCGCGGATCTCCATCCGGTCCCCCTGTCGCACGCCCACGCGCACCTGCCGGCGCGAGGCCTTCTGGCCATCGGCGACGAAGGCCGTGGCCAGTCCCGTCCGCTCCGTATCGCCCTCCAGCAGCACCGCCTCGGCTGGCACGAGCACTACGCCCTCCCGGCGGCTCAGCTCGATGGTGGCGCGGATGGCCGAGCCGGCGACGAGCTGGCCCTCCTTGTTGTCCAGGTGCACCTCCACCAGCCCGGTGCGCGTCGTCCGGTCCACCACCGGCCCCTTGAGCGACACCTGGCCCTCCACCGTCTGCTCGGGCCGGGCCAGCGGTGACACGCGCACCGGCATCCCCTCGCGCACCCGGAGGAAGTCGCGCTCCGGCACGCGCAGCACCGCCTTGAGGCGCTCGGACTTCACCACCGTGACGACGGGAGAGCCCGCACCCGCCAGGTCTCCTTCGCGCAGGTGGACGGCGGCGACGACGCCCGAGATGGGGCTGCGGATGGTGGTGCGGCTGCGCTGCGCCGAGGCCTGTGCCACCGCGGCGCTCGCCTGGCGCACCTGGGCATCCGCGCCCCGGTACTGCGCCTCGAGTGCTTCGAGCTGGGCCTTCGTCACCGAGCCCGACGCCAACAGCTCCCGCGTGCGCTTCAGGTTGTCCTCCACCGCGTCGCGGTTGGCCCGGGCCGCCTCCAGCGCCGCCTGGGCCTGGTTGAGGCTCTCCGATTGCAGATCCCCATGCAGCGTGGCCAGCAGGTCTCCCTGCTTCACCCGGACGCCCTCCTTCACCGCCAGGCTGAGGATTCGCTCGGGCATCACCGGCGACACGCGCACCTCCTCCATCCCCTCCAGCTCGCCCACGAGCGCCACCGTCTCCACCACCGCCCCCTTCTCCACCGGGACGACGCTCACGGGACGCGCCACCAGCTCCGCGCTCCGGGCCGCCTCGGGTGCTGGCTTCCCGCATGCCGCCAGCGCCAGCATCGTCACGCAGGCGGTCTTTCTCAGGGTGCTCTTCATCGCGTTCTCCAGGAACTGCGCTCTCTCTGTCCTCGGGGCCAGGGGCCTCGGGGGATTGGGATCGAAAAGGTCAGGGGGTTTCGGGGAGGGGCGCCGGGCGCGCGGAGAGCCGGCCCACCAGCTTCTCGAAAATGCGCACCAGCGCCGTGCGATCCTCGGGCTCGAGCAGGCCCAGGAAATGGCCCAGGCTCTCCTGGGCCTGGGCGTGGACGCGATCGGAGGCCTCCCTCCCTCGCGGGGTCAGGCGGACATGGACGACGCGTCGGTCCAGGGCGTCCCTCTCTCTCTGGGCGTACCCCTCGCGCTCGAGCCGGTCGACGATGCCGGTGATGGTCTTCTCCGTGACGCCCACCCGCCGCGCCAGCTCCCCCATGGAGAGCGGACCGTCCAGCCCCAGCCACAGCACGCCATGGAGCTGGGGCGGCGTGAGCTCCAGCGTCTCGGTGAGCTGGGCGAGCGGATCCCTCAGCGAGTTGCGCCGGCCCGCCTCCACCAATAGTTCCATCATCCGACGCGCTGCGTCGTCAAACCCGGCGATATTCCGCATTCGCGAATATCACCTAGCAGGAAGCATCGAGCCGGTACAAGCCCCCTTGGTCAAGGCGAGTGTGTGAGGCCGGGCGAGCAGGGGAGCGGGGGCTGGGTGGAGGCCCTTGACGCGCCCATTGTCCGGCTGCGTGCGGAGCGGCTCGGGACGGTGGCCTGACAGCTGTTACGGTCACGCCCCATTTCCTTCATTGAAGGGTGTCGCGTGCAGCCGGTCATCTCCGTCAAGAACCTCAGCAAGACCTACGCTTCGGGTTTCCAGGCGCTCAAATCCATCAACCTGGAGATAAGACGCGGGGAGATCTTCGCCCTGCTGGGCCCCAACGGGGCCGGCAAGACCACGTTGATCAGCATCATCTGCGGGCTCGTCAACCCGAGCGGAGGCACGGTGCTGGCAGACGGGCATGACATCGTTTCGGACTTCCGCGCGGCCCGGTCCACGATCGGGCTGGTGCCGCAGGAGCTGTCCACCGACGCGTTCGAGAGCGTCTGGGCCACGGTGAACTTCAGCCGCGGCCTGTTCGGCAAGCCCCGAGACCCGGCCTTCATCGAGAAGGTGCTGCGCGACCTGTCGCTGTGGGACAAGAAGGACGCCCGGATCATGACGCTGTCCGGCGGCATGAAGCGCCGGGTGCTGATCGCCAAGGCGCTGTCGCACGAGCCGCAAATCCTGTTCCTCGACGAGCCCACCGCGGGCGTCGACGTCGAGCTGCGCCATGACATGTGGCAGATGGTGCGCCGTCTGCGTGAGAGCGGGGTGACCATCATCCTGACCACGCACTACATCGAGGAGGCCGAGCAGATGGCCGACCGGATCGGGGTCATCCGCAAGGGCGAGCTCATCCTCGTCGAGGACAAGGCGGTGCTGATGCGCAAGCTCGGCAAGAAGCAGCTGACCTTGACCCTGCAGCATCCGCTGGAGCGCATCCCCGAGGCGCTGGCCGGGCTTTCGCTCGAGCTGTCCAACGACGGGAAGACCCTGGTCTACACCTTCGACACCCAGGTGGAGGAGACAGGCATCGCGACGCTGCTGCAGCGGTTGGGCGAGCACGGCATCGGCATCAAGGATCTGCATTCCCGTGAGAGCTCGCTCGAGGACATCTTCGTCAGCCTGGTGAGGGCCCGGTCATGAACCTGTATGCGATTCGCGCCATCTACCGGTTCGAGATGGCACGCACCTTCCGCACGTTGATGCAGAGCATCGCCTCGCCGGTGCTGTCCACGTCGCTGTACTTCGTGGTGTTCGGCTCGGCGATCGGCTCGCGCATGGGGCAGATCGATGGTGTCAGCTACGGGGCCTTCATCGTCCCCGGCCTGCTGATGCTCTCGCTGCTCAACGAGAGCATCTCCAACGCCTCGTTCGGCATCTACATGCCGAGGTGGTCGGGCACGATCTACGAGGTGTTGTCCGCGCCGGTGTCCTACGTCGAGGTGGTGATTGGCTACGTCGGCGCCGCGGCCACCAAGTCGGTGATGCTGGGCGTGCTGATCCTCCTGACGGCCCGGGTGTTCGTGCCCTATGAAATCCAGCATCCGCTGTGGATGGTGCTCTTCCTGGTGCTGACCGCGGTGACCTTCAGCATGTTTGGCTTCATCATCGGCGTCTGGGCGGACGGCTTCGAGAAGCTGCAGGTCATCCCGCTGCTCGTCGTCACCCCGCTGACCTTCCTCGGCGGCGCCTTCTACTCGATCAACATGCTGCCGCCGCTCTGGCAGAAGGTCACCCTGTTCAACCCGGTGGTGTACCTGGTCAGCGGCTTTCGCTGGAGCTTCTACGGCGCCTCCGACGTCAACGTGGTCGTCAGCGTCGGCATGACCCTGGGGTTCCTCTCCCTGTGCCTCGTCGGCGTGTGGTGGATCTTCAAGACGGGGTACAAGCTGAAGTCCTGATGGACCGGGCCTCTGTCTTCGAGGTTTGTCTTTGACATGTCGTTCAGGCCGCGGTGGCGGTGGGCTCCTCCATCCGCCGCCGCCAGAAGGGCTCGTCCGGCCAGCGCCGCTCGATGGCGTAGTGGCCCAGGCGTGCCTCCAGGTACCGCGCGAACTCGGAGGCCTGGGCCTCCGCGTAATGTAGGGGGGCCGTGCCGTCTCCTCCCAGGGTCGCGCCGAGGGCCTCGGCGGCCCTGCGTGCGGAGCGGAGTGCCTCGAGGATGCCGCCCGACGACAGGGGGTCGAGCCCCGACGCGGCATCTCCGACAGCCAGCCAGCGCTCCCCACCAGAGTGCTCGAGGGAGCTGGTCTCGCACGGACGGACGTGGAGCCGGAGCTCTTCCGGCGGCGTGCCCACGCGCTCCCGGATGTATCGCGTGGCGGAGAGCAGCTCGCGCCACCCGGAGGGCCGGAGCGCACCGGCGAGTGCGAGCAGATCGGCATCGCTGAGGAGCGAGACGATGACCCGCTGGCCGGGCAATGGCGCGGTGTACCACCAGCCCAGCGGGGTGGACTCGACGAGCAGCGTCTGCTCCATGCCCGCTGGCTGCGCGAGGACGACGGACACGCTGCACAACGCGTCCACCTTGTTCCTCCGCACGCCGCACTGCCGCGCGATGGACGAGGCCCGCCCCGTCGCGTCCACCACCAGCTCGCAGGTGAGCGCCAACTCCCCGGAAGGCGAGCTGGCGTGGACGTGCCACGAGCCCGGGCCTCGCTCGACGTGCACGGCGGAGGTGAGCCGCAGGATGGGGACCTGGTGCTCCTCCGCGTGCCAGGCCAGCAGCGCGTCGAAGCGTTGCCGGTCCATGTGCCAGCCTCCCCCGTAGGGGTTGGTCATGAATGAGTGGAACTGGGGATGCTCGGAGCCCCAGGCCGCCTCGATGCCGTGCGAGGGAATGAAGTCCTCACCGGATTCCGGCAGGGGCACGCCGAGGCGCAGCAGCTCCGCGTGAGCCAGTGGGGAGAGCGTCTCCCCGGGCCGCCACTGGTTGTATTGCGTCCGCTCGAGGACACAGACCGGAATGCCTTCCCGGGCCAGGGAGAGTGCGGTGGTCGTCCCCGCCACGCCGCCCCCGACCACGATGACGGCGTACTGGTGTGTGGAGCTCATTCAGCGCTCCGTGGTTGGAGCGGAGTGGGGTGCCACGCCGGGTGTGCGGATGCCGAGTGTCTTTGACGGCTTTTCGTAGGTGATGCCCGCGGCGAGGCCCGTCATGGGTAGCCGCTCCGCGCAAATGGCGAGCGCTCGCACGGCTCGTGCGAGTCCGGTGATTCTCGGCATGGTACTCCCCCCTGTTGGCTGGCCCGGGGGCCCGCCTTCATCCGCTCCGTGGTTCCCCCGGGATTCCTCGAAGGCGTGTAGATGCCGCGCCAGCCTGGACGCTCTCCCTATTCGAAAGGGAGGCCTGTCACGGGGGATACCAGGAAACGTGAGGAAATCGAGTGTGCTGACGTGTCTTTGACGTGTCAACACGCTTGATGATGCGTTGGCCCTGGATGAGCAGGAATTCCCGAGGTGTTTGCCCTTGGGGATGAGGGCTTCGTTCTCCTGCTTACAATAGGATGTAGGGGTTCAGCCTTCCAGCTGATCCTCGACGAGCCGCCGGTAATGGCCGCCCTCGAGGGCCAGCAGCTCCGCGTGGGAGCCCTGCTCCACCACGCGCCCGCGCTCCAGCACCACGATGTGGTCCGCCCGGCGCACGGTGGAGAGCCTGTGGGCCACCACCACCAATGTCCTTCCGGCGGCCTCGCGCTGGAGCGACTCGGTGATGGCCCGCTCGGTGGAGGCATCCAGGTGGCTCGTCGCCTCGTCGAGGAAGAGCACGCGCGGCTCCCGATAGAGGGCACGCGCGAGCTGCAGCCGCTGCTCCTCGCCCCCGGACAGCCGGACGCCCGCCTCGCCGATGCGTGTCTCCAACCCACGAGGCAGTCCGAGCAGATCTCCCAGGCTGGCCGTGTGCGCCGCGTGGAGCACCCGCTGCCGATCCGGCTCCGGGTCCCCGAGCGCGATGTTCTCCGCGAGCGTGCCATCGAAGACGTCTGTCTTCTGGAAGACATAGGCCACCGAGCGGCGCAGGCCCGCGAGCGGGAATTCCTCCAGGGGCCGGCCGTCATAGAGGATGCGACCCGCCTGGGGGCGGTAGAGGCCGGACAGGAGATGGGCGAGCGTGCTCTTCCCCGCCCCGGAGCGCCCCACGATGGCGGTCATCTTCCCCGCGGGGATCGTGAAGCTCACATCCTCCAGCGTGGGCGGCTCGTGGGGGGCGCCATAGCGGAACGTCACGTGCTCCAGCCGGATCTCCGGCGCACGCCCCAGGGCGGGTGGGGCGCGCTCCTCGTCCCCGAGCGGCTCGGGCTCCACCTCGTGCACGACGTCCACCCGGCGCAGCGAGAGCCCCACCTCCTGCAGGTCCCTCACGAAGGAGACGAGGTTCTGCAGCGGCGCGAGCACCAGTCCGAGCACCGCCGTGGTGGCCACCATCTGCCCGAGCGTCAGCGCTCCGGAGATCACCAGCCAGGCCTCGTACAGCAGGATGCCCGCGAACATGGCCTGTCCCACGAAGAGGGTGCCGGCCTGGTGCAGGGTGTCCAGCCGCCACAGCCGGTGGCTGGCCTCCAGGTCGCGGGCCTGGAGCCGCTCCCAGGCGGTACGCAACTGCCGCTCGGCGCCGCACGCCTTGAGCGTCTGGATGCCCGAGAGCATCTGCATCTCCAACCGGTTGGCCTCGGCGCCGACCCGGAAGCGCTCGGTGTCCAGCTCGGTGCGCCGCGGTAGCACCCACAGGGTCCACCCCACGTAGGTCGCGGTGCTCACGAGGAAGATGACGAAGATGCCCGTGCCATAGCGCAGCAGCAGCGCCCCGTAACCCACCAGCATCAACCCATCCAACAGCACCGAGGCCGACGTGCCCTGCAGTACGCGGCGGATGCGCTGGTGGTCCCCCAGCCTCCGCAGCAGGTCTCCCCGGTGACGTCGGGCGAAGAAGGACAGCGGCAGCGTCAGGAGCCGCTCCCAGAAGCGCGTCAGCAGCAGCGTCGAATAGCGCCCCGACAGCCAGAAGAGCGCCGCACCCCGGGCCACCGTCGCCACGGCCTGCGTGACGAGCACCCCCGCGAGCGCCACACCAATGCTCCCCAGCAGCGACACCTGCCTCCCCGCCACCGCCCGGTCCACCAGCCGCTGCAGGAGGAAGGGCTGCGCGAGCGCCAGCCCTTGCAGCAGCACCGTGGCCAGCAGCGCCTGCGCCAGCAGTGCCCGGTAGCGCAGCAGTCCCCGGGCGAAGCGTCGCAAGGGGGACGGACGGCGCACGTCCCTTCCTGGTGGTGCCGGGCGGAACACCGCCTCGGTGGGCTCGAGCAGCAGCAGGATACCCTTCCAGTGCTCGCCCAGCCGCTCACGAGGCACGCGCCGCAGCCCGGCGGCGGGGTCTCCCACCACGGCCTCGCGCGCGTTCACCTCATACAGGACGACGAAATGGTCCTCGTTCCAGTGCGCGAGGGCGGGCAGCAGCGCGCGGCCTTCCTCGTCCTCCAACTCGCCGGGGTCCTCCACCTGTACGCCGCGCGCGTTCCAGCCCAGTTGCCGCGCCACGTTGAGCAGGTCGAGCAGCGAGGTCCCCCCGGCCCGTACGTGCGCCAGTTCCCGCAGCAGCTCGGGCGGATGACGGACACCGTGCCAGGCGGCGATCATCTCCAGGCATGCGGGGCCGCAATCGGCCTCCTCGAGCTGGCGTCGGATGGGGTAGCGCCGCCAGGCGGCGGTGATGCGGGAGAGGGGAGACACGCCTCGGGGTTATCACGGGCGAGGCCCGAAGGCCCCGCCCTGGTACAGCGGGAGACGTCCGCGACTACAGCGGGTCGCAGCCGCCCGGCTCCTCGCCACAGGCGAGGGTGCTGGTCGCCTTCACGTTCTCGGCCGGGGTGTAGCCGCGGCCACCCTGGAGGCGGGCGAGGTCCTGGATGAACAGCTCCTTGATGGCCTTGGTCTTCTTCTCGTTCTTCTCGTTCTTCACGATGCCTCCGGGGGGAGAGGAACTGCGAGACCGGATTCATTCCGGCCGGGCGATACGGCCCTGGAACATCCTATCGAGTCCCGGAAGCGAGGAAGAAGCGGATTCAGCCCTGGACCCGGACCACGGAGCTGACGAAGAGGCACGGCGATGGGTTGCTCGAATCGAACAGGCGCACGTTGGCATTCGAGACGTGGGCCTCCACCTCCTGCGGGGCGCCCGTGTTCTTGTCGCGGCCCATGTAGATCGACACGTGCGCGATGTTCCCCGCGGCGCAGGCGCGATAGATGATGAGGTCACCCGGGCGACGCTCCGCGAAGCTCACGGTGCGGCCCCAGGTGCCGAGGTTCGACACGCTCACACGAGACACATTGAAGCCCGCCTGACTGTAGGCGAAGTAGGGCAGACCGACGCTGTCGAACCCGTCCGGACCCGAGCCCCCAACGACGAAGGGCTTGCAGATCTGATCTCGGGCCACCGTGAGCGCCTTCTTGACGTTGGCGGAGTCGGGCTCTTCCCAGGGGTAATCCGCGGGGCGCGAGCACACCTCCTGCTGCTCGACGCCCATCCGCTCCTCGGCCGGTTCGCCTTCCGACACCTCGGGACCCGCGTTACAGCCGACGATGGACAGGGCGAAGATGCACGAAGAGGCAACGAGAGACATTCGTTTGTGGAAGGACACGGTGTGATTCTCCTGAGAATGAACTTCAATCCCTTCGCCGGTATGGAGGTGACGGAGAGGAGAATCGGGTCAACGAAGGAGCGGGTTCCATCGTCAGGCTTCGTTGTGCCGCTCGACTTCTCCTTTCGTTCGAGCACCGTGCTCCAGCCGCTGAGATACGCGCGAACGTCTATCGCGGGGGCAGTCGATTGGACTAGGAGGGGAGGCAGTCCACCGCTCGCAGGTACTCGCAATGGCCGCCAGTCCCGAGGCTCCCGTCTACTTCCAGGCGCTCATCTTCCTCGGCGCGGCCGTCATCGCCGTGCCCCTGTTCCGCAAGCTGCGCCTCGGCTCCATCCTCGGCTATCTGGCCGCCGGGCTCGTCATCGGCCCCTTCGGGCTCGGGCTCCTCTCCGACTCCACCTCGGTGATGCATGTCGCCGAGCTCGGCGTCGTGCTCTTCCTCTTCATCATCGGACTGGAGCTGAACCTCTCGCGGCTGTGGGCCATGCGCCGCGACATCTTCGTGCTCGGCACCGGGCAGGTCGTCTTCTCCGGCCTGCTCGCCATGCTCTACCCGCTCCTCGTGGCGGACCGTCCCTGGAAGGCCTCGCTCATCGCCGGATTGGGCCTCGCCCTGTCGTCCACCGCGCTCGTCATGCAGTTGCTCGGCGAGCGTGGCGAGGTACAGCAGCCGCATGGCCAGAAGGCGTTCGCCATCCTCCTGCTGCAGGACCTGGCCATCGTGCCGCTGCTCGCGCTGGTGGCGCTGCTGTCCCCGGTGGACTCGGCGGGAGGAGACCCCGCGTGGCTGTCCGCGGCGAAGATGGTGGGCGGCGTGGCCGCGGTGGTGCTCACGGGCCGCTACCTGCTCAGCCTCTTCTTCCGGGTGCTCGCGAGCGCGGGGGCTCACGAGGTGATGACGGCCGCCGCGCTGCTCGTCGTCATCGCGGCGGCCACGCTGATGACGTACGTCGGGCTGTCCTCGGCGCTCGGTGCGTTCCTCGCGGGCGTGCTGCTCGCCGAGTCGAGCTACCGGCACGAGCTGGAGGCGGACCTGGAGCCCTTCCGGGGGCTGCTGCTCGGCCTCTTCTTCATCTCCGTGGGCATGACGGTGGACCTCCAGCTCATCGCGAGGAGCTGGGCCGTGCTGCTCGGCGCGGTGGTGACGCTGACGGTCATCAAGACGGCGGTGGTGTACGGGCTGATGCGGCTGCTGCGCAACGGGCACGAGGTGTCCATCCGCACCGCGCTGCTCCTGCCCCAGGGGGGCGAGTTCGGCTTCGTCCTGTTCTCCACCGCGGTGGCCGCCCGGGTGATGGAGCAGGAGCAGGCCACGCTGCTCGTCGCGCTCGTGACGCTCACCATGGCGCTCACGCCGCTGCTGGCCGCGCTCGCTCCCAGGCTCGTCGGCACGCGAGCAGCTCCCGAGCGGGAGGAGCGCTTCGATGGCGCGCGTGGCTCGGTGATCATCGTCGGCTTCGGGCGATTCGGACAGGTGGTCAGCCAGCTCCTGTTGGCGGAGGGCGTGGACGTCACCGCGATCGACAACGACGTGGAGATGATCGAGGCGGCCGAGCGCTTCGGCTTCAAGGTCTACTACGGTGACGGCACGCGGCTGGACGTGCTGCGCGCGGCCGGCGCGGAGCGGGCCCGGCTCGTCTGCGTGTGCGTGGAGCGCAAGGAGGCGGCCACCCGTATCGTGGAGCTGTGCCGGACGTCATTCCCGCTCGCGGAGGTGTACGTGCGCGCGTACGACCGGGTGCACGCGTTGGAGCTGCTGGAGCACGGCGCGCATTACCAGATACGGGAGACCCTCGAGAGCGCCATCGTCTTCGGGCGCAGCACGCTCGTGGGGCTGGGGCTGTCACCGGAGCGCGTGGCGGAGGTGGAGGAGGACATCCGCCAGCGGGACCGGGAGCGCTTCGCCTTGCAGCAGCAAGGGCGGGACCCCGGAGCTGGCAGGGACAGGCTCTACACCCGCCCGGTTCCCCGTCCCGAGCCGTTCCTCCCCCCTCAACGGCAGGCCATTGCGCTGAACCCGGTCCCAGGGACGCAGGACGCCTCCACGCAGGACGGGAAGGAGCGCTAGTCATGGAGGGACGTCCACGAGTAGCCAGGAGAGCGGGCACTCCTTCGTCGAAAGGATTGCCACGCCGAGCCGTGTTGTCTCCGGACGGTCTCGAGCGCCTACCTCCGCGACGGCTACTCCTCCATGATGAGCGAACTCAATCCCCAGCTATTCGAGCAAGGTCCCTCCCTCCACGTGCGCCACGTGGAGTTGCTGGCTGAGGATGACCCGCAGCGTCACCGCGAGAAGCTGGCGCGCATCGTCCTCGACGAGATGTACCAGTTCGTCGGGTTGCTGGACGTGAAGGGGACCCTGCTCGAGGTGAATCGGGCGGCACTCGAAGGGGGTGGCATCCGGCGCGACGATATTCTCGGGAGACCCTTCTGGGAGTCGCGCTGGTGGTTGGTATCGGCGGGGACTCAAGCGCAGTTGCGTCGGGCGGTGGCACGAGCGGCCCTGGGAGCGTTTATTCGCTACGACGTCGAGGTCTACGGCCAGGCGGCGGGTGAAGAGACGATCATCATCGACTTCTCGCTCATCCCCGTGAAGGACAAGGCGGGCCGGGTGGTGTTCCTGCTGGCCGAGGGGCGCAACATCACCGAGAAGAAGCGGGCCGAGGCGGAGCTCGCGCGGAAGAACCAGGAGTTGGAACAGCTCCTGTCTCGCGTCCGTGAGCTGGACGAGCTGAAGAGCCAGCTCTTCGCCAATGTCAGCCATGAGCTGCGCACTCCCCTGACCCTCATCCTGGGTCCGGCCGATGCGCTGCTGGCCAGGGGCCACAACCTCACCGAGCCGCAGCGGCGCGACGTGGCGGTGATGAGGCGCAACGCCGCGACCCTCCTCAAGCACGTCAATGATCTGCTCGACATCTCCAGGTTGGACGCGGGCAAGATGACTCTGTCCTACGCGGAGGCGGACCTGGCCTGGCTGGTACGCAAGATGGCCGGGCTCTTCGAGGCATTGGCGCCGCAGCGGCGGATCTCCTTCGTCGTGGACGTGCCCGAGCGCCTCCTGGCGCAGGTGGACGTGGAGAAGCTCGAGCGCGTGGTGCTCAACCTCCTGTCCAATGCCTTCAAGTTCACCCCCGAGGGCGGGCGCATCAAGCTGTCCTTGCGCGAGACGCTAGAGGGGAGGGCGCTCCTGTCCGTCCAGGACTCGGGCCCAGGCGTCCGGCCCGAGCTGCGCGCGTCCATCTTCGAGCGTTTCCGGCAGGGAGAGGGTGGTACCACGCGTCAGTTCGGAGGGACGGGGCTGGGGCTGTCCATCGTGCGGGACTTCGTGGAGCTGCACGGAGGGCTCGTCAGTGTCACCGACGCACCCGGAGGCGGGGCGCTCTTCCTGGTGGTGATGCCGCGCCGGGCTCCCGAGGGCGTGCGCGTGCGCGAGCTCCCGGCTCCCGAGGAGGAGGCACTCCAGGCCGAGATGGCCTTGCGCGGCACGCTCGATGAGCTCATTTCCTTGTCCGGAACGCATGCCAGGGCCGAGGCCCGGTCCGTGGAGGAGCAGGGGCGCGGTGACCGTCCGCGCGTCCTGGTGGTGGAGGACAATCCCGAGCTCAACCGCTTCCTCGTGGAGACGCTCCGGGACGAGTACCGCGTCACCACCGCCTTCGACGGGATGGAGGGGCTGGAGAAGGCCACCACCCTCGCGCCCGATCTCATCCTCACCGACATCATGATGCCGCGCATGAGTGGAGATGCGTTGGTGGCCGCTCTCCGCGAGCTGCCGGCTCTCGCCCAGGTGCCGATCATCGTCCTGTCCGCCAAGGCGGACGATGCGCTCCGGCTGAAGCTCCTGAACGGAGGCGCGCAGGACTACGTGGTGAAACCCTTCTCCGCGGAGGATGTCCTCGCCCGGGTGAAGAACCTCGTCTCCCTCAAGCTCGCGCGCGGGGCGCTGGAGCGGCAGAACGAGGAGCTCAAGCGGCTCAAGGCGCAGGTCGAAGCGCAGGCCCGGGAGGACATCCGGTTGCGCGAGGAGCGCTTCCGCTCGCTCGTGACCGCGACCGCGCAGGTGGTGTGGACGACGGATGTCTCGGGATCGATCGTCGAGGACAGCCCCACCTGGCGCGCCTTCACCGGCCAGTCCTTCGAGGAGGCAAGGGGGTATGGGTGGCTCGACGCGGTCCACCCCGAGGACAGGGCGCGAGTGGAGCTCGAGTGGAGGCATGCCGTCCGGACCCGGAGCGTCTACGAGACGGAATATCGCCTGATGCGTCCGGATGGCGGCCATACGCCCACGATGGCTCGTGCGGCTCCCGTCGTCGAATCGGATGGCACCGTGCGCGAGTGGGTGGGGATGAACCTCGACACCAGCGAGAAGAAGCGCGCCGAGGCCGCTCTGCGTGAGAGCGAGGCTCACTTCCGGATGCTTGGCGAGACCATCCCCCAGCTCGTCTGGGTCGCGCGGCCGGATGGTCGGGCCGAGTTCGTCAATCGGCACTACTCCGAGTACACGGGCATCACCTTCGAGGGGGCGAAGAACATAGGGTGGCTCGCCCTCGTCCACCCGGAGGATCGGGAGCGGGTCGGGGAGTGTTGGCAGCGGTCGCTGCGCCTGGGTGAGCCCTATGAGGTCGAGCACCGCTTCCGCCGTGCCTCGGACGGGGAGTACCGGTGGTTCCTCACGCGAGCCCTGCCGGTGCGCGACGGCCGGGGCCAGGTTACCCGGTGGTTCGGCACGAGCACGGACATCCAGGAGCGGAAGCTGGCCGAGGCGGAGCTACGGCGGGCCGTGCGGTTGAGGGACGATTTCCTCTCGGTGGCGGCGCACGAGCTGCGGACTCCCCTCACGTCCTTGAAGCTCCAGCTCGAGTTGATCTCCCGGGCGGCGGAGGACGCGGGCGCGGGGCTCCCCGCGCGTCTGGAGTCGAAGCTGAAGGCGGCACACCGTCAGGCGAACCGGCTCAATCAGCTCAACGAGGCCCTCCTGGACGTCTCCCGCATCGGGACAGGCCGCCTGCACGTGGAGCGCGAGGAGGTGGACTTCGTCGAGGTGGTCCAGGAGATGCTGCAGCGGCTCGCGCCCGAGTTCGAGCGCGCCGGCTGCATGATTGGCACCGACCTGTCCGCCGAGGTGCGCGGGCAGTGGGATGGTCTCCGCCTGGAACAGGTGGTCGTGAATCTGCTGATGAACGCGACCCGCTATGGAGCGGGAAAGCCCATCGAGGTGCGCCTGGGCCGAGAGGGCGGGGCGGCCGTGTTCTCCGTGAGGGATCACGGGATTGGAATCGCGCCGGAAGATCAGCAACGCATCTTCCGGCGCTTCGAGCGCGCGGTGTCCGTGCACAACTACGGAGGACTCGGGCTCGGGCTGTACATCTCCTCGGAGATCGTCTCGGCCCTGGGAGGCAGTATTTCCGTTGCCTCCCAGCCGGGGGCTGGCGCCACCTTCACCGTCCGGCTTCCCCTGGCGGGCGTGTAGAGGTTCGTCGTCCGACCTGAGTCGCAGAGGTGGCTATCAGCCCACGAGGGCGGATCCTTATACATGCAGGACGTGCTGTCGGGGACCCAGCCCCTGCAGCTCGATGAGCACGATACCCCCGCCGCCCACGGCGATCGAGGCGTTGGCTGGAACGGGTGCCATGAGCCTACATCATTCGAGCACGTGGAGCGCGCGTTCCTTCCGAGCCAATGCCTCGCTGAAGGGGCTGCCCCTGCCCACGGCGACACAGACGAGCACTCCGTCCAAGGAGCCACAGGTGGCTCGGTCCGCGGTGTCCTCCTGGAAGCGCGCGGCGACGGAGGCATGGACGACATAGATTGTGTCCGGGTCCAGCCGCCCCTGGCGCATGTCGTGCTCCAATTCCTGACAGTAGGCCAGGGTGCGTTGCTCATTGACCCGGGCGACGTAACCGGCATTGAAGGTCATGCCGGCCAGCCAGGCCTGCCAGGCGAAGGGGAGGCTCTCCTCGGTGGAGAACGTGTGGTCGGGAGGGCAGCCATGCCCGGTGCCATCCACCATGACGGTGGGGTAGAGGACGACGTGCCGATAGTGGCCGGTGGCGAGACTCCAGAGGGCGCTGCCTCCTGGAATCCTGGATGACTGGGGTTCGAAGCGGGAACCCCCTCGCAGCTCCTCGGGGACCTCGAGCACCTGGATGGCGAGCGCCAGTCCCAATGCGCCCGCGGCGGCGCGGGGGTGGTGGCGGAGCAGGCGCAGCAGCGCGGCCACCACACCGGCCATGAGCGCGTAGTGCAGGGGCCAGATGAAGCGCCCCGACGCGCGGAAGATCTTCCCGAGGGGCTCGAACGTCACCTCGTACAAGCGCTCATACGAGAACACGGTGAGCTGGGCGAGCTGGATCCGTGCCGAGAAGGCGAACAGGGCCAACAACAGACACGCGGCCACCAGGGGCCACAGGTGTCGTGGGAGCAGAGGCTCCTCCTTGCTCCGCACGACGAGGGCACTCCCGGCCAGGGCGCCCAGTCCGAGCACGCCCAGTCCGAGGTAGGCGATGCCTTCGAACTGGCGACGTCCGATGGGGAAGGCCGGGAGGAAGCGGGACAGGCCGGCCGGGTCGATGAAGGTGAGGAGGTTGGAGGAGAAGGAGTTGTAGCCGAACGCCTCCGTGGTGACGCCAGAGAAGAAGCCGAAGAGCGCCATCACCCCGAGTGCCACCGCCGGCATCCCGGTGGCCCACGCGCCCGCTCGCCGCGCGGAGAGGTGCTCATCGAGGAGCCACAGGCGCACGGTGAGGGACAGGGCCAGGATGAGGTTCATGGCCGCGAGGTAGACGTGGACACCCGCGGACAGGGCGATGAAGAACGTGGCGAGCCCCAGGGTTCGCGTGGCGGTGCGCGCGTCGGGGCATGGCCGCAGGTATAGCCAGAGGAAGACGAGCACCAACCAGTGGGCACACAGCGAGACGTGGCTCAGGCGCGAGTTGAGGGCCGGGGAGAGGACGAAGAGCGTTCCCGACAGGAATTGCAGCAGGGGTCGCGGGGTGAAGCAGGCGGCGATGCGGGCGCCGAAGAAGCCCTGGAGGGCGAAGCAGAGGGCGAGCCACGGCCCATGCACCTGGAAGACGGTGGGCAGCCAGGGGGAGAGCAGCTTGAAGAAGGTGCTCAGCCAGGGCGTGGCATCGGTGTAGGCCAGCGAGGTGCCGATAGGGTGGAGATAGCCCGGCGCCTGTCCGAGTGGGAGGCTCCACGGGGCGCTCCGGGTGTAGAGCCAGCCGAACAGCGGCGGGGCCCAATCGTCGCGCATCATCCACGAGACGGAGGTGGGATCGATCGTGGAGGGGCCAATGAGATATGTCCCCCAGGCCAGACCGGCCACCCCACACAGGGCAAGGACCCACCACCGAGGTGAGGAGGCGGGTATTGACTCGGATTGCGCGGACATGGGCCCCGCACGCTAGACCAGTGGGCGGGACGCAGGGGAGGGGGGCTGGCGGCCTCTGCGTGGCGCCGTCACGCGTCCGTGCGTGCACCGTTCTCGGCGAGCCGCCGCAGCAACTCGGCGGTGGGCCGATCCGCGGGGAAGAAGGATTCGATCGCCAGTTCGGAGAGGGTGATGTCGATGGGGGTGCCGAAGACGGTCGTGGTGCTGAAGAGTGACAGCTCCCCGTACCGGGTCTTCAACCGCATCGGCACGACCACTCCCGCGAGGTCCTGTTCTCGGGCGGGCCCACCGGGCTGAGATGCTCCGCCATACGTGGTGCCTTCGCGGAGCTCCTTGTGGAGCGCGGCGAGGGTCTCATCGGCGGAGACGTCGATCTGTCGCTGGAGCCGCGTGAGCACGTGGGTCCTCCACTGCTCGAGATTGACGATGTTCCGGCCGAGGCCGTCGGGGTGCAGGCTGAGCCGGAGGACGTTGACGGGGGGCTGGAGCAGCTCGGGCGAGACCTCTGCGAGGAGCACGCCGACGGCGCGGTTGGCGGTCATCAAGGTCCAGTGTCGATCCACGGCCAACGCGGGGTAGGGCTCGTGCCCGGAGAGGACCAGGTCGACCGCCTCCCGTGCGGCCCGGAGAGCGGGTGCATCGAGGCTCTCCTCGGAATAGACGGGCGCGAACCCCGCGGCGATCAGCAGCGCGTTGCGCTCGCGCAGGGGGATGTCGAGCTCCTCGGAGAGGTGGAGCAGCATCTCCCGGCTCGGCTTCGACCGGCCGGTCTCGAGGAAGCTGACATGCCGGGCGGAGACGTCCGCACGGCAGGCCAGGTCGAGCTGACTGAGAGAGCGTCGCTGGCGCCAGACGCGCAGCATTTCTCCGACGGGGCGGCTTGGGAGCGTCATGCCCCGAAGATAGGGCCGGGACGTAGTGCCACCAATTACCTCCCACGTAATCGACACCGGAACCGGCGCGGCGCACCTTGGGTCTTGAAGCGAACCCATCCCAATCGAGGACACACATGAGCGCAACGACCGTTTCGAACACCCTGCTGGGCCGTGCACTGCTCGCCGACGGAGTCGTCAGTGGAGCCACGGGCGTCCTGATGTTCGCCGCCGCCGGTCCCCTGAGCCAATTGCTGGGGCTGCAGACCACCTTGCTGCGGACCGCGGGTTTCAGCCTGCTCCCCTTCGCGGCCCTGCTGGTGTTCCTCGCCGTGCGGCCCCGCGCCCCTCGTCCCCTCGTCTGGGGAATCGTGGGCTACAACCTGCTGTGGGCCATCGACAGTCTCCTGCTCCTGACGACCGGATGGGTCTCGCCGACGCTCTGGGGCTATCTCTTCACCGTGGTGCAGGCGCTGGCGGTCGCCCTCTTCGCCGGGTTGCAGTTCGCCGGACTGAGGCACTCGAGCGCGGCGCTGGCCTGACGGGTTTCCGGACTTCAACCGAGGTGATGTCATGAAGAGACACAACATCCTGACTCGCGACGGCGTTGACCTGTTCTACAGGGATTGGGGCACGGGCAGGCCGGTCGTCTTCCTCTCTGGCTGGGCGCTCTGCTCGGACATGTGGAACTACCAGATGGTCCCCTTGTCCGAGCAGGGTCTTCGCTGCGTCGCCTACGACCGGCGTGGGCATGGCCGCTCCAGTGACCCGGGGCGCGGGTATGATTATGACACGCTGGCGGATGACCTGGCGTTCGTGCTCGAGGCGCTCGACCTGCGCGAGGTCACACTCGTAGGCCACTCCATGGCCAGCGGCGAGCTGGTCCGCTACCTGACGCGCCACGGTGCCGGCCGGATTGCGCGCCTCGTCTTCGTCGCTCCGGCGGCCACGCCGTTTCCACTGAAGACAGCGGACAATCCGGAGGGGATCGACGCGAGCGTCTTCGAGTACGTCCGCGACCAGTTGATGCTTCGGGATTTTCCGAAGTGGCTGGCCGACAACGCCCGTCCGTTCGTCACCGAGGAGACGTCGCCCGAGATGGTGGAGTGGATCATGAGCCTGATGCGGCAGTGCTCGATGAAGGCCGTCATCGAATGCAACCGCTCCAGCACCACGACGGACTTCCGGGCCGAGTTGCCTCGCATCAAGCTCCCGACCCTGGTCATCCACGGAGACAAGGACGTGTCCGCACCCCTCGAGCTCACCGGACGGAAGACCGCGCGGCTCATCCCAGGCAGCAGGCTCGAGGTGTATGAAGGCGCGCCGCATGGCCTCTTCGTCACCCACATGGACCGGCTGAACGCGGACCTGCTGGCCTTCGCGCGGACCGAGGGCTGAACGGGTGGTGGACACCGGCCGCCCCTGCCCGGGTCAGGGGCCCGTCGCCCTCGCCACCGCGTGGCTGTCCTCGAAGAGCCGGTAGCGAACGATGAGGCCGTTCCGTACCGTCAGGTGTAGGGCGAATTCACTGTCGATGATTCTGCCCGTGCTCTTGACCCGTGATTCCAGGTGGCCTGGCGCCACGGCCTCGTTGCCTTCGACGACGAGCGAGCGGACCTCGAAGCGGAGTGATTCGACCTGCTCCCGAAGCTCGCGGAAGAAGCCCGCAACGCCAGCACGCCCCTTTCTTTTCCCTATCCAGGGGACCCGACGGGTGTCGCCTGGGATATCCCAGTCGACGTCCTCGCTGAACAGCGACGCGAGGGCGTCCGGCTCCGCTCCCGCTCGCAGGCGTTCGAAATAGGTGCTGGCGATGGTGCGGGTATCCGCGTGCTCCGCGGGTCCGCCCCGTAGGAGCCGGACACGCTCCAGGTCCGCGCTGGTGAAGTCCGGATCGACGTAGATATGAACGCGCCGGATCAGCGGCCCCTCGAATTCAAAGACATTGCAGAAGCGGCCCTGGGAGATCTCGTTGTCCGGCCAGTGCACACCGTCGCGCGTCACGCCGCGCTCCGTTCCCTCGACCACGATGCTGTCGCCCGAGACCACGTAACGAAAGCCCTCGATGTCGTGCTCGATGCTCTCCAGGTAGCTCGTGAGCAGTTGCGAGAACCTCGCGAGCCCGGCCTTGCCTCGGCTCACGCCAAACTTGGGGAAGAACAACTGCACGTCGTCGGTGAAGAGCTCCATGATTCCAGGGTCTCTGAGATCCACCTTCCTGAAATAGTCCTGGACCGCCCTCAACCGGCTGTTGCTATCGGGTTGCTCCACCATACCGCCCCTTTATGTAGAACCGACTACAGAAATAGGGGCCTTGATGGGGAGCGTCAAGAAATTCCATAATCCCGGCTACAGAAATAGAGCCGACATGTCGAATCGAGGAAGACCCCGGAGTTTCGATCGCGATCTCGCGCTGCGGCGCGCGTTGGAGGTGTTCTGGGCCAAGGGGTACGAGGGGGCACAGATCGCCGATCTCACCTCGGCCATGGGCATCAATCCGCCGAGCTTCTACGCGGCCTTCGGTTCGAAGGAGGCCGCTTTCCGCGAGGCGTTCGAGTTGTATCTGGGCACGTCCGGTGCCGGCAGCATGCGAGTCCTGGACGAGGTGGCGACAGTCCAGGAAGCCATCGAGGCCATGTTGAGGGAGAGCGTGGAGATCGCGTTGGCCGCTCCCCACACGAAGGGCTGCCTGGTGGTCCTGGGGCTCGTCAACTGCGCTCCGGACAATGCCCCACTCGGGGGCTTCCTCGTGGAAATGAGACACGCCACCCTCAGGCGGATCCAGCAGCGAATCGAGCGAGGAGTGCGAGAGGGCGACCTGCCCGCCCATGTCGATACGAAGGCCCTGGCCGCCTTCTACTGCACCGTCATGCAGGGCTTGTCGCTACGGGCCAGGGATGGCGCCCCTCGCGAGGAGCTTCTCGGCACGGTGTCCTTGTCGATGAGCGTCCTGAACGCCCACGAAGTTCTCTCGCCGTCGAATCGCCGGAACTACCCTACTGGAGCACGGCGCATCTGACCCATGAACGTCTATCATCTGCTGGTCCTGGCGGATCCCTCGTCACCGTACCTGAAGCAGCTCGAGCGGCTGGCTCCGAGAATCACCCTCACCGTGGGCCTCACGGAAGAGCGCCTGGGCCCGGCCATCGAACGAGCCCAGGTGCTCCTGGTGGGCGTGCAGAAGAAGGAGCTGCTGCGCACGCTGCTACCACGGGCGAAGGCCCTGCGATGGATTCACGCCCTCTCCGCGGGGGTGGAGAACCTCCTCTTCGAGGAGCTCATCCACGGTCCCCTTCCCCTCACCAACTCCAAGGGGGTCTACAGCGGTTCGCTCGGTGAGTTCGCCCTGGCCGCGATGTTGTTCTTCGCCAAGGACTTGCGCCGCCTGGTGCGCCAGCAGGGCGAGGCGCGCTGGGAACAGTACACCCCCGTGGAACTGCGTGGACGGACACTGGGCATCCTCGGGTACGGGGACATCGGCCGCGCGGTCGCGGAGCGAGCCAGGCCCTTCGGCATGCGCGTCCTGGCCTGCCGGCGCCGGCCGTCGCGGAGCGAGGGAGATCCTCTGGTGGATGAGCTGTTTCCCCTCGAGCGGAGGCTGGAGATGATCGCCGCCTCGGATTACCTGCTCCTGGCCATGCCCCACACGCCCGGAACGCAGCGGTTGATGGGTGAAGCGGAGCTGCGGGCGATGAAGCCACAGTCGGTGTTGATCAACATCGGCCGCGGCAGCACCGTGGACGAACAGGCGCTGGTGAAAGCCCTGGAGGAGGGACGCCTGCGAGGGGCCGCGCTGGATGTCTTCGAGACCGAGCCGCTGCCACCAGGGCATGCCTTCTGGCGGCTCGAGAACGTCCTGCTTTCACCTCATTGCGCCGACCAGACGCCCACCTGGAGGGAGGACGCCGTGGCGTTGTTCCTGCGCAACCTCGACAGATTCGAGAACGACGAGCCGCTGATGAACGTCGTGGACAAGGAGGCGGGTTACTGAGCGGCTCCCCGCGTGCTCATTGTAGGATTCTCAAAGAAAGCTCGGAATACCAACAAAGCTGCTTTTGGAAGGAATGCTCCCCATGGCATAGAGCGGGCCCATCAACCTCAAAGGATGCCTTTCATGAGAATCATACACTGGTTGCTCGTGGGGATGGCCTTCGTCGCGATGAGCGGGATGGCCCTGGAGGCCCATGCGGGCCGACTCCCGGAATCACTCACCGTCTCCAACAAGCAGCTCCTGGTCGCGGGCAAGCCCTTCGTGGTGCGCGGGGTCAACTACCAGCCCGTGCCCAGAACGGGGCCTGGCAACTGGCCCGATGACTGGACCATGGACACGGGGGTTGTCCTCAGTGACTTCGCCAAGATGAAGGAGATGGGTGTCAACACGATCCGCGTCTACGTGAAGTACGATCGGCTGTTCCAGAACTGGAACGAACAGAACGATCCCTCCCTCGACATGCCCCGGGTGGACCCGGCGGTACTCAGCCGTTACCGCACCGTCATGACCGAGGCCGACAAGCAAGGCATCTACGTCATCATGAACTACTGGCTGCCCGAGGGAGTGGACTACCGCCCGGGCCAGCAGGTGAAGTTCAACAAGGACGCGCGGACCCGCCACAAGCTCCAGTTCCGCAACATCATCAACGTCTTCAAGAACCGGAACGACTTCCCGATGGTCCTCATGTGGGCCTTCGGCAACGAGAACAACTTCGACGGCAAGCGCGGGCCACTCACCCCCGCGGAGCTGTTCACCTTCTACCAGGAGGCGGTGAGCGAGGCGAAGAGCCAGGCGGATGCCTCGCATCCCTATACCGTGGTGCTGGGAGACAACCCCCAGCTGGACATCCACAACACCAGCCTGCTCAATCGAGCGCCCGCCGTGGATGTCTGGTCGCTCAACATCTACAACACCGAGCAGGGCTTCAAGAACATCATCCAGAACTACCCGCTCAACAAGCCGCTCCTGTTCACGGAGTTTGGTTATGACGCCTGCGATAACAGCGTGGGCTGTGATCACGGCACGTGGGATGGCCAGGGCTTCGCGCAAGCCCAGCGGAATCAGGCCAACTTCTACAAGAACCGCTGGGAGAACACGATGCTCCCCAACCTGAGCGCCACCTCCTCCCGCGCGCTGCTGGGAGGCGTGGTCTTCGAGTGGAATGATGAGTGGTGGAAGTCCGCTGGGGATTGGAGCGTCCACGACGACGGAGGGTTCGCCAACGGGAACCTCGGGCCCGACTACTTCATGAACGAGGAATGGTTCGGGCTCTCCACGGCGCTCGAGGGCGGAGTGACCAGCGGACGCTACTACCGCTCCGCGTTCCAGGAGTTGAAGCGGATGTGGACCAGCACCACGCCTCCACCTCCTACCGGCACGGTCCAGGTCGTCAACCCGAGCTTCGACCAGGATGGCTGGACGCAGCAGCCCTCCGGGTGGAGCACCTGGTCTCCCAACGGCTCGGAGGACGCGGACTTCGCTGAGACCTACGGCGGGCGGCAGGAGAACAACCTCCACGGCACGCACTACAAGACCGTGCCCTATCATGTCTTCACCTACCAGCCCCTCTCCGGACTGGCGAACGGGACCTATACGCTGCGCGCCTGGGTCTACTCCTCGGGTGGGCAGACGCGCGCGGAGATGCACGCCAAGGATTTCGACGGAACGGGGACGATCCTCCGTCTGCCCGTCGCGAAGACGTCCGCCTGGACCCAGGTCTCCATCCCCAACATCCAGGTCACCGCAGGACAGCTGACGATCGGCTTCCTGTCCGATGCACCGGCCTACTCTGCCTTCTACTTCGATGATGTCGAGGTGTTCCGCCAGTAGCCAGCAGCAGGGGCGCGAAGCAGATGGCCTTCGCGCCCCCGATGAGGAGGTGTTGGGGGATTACTCCGCCAGGGCGAGGCACTCTCAGGAACTCTTGACCCTGGCGCTGTTGAACATCCAGCTGATGCCGAACTCGTCGCAAACCACGCCGAACAGGCCACCCCAAGGAGCGTCGATGAGCGCTTGGATGACCTGGCCGTTCGTCGCCAGCGCGTCGAAGCATCGCCTTGCCTGATCGGGATCATCGATGGTGAGGGCGACGCTCACGCTTCCGCCCCGCGGCGGCGCCTCCTCGTTGGGGCCGTCGCTCATCATCAGGGTCGCGTCGTCCACGCGCAGCATCGCGTGCATGACCCGGCTCTTCATCGCCGCGGGACAGCTCTGGTTGACGTCTCCGAACCGCTGCAGCGTCTCGAGCTTCGCGCCGAGGGCACGTTGGTAGAGGGCGATGGCCTGCTCGGTCCTTCCGTTGAGGATGAAGTAGGGGGTCGCTGCCTTGATCGCCATGACGGATCCTCCTGATTGAGAGTTGAGAAAATGACTCCCTACATGGGAGCCTCAACCCATGGACGGCCGGCCCGGCTCGAAATCATCGGTCACCCCGTCGATTCCGAGATTCGCGCGCAATGGGGACTCTTCGGAGTGTGCCATCGGCGCCTGAATCGGATCCAGGGCCACAGGAGCACCGGCAGCGCCACGAGGGCTCCTGGTGCCGAGGTGCAGCCCAGGTCCGTCGTCCAGGGCCCCACCGGGTCCTCGTCCGGGTCTCCCTCTCCATCGGGAGGCGCGATTCCCTCCAGGGGGAGCGTCGCGGAGAGGAAGTCCGGGTGCGTGGCCTTCACCGTCGCCTTTCCTCCGGTGCCGCCAGGTCGGAAGTACACGCGCTGTTCGGAGGCTCCCGCGAGGAGGAGCGCGCCCGGCACCGGGAACCCGCAGGCCGCATCCACGTGGAAGCGGCCCGCTCCCTCCGTGACGGCCAGGGCCACCTCCATCGTGTACGGCGCGGGCGCGGGCGCACCGGTGGCGGAGCTCCTCAGGGACACGTCCACGGCGACGCACCCCGAGGAGTCCCCCGCGCCAACCGGTCGTCGGAGCTCCAGGCGGCTCGCCATGGGCGTGGCGCTCACCCGCACGTCATCGAAGTCGATGGAGCCGATGAAGTTTCCCGCATCCGCCCACGGCTCGCCCACCACCAACCTGCTCATCAGGTAGTTCGTGCCGCGCCAGTCGCGCCCGGAGAAGACCCCCTGCTCGACGCCGTCCACCCATAGTTTGGCCTCTCCGGCGTTGGTGCCCAGTCCCCAAGCGCTGAACTCGACCAGGTACCATCGCTCCTCCTCCACCCGCGAGCCATGGATGCTGACGTAGGTCGACTGGTCCGCGCCATTCCTCCCCGCCAGCTCCCAGATGGGGCCGGGCGCGAGCAGCCGCAGCTCCAGCCTCGCCGGCAGGGCCTGCAGGACCACCATGCTTCCGGGCGTGCTGACAGCCCGCAGGCGCAGCCACGTCCGGACGTGGAGCTCCGTGGTCAAGGGGTCACGCACGACGTTGGCGTTCGCCTGGGAGCCCGCGTTGCTGGTGCGATCGACCACGGTGAGCCCGTACTGTCCCCGGTGCGCCCCCGCCGTCCCGTTGGTGAGGGTATTGGGGCTGCTGGCTCCGGTGCTGTCCCACCGGCCCGCGGGGGTGTCGCTCGTGCGCAGCGTTCCCGTCTCGAAGTCATCCGAGAACCAGTCGCCGGGGGCCGCGGCGCCAGACAGGGGCTGGAGGAGCACGCAGCTCCCCAGCACCATGCTTGGCCACGACCGTCTGACCCTTCCCGCGAGCATCCTGACCCAGTCTCGTCCCATGGCTCGAGGATAGGGCACGTTGGGGCTTGCGCGATGCCTCGTACCCGGCGGGCCCGCTGTCGCGCTTCTCCTGTCCTCTCCCGAGAACAGGACCTGTTCACTCGACAGGACAGGTCCTCGATTGTGGGCGTGGCAGGGCGCGAATCGGGTCCCCACCGGGCCGCTCGTCGACGGAGGCAGACTGTCGGACAAGTGGGCGAAGAGAGTACCCGGAGGTCGAGGGGGGGAGCGGGCTAGAGTCCCCGCGCATGTCCCATCAACTCATCCTCCACCACTACCCGCGTTCACCCTTCTCCGAGAAGGTCCGTGCCATCCTCGGCTTCAAGGGCCTGCACTGGAACTCCGTCATCATCCCCACGGTCATGCCCAAGCCGGATGTGATCTCGCTGACGGGCGGTTATCGCAGAACGCCCCTGCTGCAGATCGGCGCGGACATCTACTGCGATACGGCGCTGATCGCCGACGTGCTGGAGCGGCTCGCCCCCACGCCAACGCTGTATCCCGCCGAGTCCGCGGGGGTGGCGCGCATCCAGGCGCAGTGGGCGGACTTCACGCTGTTCTGGACCGTGATCACCTATTGCTTCCAGCCGGCGGGCGTGCAGAGCGTCTTCGGCAACCAGCCGCCCGAGCAGATCAAGGCGTTCATTGCGGACCGGGCGGCCTTCCGTGGCAACGCACCGCGCATGCACGTTCCGGAAGCGGTCGGAGCGTTGCGGCTGTATCTCCAACAGCTCGAGGCCCAGCTCGCGGACGGCCGGCCCTGGCTGCTCGGTAGGTCCACGAGCATCGCCGACTTCTCCGTCTACCACGGGATCTGGTTCGTCCAGGGGGCGACAGCGGTCGCGGGCATCCTCGAAGCGCACCCGCACCTGGTGGCATGGATGGAGCGCGTCCGGGCGCTGGGCCACGGTACCTCCGAGACGATGGAGAGTGGCGCGGCCGTCGCGCTCGCCGCCGCCAGCACGCCGGCGTCCACGGAGGGTGAGGACTTCCTCGACCTGCACGGCCTCGCGCGTGGCGAGCGCGTGACGGTGGCGCCGACCGACTACGGCATCGATCCGGTGGAAGGGGAGCTCGTGCTCTCGCGCCCCAATGAGGTCGCCGTCCGGCGCGTCGACGCTCGCGCGGGCGAGGTCGTCGTGCACTTCCCCCGCCTCGGCTTCCAGGTGCGGAAGGTGGAGTGAGGCGCTCATGCCCACGAAGCGCTTCCCATGGGAGAAGGGCCCTGATGCTCACTCCCGGGCCGCGGACGACGACAGGGTCCGTACGCCGGTGACGGCGGCGCCGGAGACAAGCGCCGCCAACACCAGCAGCCCGATCATCGGCGAGATCGGCAGGGAGGCGCTCGACGGCCTGGGCTGGTAGCGGGGCATCTGCTCGAAGTCTGCCTGCTGGAACGGCCGCTCATGGAACATGTACGGGTAGTAGAAGTCGCGAAGCCGTGTGTGGAACCGTTCGATGCTGCCCTGGTACGCCAGATGCGCCAGCAGGTCGCTGTCCGCAGCCCGGTGGAGGATCGTCTGGACGGCGGCCGCCGGCAGGACCCAGCCGAGCCGGGCGGTCCACACCTCGCGGGCCGTCAGGCTCTGGCGGTAGTCCGCGACCTCGGCGGCGACCCCGTCGTCGCCCACCTCGTGCATGGCGTAGTACCACTTCCAGTGGAAGCGACCGAGCACCGGCGGCGTGTCGCGCCACTCCGGATGCTTGACGAAGAAGGGACGGAAGGTCTCCTCCTTGGGAATGTCCCAGGCGCGGTGCACCCGCTCACGCTGGGCCAGGGTCAGGTCGATTCCCTTGGCCACGGGGATGGCGCGGGAGAGCACGGCGTTGGCCAGCGCGGGCGCCAGCAGGGTCAGGACGATCCAACATCCGATCAGCGTGGCGCCGTTGGCCGCCGAGCTCCGGCCCCGAGCGGCGACGAGAAGCGCCAGCCCCAACCAGAACGCCACATAGAGCGCCGCCGCCAGGGCGATCGCGAAGGTCCCCGCCACGGGAGCCCTGCTGATCGCGGCGCCCATCACGAGCGGCACGAGCAGGGCGCCCAGGACCAGCAGATAGCGCAGGACGCTGCGACGTACCCACACCCCGCGACCGGATGCCGGCAAGGAGACCAGGAGCCGGAGCCGCCCTGCCTCACGTTCACCCGACACCAGGTCGTGCATCAGGGCGATGATGACCAGCGGAGCCAGGTAGATCAGCACGAAGGCGAAGTCGAAGGCGCCCGGAAGCGCGAGCTCCGGGTTCAAGGTCTCGGACTCGTAGAGCTGCGATTGCAGGCCCAGCAGCCGCACCCGGAGGACATAGGGCTGCACATCCCGCTGGCCGAGCGCCGCGAAGGCCAGGGGCGACGGTGGGTCCGTGGTGAGGTGGAAGGTGTAGTAGGCGGCGTTGCCCGCGTCTCCGTCGGGCTTGCCGTAATCCCTCGTCACCGAGGCCAGGTCCCTCCGCTGGGCGGCTTCCACCCGCTCGATGATGGCCTCCTGCCGAGCGGTCGCCGCGAGGCCGGCCGCCACCGACAGGGCCGTCACGATGAGGAGCAGCAGGAGCGCGCCCGCGCTCAAGGGTGCCCGGAACAGCAATCGGAGATCCGCTTTCCAGGCGTTCATCGTGCGACCTCCCCCAGACGGCGGGCAGCCAGGCCGCAACCGGCGAGCAGGGCCGCCAGCCAGCAGACCAGAATCAGAAGGTTGGCCCGGATCCGGTCGCCCGCGAGCTGGAGCACGTTCGGCTCCCGGTAGGTGAAGCTCGGCAGCGTCTTCCAATGAGCGGCGGATATCCGGGGGTCCGCTCCGGCGTTCCGGTTGGGGATCTTCGTCACCTGCAGGAGGTTCAGCGCCTGGACGAAATGGTAGCGGTGCCGTTCCACCTGCTCGAGGAAGTCCTGGTGGCTCTCGGTGTCGGTGGCGGCCAGACTCATGGAGAGCTGGCGCACGGCGATGAGCGGGCTGATGACCCCGAACTGGCGCACGAGCCGGTTCTGCTCGGCCTCTCTTGCGAAGGCTTCCCGTGCATAGCGGTCGAACAGCCCGCTCGTCAGACGCTCTCCTTCCATGCCGACCAGTCCCGCCCACTGGACCGGAAGATCCTCGACCTTCTCGACGCCGTATTGGGCGAGGGTCTTCGCCTTGAACTCGGAGAAGTAGGGGTCATCTGGATTGTGGCTGTCGCCAATCTGCTTGAGGGCGTGATGAATGGCCACGTCCGTCTCGATGCGCGTCGGCGTCGGGATCCGCGCCACCGCGAGCTCGGGAAGGATCCGAGGCGCGAGGATGACCACCCCCATCCACGCCGCGACCAGGACGATCAGCGCGTCCCGGGCGCGCCGTACCAGCAGCGACACGAGCAGGGCCGCGACCGCCCAGATGGACAGATAGACGAGATAGCCGGACACCATCAGCAGGCTTGGGACCGGCGGCGCCTGGCCGGCGAGCGCGGCGGCCGCCAGCACCAGGAGCGCCGGCGCGGCGATCGCGGCCACCACGCCGACATAGGCCGACAGCTTGCCCGCGGCGAGCTCGGATGGCCTCAGCCCCTGGGCCAGGAGCAGCCGCAGGGTTCCCTGTTCGCGCTCCCGTGAGACGGCGCCGAAGGCGAGGAAGACGATGAGCAGCGGCGCCAGCGTCTGCAGCACGAAGGCCGGCGTCAGTTGGCCGAACCGCAGCAGCAGCGAGGATTGCCGCGCTTCGCTGAAGTTGGCGCTGTTCTGCCTGTGTCCTTCCAGGAACACCGTGTTGCCGGTGAAGCCGTCCACCCCCGGATCGAAGAAGGCCAGCGCCGAGAGCGGCCGGAAGACGAATTGCCCATAGTGCACCATCCGGTGCGGATGGCGGTCCGGCTGGGCATCGAACGCCTCGTCCGACGTGGCCTGGTAGCGGGCCCTGGCCGCCTTCGTGGCATTGCGCTGCTCCATTCCCAGGATGGCGGAGGTCACGATCAGGGCCGTGAGCGTGAGACTGGCGATCATCGCCACCCGGTTTCGCACCAGGGCCCGCCACTCCTCGGCGGCGACCCTCAGCACCTTCGTGCTTCGGAAGCTCATGCCGCCTCCCCCGCATGCGCATAGCGCTGATGCAGGGCCCTGACATCGAACCGCTCCTCGCCGGTGGCGGCCAGCTCCTCCTCGAGCCGGCCCTGAGCCAGGAAGCCGATCCGGTCGGCGATCTCGGCAGCGCTCAGCAGGTCGTGCGTCACCATCAGGGTGGCGACGCCGCGCGTGCGCGCCGTGTCCAGCAGCCGGTTGAAGTCGCCGGTCGCCCGCGGATCCAGGCCGGAGGTCGGTTCGTCCAGCAGGAGCACCGGTACGCGCCGGGCGATGGCGAGTGCGATCGCCACCTTCTGGCGCATGCCCTTGGAGAACCCGCCCACGCGCTTTCCCCACGCCTCGCGCGCCAGTCCGACCGCCTCCAGCGCCTCGTCGATGTTCGACGGTGAGCGCTGCTCGCTTCCCGCGATGGTCAGGAAGTAGTCGATGTTCTCCCGCGCGCTGAGGTGCTCGTAGAGGGCCACGTTCTCGGGGACATAGGCCAGCCGCGACCGCGCGGCCCGGGGGTCGACCGCCACGTCGTGGCCACAGACCCGGGCCTGCCCCGCCGTCGGGCGAACCAGGCCAAGGAAGATGCTGAGCGTCGTCGACTTGCCCGCGCCGTTGCCGCCGAGCAGGGCATAGATCTGACCGGGCTCCACGGTGAAGTTCAGCCCCCGGAGAACGGTCTTCTCGCCGTAGCGGTGCTCGAGCCCGATCGCCTCCAAGGCGCCGGTATTCACGACATCGGACATGCTCTCCTCGCTCCGAATCAACTGCGACGGCTCGTGGAACTCCACCGTCGCGCTCCGGAGGCTATATGCAACTCAGTGGCGAAAGCAAGGTCGCGGGTGATGCGTTGGCCGCCACGTTTCAAGGCTTCTACTGGCTGACATACGCGAGGGCTCGCGGCCTTTCCCGGAGGAGGGCCTCGATGCGGTCCTTGGCGAAGGCGGCGAGCCGCACGGGGCTGGAGCGGGCGCTGGCCAACCGGGTGCTGCGCTGGTCCGGCGGCAACCCCCCGTGGACGATGCTGGGGGCGATGGGGCTGACGTTCGCCTTCTCCATGTTCATGTCCAACACGGCCACCACGGCGATGATGCTGGCGGCGGTGGGGCCGCTCGTCGCGGGCCTGCGTCAGGACGAGCCCTTCGGGAAGGCCCTGCTGCTGGGCATCCCGGTGGCGGCGAACCTGGGAGGGATGGGGACGGTCATCGGCAGTCCTCCCAACGCCATCGCCGCGGCGGCGCTGGAGCCCTCGCGGCCCATCGGCTTCTCGGTGTGGATGATGGTGGCGTTGCCTCCGGCGCTGGTGCTGGCTGGGGCGGCGTGGCTGTACCTGCGGCACCGCTATCCGGTGGGGGTGGCCCGCATCGTCTCGCTGACGGGACGAAGGGGGCGGAAGCGGACGTACGCGGCCTGCTGGCTCCCCGCGGTGTGCTACTGGCCCGCTCCGTGCTGGGGCGCCGTGCGCCATGCCCGGACCTCATGACCTCTTCGCCCGCTATACCTTTGGCCGCCCCGAACGGGCGGAGGCCGAGTTGCGTGCCGTCCTGCCCGCCCATGTCGTCTCCGAGGTGGACTGGTCGAGTCTGCGTCTGGAGCCTGGCAGCGTGGTGGACCCGGAGCTGCGGGAGACAGAGAGCGATCTGCTCTTCACCGCCCGCCTGCGTACGGGCCGCTCGCTGCTGCTGTACGTGCTGCTGGAGCACCAGTCCACTGTGGACAGGTGGATGGCGCTGCGCATGCTGCGCTACGTGGTGCGCCAGGTGGAGCGCTGGCGTCAGGAGCACCCGGAGCGCTCACTGTTGCCGGTCATCATCCCGCTGGTGATGTATCACGGGCCGGAGGGGGCCTGGACCGCGCCGCGGCGGGTGGAGGACCTGTTCGAGCTGCCGGGAGAGATAGAGGAAGAGAGGAATCGCTGGAGAGCGTGGGTGCCGCGCTTCGAGTACCTGCTCGATGACCTGACGGCCGAGCGGGAAGAGGCGTTGAAAGCACGGCCCGGTCCTCCGCTGGTACGGCTGGCATGGTTGGTGCTGCGCTACGGGCGTACCGGGGAACTGGCGCGGAAGCTGCCGGAGTGGGTAGGCCTTTTTGCCCAGGTCCAGGCGGCTCCAGAGGGCTCCGAACACCTGATGGTGGTCATCCGTTATCTGCTGTGGACTGGGGACAAGGCAGTCCATGACGCCACGGGTCAGGTGCTACATTCAGTCCTGGATGAGCAACGCGCGGAGGAGTTGATGCGGAGCTATGGCGAGGAACTCATCGAGCAGGGACGTCAGCAGGGCCTGGCGCAGGGGCTGGTGCGAGGCAGGGAAGAGGGTCTGGCACGGGGGCTGAGCCGAGGACGTGCCGAGGACATCCTGCGGATTCTCGCCATACGGAGGGTTCACGTGGAGGAAGGAGCCCGGCAGCGCATCCTCGACTGCACGGACGTGGACACGCTCGACAGCTGGTTCGACCGGGCCCTCCAGGCCACGACCCTCTCCGAGGTGCTGGACGGCGGGGTACACGCGTCTCGGCGGAAGGACTCGTAATACGGCCCCGTCCGGGCCCCGGAAGATGTAGCGGGATTCGAACCCGTGACCGCCCCTGCACAGCGACGACTCCTCCCACCCTGAAGCCGGAGCCGCGCTCCTCCCGCGAACGCCGAGGCGCGGCGAGGGGCCCGGGCGCTCCGCGCTCCCTCCGCCCGCAATCCCTCCTGGGCTGCTGCTGTTCCTGCCTTCAGGAGGGGTCGTGGCCGGGTCACACCCAGAGGAGCAGGCACACGGCGGCCTGAGGCCGTCTTCGGGTCAGGGCACCCACGCGGGAGTGGAGGACTCGCTGCGGGAAATCCAGCAGGCCCTCCGCCGCCAGCGAAGGCTGGATGCGCTGCGCCGCGGGTTGAACTCGCCCGTGGTGGGGCGCTGGAACCGGCTACGTCTGGAGCAGGTGGTCGTCAACCTGCTGACCAATGCCATCAAGTACGGGCAGGGCCGGCCCATCACGTTGAAGCTCGAGGTGGATGAAAACCACGTGTGGATCACCGTGCGCGACGAGGGAATTGGCATCGCGCCGAGGGATCAGGAGCGCATCTTCGAGCGCTTCGAGCGGGCCGTGTCCGAGCAGCATTACGGCGGCTTCGGTCTGGGACTGTGGATCGTCCGGGAGATCGTCCACAGGCTGGGCGGCTCCGTCTCCGTGACCAGCAGGCAAGGCTCTGGCTCGGCCTTCACGGTGGAGCTGCCCCGTGGTCCGGTGCCGAACCCCGTCTCGCTGTTGCACTGAGGGGCGCTCCGTTTCGTGGGCGCGATCCCCATCCCGCATCCGGGATGGGCGGCGGACCGCATCGTCGGATGTGACGCTCGGAACGTTTTCCTCGTTGGAGTTGGCAGGGCGCCTGCACACGGGACGCCGCCATGACTCCACGAGCACCCTTCATGAAGCGCCTGTATGTCGTTCCCTTTCTCCTGCTCTCCGTCCTGGGTTGTGGTTCCGCCGGTGAGCGGTTCCTCGGCCGTTACGCGGTGACGGGGACCGCCCACTCCAGCATCCAGGAGCTCGGCAACCGCTCCTCCCAGGTTTCCGAGACCTTCCTCGTGTCGGAGGGGACGACATCGGAGCTCGTCCTCACCGATTCGGAGGGGAAGTGCTTCCTGCTCGCGGAGGTGGAGGGAGAGGTGGCGAGCCTCACACGGGGTGCCTCGTGCTCCTGGAGCGACAGCGGCGTCTCCTTCACCCTGACCCTCACGCACGGGACGTTCTCCCTCTCTGGCGGGAGCGGCCGGTTCGACATGGCCGGCACCGTGACGGCCACGGCGCGAGGGAAGATGTACACGGGCTCCTTCTTCCAGAACGCCACGATCACCCGGCTCGGGGAATAGGTGCCACGGGCCGGGCAGGACGCACTCTTCGTGTCCACATTCCCGGGGCCTTACGTGACCGGGACGATCCGGAATCGAGGAGATGCGGTATGGAGAACTTGACGCTTGGCTATGGATCGCTGCTGACGACACTCGGAGTGGGCGGGTTCCTCGCGACGGGGGCGCAACACAAGACGGCGCTCATCCCCGCGGGCTTCGGGACGGCCGCGCTCGGCCTGGGGCTGTTGGCGCGCCGCGGGTCCTCGCCGCGAGGGGTATTGGGGGGCTCGGCGCTCGTCGGGCTGCTTGGTTTCCTGGGGGCCGCCCGAGGACTCCGCGAGCTGCCCGCCCTGCTGCGCGGTGAGAAGGTCGAGCGGCCCATCGCGATCGTGTCCCAGTCCGTCATGGCGGGACTGTCCGCGGCGTACGCGTCGCTCTGCCTGCGCAGCCTGCTCGCCAGGTAGAGCCTGGAGGCCCGCGAGTCACTCGCGGGCCTCTTCTGGTTCCATCCGCCGTCAGGGCTGGAGCGACGCGTTCGCTCCGTCCTGCGAGTTCACCAGGGGGAGGAGCCACAGCTCGTTGCCGTGGACCGCGTCGTTGGCGACGAAGAAGACCTTCGAGCCCACGCGGGTGAAGTCCCGGGGGAACGAGGAGGTGGCACCCGGCGCGATGTCCCGTACCCGCCGCGTGCCGTTCTCCGTTCCGTCGCTCACCCAGGGCTCCAGACCGTTCGCGTCATCGCTCCCACTGAAGAGGACGCGGTCGTCCAGGGTGTACAGCGTGGAGCCGAACTCGTCGGACAGGCTCAGCGGGTGGTGCAGCAGCTTCGTGCCGGCGCTCGTCCCATCGCTCACCCAGAGCTGGGTATCGAGCGGAGCCGGGCCCATGCCCTGGAGGGACAGCGCGAGGAAGAGCTTCCCGTTCGCCACGGTGGAGGTGGTGACGGAGAGGGACGTGTCCGGATCGATGGAGGAATTGGGCAGCGGGGCGACGAACTTCACGTTGACGCCCGTGGCGTCGTTCCTCAGCCTGTACAGGCGCATCGAGCGGTTGGCCGTGTCCCTCGTCGTGAGGTACAGGTCGCAGCCGGCCGGCGCGAGGAGCTGCGGGAAGCTGCTGTCCGGGCCCGGCAGCAGGTCCGCGACGAGCGTCGTGCCCGCCTCGGTGCCGTCGGTCCTCCACAGCTCGGTCCCGTGCGAGGCCTCCGCCGCGGTGAAGAAGACGTGCTGGCCCACGGCGCGCAGGGAGAACGGGTTGGAGCTGTCGGGGCCGGGGACGATGTCCTTGACGAGCCCCGTACCGGCCTCGGTGCCATCGCTCTTCCACAGCTCGCTCCCGTGCGCCGCATCCGAGAGGGCGAAGAAGAGCGTGTTGCCCACGATGGCCTGCGAGAAGATCAGGGACGCGTCGGGCCCCAGATCCTTCACCATCACCGTACCGGTGTCGGTGCCATCACTCCGCCACAGCTCATTGCGCGCGGGGGTGGTGGTGGTGGCGGAGACATAGCGGAAGAAGAGCAGGGTGCTCCCCACGGCCTTCAGGTTGTACGCACCCGAGTCCTCCTGCCCCGGCGCGATGTCCTTCACCAGCCGGGTGCCCCCGGGGGTTCCATCGCTGACCCACAGCTCGCTGCCGTGCGTCTCGTCGTTCACCACGAAGAAGAGCCGCGTGCCCAGGGGCGTCAGCTGCGTCAGCGAGCTGGAGAAGATGGGCCCCGACAGCGGTGGGAACTGCTTGATCGGCGCGGTGCCCTCCGGGGTGCCGTCGCTCGTCCACAGCTCCCTGCGACCGTCCTCGAAGTTGGCGGCGAAGAAGAGCCTGCCGCGCAACTCCACCAGGTTCTCCGGATGGGGCCCGTACCACGCGGGCCCCGAGAGGGGAGGGAAGAGGTCCTTCACGAGCCGGGGGGTCCCCAACGCGGGGCGGTTCCCCTGCGCGGCGGCTTCTCCGTCCTCTTCCTCGGACGGTGAGCGAGCCTCCGGCCGTTCGTCTTCTTGAATTGCTTCCTCGGGGAGCTGCCCGCCACATCCCACCGTCAGCGAGCAGAGCAGTACCACGTGATGCCACGCACCCATCCCCTACCTCCATGCATTTGGTGATACCGGAGGGTGGGGCGACCAGGGCGGTTCGTCCAGTGCCCCCCCTGGAATGGGAATGCCCCTGGCTCTTGTTCGCATGCTCCGTCCCCGGGTGCGGAGCGATTCACTCCCGGGCATTTCCGAGGGCCCTCCCTGTCATTCCGCGACACGCGCGTCATACCCGGCGGGGTCCTCCGCTGCGCGCCCAGAGGGAGGACGGCCCGGCATGGAGTTTGCGAGCGCCTGGGGTGCTTTTTCGCTGGGAGGAACACCCATGACGAAGCCCCCTCGTCGTCTGCTGCTCTCCCTGATGGCCGTGTCGTGTCTCTGCGCCTGTGATCCTTCCTTCACCGTGCCGGTGGAGGTGACCGTCTCCCAGCGATTCCAGGCGGAGTGGGAGTCGGGCTTCCCGGCGGAAGTGGGCATCCTCTACACGACCCGGGTGGGCCTTCCGTCCTACACACGGGGCAGCCGGTTGGGCTACTTCTGCGAGGCCCCTTCCGCACCCGTGAAGTTCCTGACCACCCTGGACGAGCTGGGCTGTGTGCCGGAGGACCTGGAGGTGACGGTGTGGATCGCTCCGGCCCCCGGGCTCGCGCGGAGCCGGTGCGCGGAGCAGGGCGGCGGCGTGGTGGGCCAGGAGGGCACTCCCCTGGTGCCGGAGACCCTGCCCGAGCAGGGAGTGGTCAAGACCCTCCAGGTGAAGGCCCGGAGCTGTTCGAACGGGGAGACCGTGTTCCTCGACTTCTGAGGCACGCGCTTCCGGCCCTCCCGCTCAGTTGGGCCGCACGTCGAAGGACAGGAACTGGGGCGCGCGGCAGGTGGAGCACCGCACGCGCAGGACGGTGAGGGTCCGGCCATCGCTCCCCGTGTGCCGCAGTTGCTGGGCGTCCGGTACGGGCTCGAAGCTCCCGCCGCAGGAGCAGCGCTCCCCGCGGATATGCCGCTCGGCCTGATCCAGGCTCTCCACGATGAAGGGCGCCGGGCCCTCCTCGCGCACGCGCAGATGCCGCACGGGGCGGGGTGCGACGTTCCTCCGGGCCCTGCGCTCGCGCACGAGCCGGCGCAGGCGCTGGGGGAGGCGCAGCCCGAAGACACCCAGCAGCAGCAGGAACGTGGCGCTGATGGCGAGGCTGGTGGTCCGCGAGAGCGCCGCGGGATTGGACGCGGACGCGCTGGAGATGGCGCCGGGCGGCGCGGAGAAGGACAGGCCGAGGTGCGAGCGCATCTCTCCCATCGCCTCGACGTGCCGGGCCACCGCGTCCGGTGCCACCCGGTCCGCCAGGCTCCGGTACTCCACCTGGTAGACGAACCCGCTGAACTCGGGGAGCACGGACATCTCCAGGCGCGAGGCCGGACCCTCCACCGTGTGCTGCTCCGGGGCCACGCTCAACAGGGAGCCCGAGCGCACCTCCCAGCGCACGCGCAGGTGGCTGGGGTGGGCCACCGCCAGGGGGAAGGCACGGCCCTCGGTGTGGCGCGGGAGGGCGAGCTCTCCGCCGAGCTGGGCGACGGAGACGCTCAGTCCGCCACTGGCCCAGACATCCTCGAGCTTGTAGCGCTCCTCCAGCGTCACCGTGTTGGCGTCCTCGTCGTCCTGGACGCGCGGAGCGCCCTCGGATTGGAGCTTGGGGAAGAGGGGGCGGTAGCGCTCCAGGCCGCGGGTGGTGAGCTGCTCCTCGGACAGGCTCGCGAGCCACGAGCGCGCCTTGTCCGCCTCCGAGCGCGAGAGGCGGGTGGTGACGGCGAGCGTCCCGGTCCCATCGTCTTCCACGGAGAGCACATAGCGCACGTCCAGCTCCGGCTCTCCGGGAGCGGGCTCGGGGATGGACTCCAGGCCGGTGGTGCCGGGCGCGAGCACGAGCGCCTTCCCATAGGGGAGTGGGCGGCGCGCGCCGAGCCGGCCCCGCTGATGGGTGAGGGTGGCATCCACCCACTCGGTGCGCCCGGCGACCCGGGCGCGAACGATGGCGTGGTTGAAGGCGTAGGGGGAGGGCAGGAGGGAGGCCACGCCGCCCCGCCGGCGGGAGTGCACCAGGACGACGTCCGCGGGGATGTCCAGCGTGCGCAGCAGGGTGGCCAGCAGGAGCGCCTTGTCCTTGCAGTCGCCGAAGCGCTGGGCGAGCACCTGCCCCGGGGGATGGGGCTGGTGGGTGTTGGGGCCGAGCTCGATGCCCAGGTAGCGCACCTCGTCCTGGACGAAGCGCACGGCGGCGAGGAAGCGCGCCTCCTCGGTGGGAAGGGAGCGCCAGGACTTGGCCCGTGCCGTCACCTCGGGGGAGCCGGGCAGCCCCTCCTGCAGCGCGAGGCCCCAGGCGGCCACGTCCGCCCAGCTCTGGAAGCTGCTCACCTGGACATGGGGCCAGACCTCCACGTCGGCGGGGACGCCGTCCTCCTGGGTGATGGCGCGCACGTCCCTGCGCTCCCACCGGTACTCGCTCAGGCCGCCCACCTCGCGCACCGTGGGCTCGGCCGCCGCCGCGCCATGGGTCTTGAAGTGCAGCTTCAGGTCCGCCGGGGCGAGCAGCCGGTGGACGAGGTGTCCCGTGGGCACCGGGCCCACCAGGGAGATCGCGTCCAGGTGATGGCCGCGGAAGAGCGGATGGACGTCCTCCACCGTGTAGGACTCCTCGATGAGGTCGCCCACGCGCACGTCCTGGAGGAAGACGAGGGCGGTGCGCTCGTCGCTGTAGATGCCCATGTCCAGCGCGCGCTCCTGCTGGAGCAGCTTCACGTCCCCGGCGCGCAGCAGCTGGGTGCGCACGCCCTCGCGGGTGCGCCAGATGCCGTGCAGGCGCAGGCGCTGGTGGGTGTTGGAGAAGGTGACCCGGAGCTCGGAGCCCGTCTCCACGCCCCGGCTGCTGACCACGCGCCGCACCTGGCGCGAGAAGCGCTCCGTCCCCTCCGGCGAGACGCGGACCTGCTCCTCGGACAGCAGCAGGTGGAGGCCCGAGACGGCGTCCTCCGCGCGAAGTGCGCGCTCCCCATCCACCGCGGTGGGCTCCACCCAGGAAGGGGGCTCGGTCAGCACGAAACCGGCCTCGGCGCGGGCGGGCAGCGTGGCGAGCGCGGACAGCAGCAGCAGGAGTCTCGGGAGTGGCATGGCCGGGCCATCCTCCCAGGTGGGATCCCCGGGTGGGAAGTGCCCGGCACCCCCGCCGGCTCAGCGCGTGGGTTTCAACGTGGAGAGCGAGCGCTCCACCCGGGCCGAGCCGGGCCCGTAGTCACGCTCCGGCGCGGTGTAGAGGACGAGCACGAACCGGTCCTCGAGAGGAAGGAAGTACACGAGGGTCCGGGACGTGCCTTGCTGGAACTCGTAGCGCGCCACCGGCCCGGCGGGGAGCGTCCCCTGGGTGGCGTTCAGCCGCCTGCCGGGCACGGGGACTCCCGCGGCGCCCAGCACGTCCTCGGGGGGCGAATCGACCTTGGGGACGCCCTGTCCGGCGACCGAGCGCACCTCGAGGCCTCCGTCGAAGCGTGCCACGGCGGGTGGACCCGGCTCCTCGGTGCGCAGGGCCATGCCCGAGGGGGGCTCGTACTGGAGCCCGAGCGTGTGGGACTCCAGCTTGCGCGAGCAGGCCAGGGCACAGCACAGGAGCAGCCACGGGAGGAGCGCGGAGCGGTTCACACACGGGACTGTGCCACAGCCGGGGCCCGGGAGCCTGGCTCAGAAGAGGCAGAGGCCGCAGTCCAGGGCGCAGTGCCGGGTGCTGATTCCGAGGCCGCAGGACTCGGTGAACTGGCAGGTGCCGTCACCGCACCAATAGATGTCCTGGGGATGGATGCGGGTGGTGATGGCGGCGTAGGTGGTGCCTTTGTATGTGCAGTGCGTGTAGTACTTGTTCGTGGGGTCGGGCGTGCAGTTCGCGGCACAGCTTCCAATCCGGGTGATGGGCTCGCACGCGTTGCCGCTGCCCTGCCCGAGCGCGCAGATCCGCACGCTGCTCTCGTTCCAGGCCAGCGGCCGGGCATCGTGGCCGGAGAAGACGCCCTCGTGGATGAAGAGGTTGCCGAAGAAGCATCCCTCCCGCTGCCCGAACTCCTGGAGCTCCTCTGGCGGAGTGGGGATGGGCTGACCGTTCGCGTCGTTCCCCTGTACGGAGATGGCCACCTTCCGCCCGTACTTGTTGACGTGGGCGGCCAGACACGCGGAGATGAGCTGCTGCTCCAGCACCGTCGCGGGCATGCCGCTGGCCCAGTCCGGCGCCAGTCCCAGCGCCCCCTCCCACACGTAGACACCGCCGTTGTCGTCCTGGTAGGTGCGCGTCTCTCCAGCGGGTACGGCACAGGCGGTGATGTACTTCATGACCATCGCGGCCTGGGCGGGGTCCTGCTCGAACCAGGACGAGAAGCGCGCGTCGTTCAGCCCGTTGAAGGCGAGGCCGTTGAACGCCAGCCCGTTGAAGGCGAGGCCATTGAACGCCAGCCCGTTGAGCGCCTCGCCATTGGTGGATTCGAGCCCCTGGGACTGCGTTGCGGGCTCCTGGAGCTCGGCGGCTTCATCCACCGGCTCACACGCCGTGCTCGCCAGCAGCAGCGCCACCAGGTGCGGGCCGACTCCCAGGCATCGAAGGACATGGTGGCTCTTCCGGATCATCGTCGTTTGCATTCACTTCCCCCCCTGTGCGATGGGCCAAAAGCGCGCTTTCAAAGAAAATGCCGCTGTTTGTGCAATCCTGAAAAGGTCCCGCACTCCGTGTTCCGCCTGAACGTCACCCGGAGGATGTTTCGGACGTGAAGTGGCGGACGGTTCACGAGGATTCCGTTTGCCGCCGGACGCTTGGGTAGGATGGCCGCCATGTCCGTCCCCAAGCACCAGTCCGCGTCCATGTTCGTCGACTTCGAACGTGAGACGTGGAGGGCCCTGCGCGCCGCGACCCCGCTCCCCCTCACCGCGGAGGAGGTCGAGGGGTTGCGCGGGCTGGGGGAGCACCTGGACCTGGAGGAGGTGGCGGACGTCTACCTGCCGCTCTCCCGTCTGCTCAACCTGCACGTGTCGGCGACGCAGAGCCTCTGGGCGGCGCAGCAGGCGTTCCTCGGCGGCATCACCCAGAAGGTGCCGTTCATCATCGGCATCGCGGGCAGCGTCGCGGTGGGCAAGAGCACCACGGCGCGCATCCTCCAGGCGCTGCTCTCGCGGTGGCCGGATCACCCACACGTGGAGCTGGTCACCACGGACGGGTTCCTCTTCCCCAACCGCGTGCTCACCGAGCGCGGCATCATGCACCGCAAGGGCTTTCCGGAGAGCTACGACCGGCGCGCCCTGGTGCGCTTCCTCGCCGAGCTCAAGGCCGGACGCGCCGAGGTGACCGCGCCCGTCTACTCACACCTCGTCTACGACATCGTCCCCGACCAGGTGGTGACGATCCGCCGGCCGGACATCCTCATCCTGGAGGGGCTCAACGTGCTGCAGACGGGGCCGGTGGAGGGCGGGAAGCTGCCGCACACCTTCCTCTCGGACTTCTTCGACTTCTCCCTCTACGTGGACGCGCACGAGCAGGACATCCGCCGCTGGTACGTGGACCGCTTCCTGCGCCTGCGGCAGACGGCGTTCCGTGACGAGCGCTCCTTCTTCCGGCGCTTCGCCGAGCTCACCGAGGAGCAGGCCATCGCCCGCGCCGAGTCCGTGTGGGGGGAGATCAACGGGCCGAACCTGGCGCAGAACATCGCGCCCACGCGCTCCCGGGCGCGGCTCATCCTCGTGAAGGGGTCCGATCACAAGGTGCGCCGCGTCCGCATGCGCAAGCTCTGACTTCACACGCGCAGCACCCGCCCGAAGCCGCGCTCCCGGCCCAGCTCCGGTTGGAGCGCGCCGCCATGCACCGCGAGCCGGCCGTTGATGAGCACCGTCTCCACCGCGCCACCGTTCTGGTTCACCAGCCGCGCGAAGCCGTCGAAGCCCTCCATCGTGGATTCCCGGGGCACGTCCAGCCCGGCGCCGAGCCGCTCCGGGTCCATCACCACCACATCGGCCCTGCGGCCCGGCGCGAGCGTCCCGGCGTCCAGCCCGAGCCAGTCGGCGAGCTCCCCGGTGAGCCGGTGCACCGCGCGCTCCATGGACATCACCGGCTCGCCGCGCTTCTCCGCCTCGCGCACCAGCCGCAGCATCCGCAGCGGGAAGTTGTAGTGCGCCATGTTGCGCAGGTGCGCCCCCGCATCCGAGAAGCCGATGAGCACGTCCGGGTGGCTCACGATGGACTCCAGCTCGCGCGGCCGATCATTGGCCATCACCGTGTACCAGCGCAGCTCCGGGCCATGGCGCGCCACCAGGTCCAGGAAGGTGTCCACCACGTCCTGCCCCCGCTCCCGGGCGATGTCCGCGAACGAGCGCCCCACCAGCGATGGATCCGGCGCCTTCAATATCCGGGACTGGTTGAAGTCCCGGTGGAACACCTTGGGCAGCAGCCGGCTCTTCCACTGCCGCTTGAAGCGGGCCCGGTACTTCGGGTCCTCCAGCAGGCGCTTGCGCTCCGCCGCATCCTGCAGGTGCAGCGCCGCCGCTCCCGCGCCGAACTCCTCGAAGACCACCAGGTCGATGCCGTCCGACCACAGATCGAAGATCTCCGGCAGCGCCTGCCAGCGGAAGTCCGCCTTCAAGAGCCGGTTGAAGAAGCGGGACAGCAGGCCGACCTGCCAGTGAATGCCCCGGTTGGCGCGGCTGTCCATCATGGAGATGACCGTCGTCTTCAACGGCTGGCGCAGCAGCCCCACGCTCTCCCAGAGGAAGAGGAAGACGTTCACCTTGGTGGTGATGTTGGGCACGCCCTGGAAGACGCGGCCCCGCTCGCGGAGGATGCGCGTGAAGCGGCGGTACTCGGACCAGCTCGCGAAGGTGGAGGGCAGGGGTTGGCTGCGGATGGCGCGGCTGCCTCCAATCTTGTCCCACTTCAGCGTCATGATGGAGAGGCCGGCGTAGCCCTCGTCGAGCCCCTCGCGCAGCAGGGTCTCCATCCGGGCCAGTTCCTCGGAGGAGGGCTTCACCGTGCGGTCCAGGCTGCGCTCCAGTCCCATCACATGGGCGCGGATGGCCGAGTGGCCCACGAAGGAGCCCACGTTGGGGCCCAGCGGCATCCCATCCAGGTGCGCGAGGTACTCGCCGTGCGTCTCCCAGTCCTTCTTGCGCTCGAGCAGCGAGCGCACGGTGTCATAGGGGATGGCCTCCACCCGGCAGAACTGATCGGCGAGATCCTCGGGGGTGCCCACCGCGAGGCTGAGCGAGCAGCTCCCCACCATCACCGAGGTGACACCGTGGCGCACGGATTCGGAGAGCGAGGGCGCCAGCTCCACCTCGGCGTCATAGTGGGTGTGCAGGTCGATGAAGCCGGGCATCACCCAGCGGTCCGTGGCGTCGATGACGCGCGCCCCGGGCCCGTGCGGCAGCGGCGACTCGCTGACGGCGGAGATCCGTCCATCGCGGATGCCCAGGTGCCGCACGCGCGGAGGGCTGCCCCGCCCGTCGAAGAAGAGGCCATTGGCGATGATGAGCTCGTACGGCGAAGCAGTCATGGGGCCCTCCAGGTGGGGTCGCAACGCCGAACCCTAACCTCGTTCAAGGGGGGAGGGGCTCGTGGCCCCGCCGTGTTGACCAGGGGTGGACCTTGCCACCGGGGGGCAGGCGTCCCTGGGACGGCATCCGGGCAGGGTGTGCATCTTTCCATTTCGAGGAGGGTGCCCGTGGGAGCAGAGGACGGCCACACTCCAGTGGGAATTGCCCACCTGGAGCAGGCGGCACAGCAGGCCCAGATGGGGCGGTATGGCGCGCTGGCGAGCCTGGGGCAGCTCGCCTTGCAGGGACTCTCCCTGACGAGCCTCGTGCGTGAGGCGCTCGCCCAGATCCTCGAATCCCTGGAGCTGTCCCAGGGCGTGTTGCTGGAGCACCTCGCCGGGGGCCGTTTCCAGTGTGTGGCCAGCTTCGGAGCCTCCCTGGAGCCCGGTCGAATCCTGGAGCCGTCGGAGCTCGGCGGGTGGCGGACGCTCCTCGCGACGCGCTCCCTCACCGCGGAGGTCTTTGGCCAAGAGGCGCGGGTCCCTCTCACGCCGCTCGGGACGGGCGCGCGAGGGATTCTGGTCCGGCTGCCGGATGCCCTGGGGGAGACCGTGGCCCTGCTGGCTCTCGCGGTGTACCCGGAGCGGCGCCTCGACGTGGATACCATCTCCTTTCTCCAGGCCGTCGCCCACATCCTCGGAGCGGCCATCACCCGCGAGCGCCAGGAGCGGACGCGACGGGAGGAGGTGGCCCGGCTCGAGGCACTCCTCGAGCGCTCACCCCTGGTCATCTGCCTGAAGGGGCCGGACGGACGCTATGCCTATGTGAATCGCCGGTTCGCCGCCTACCTGCGCAGGTCCGTGGACGAGGTGCTCGGACGCACCGACGAGGAGCTCTTCCCCTCGGACATGGCTCGGAGGTTGCGCGCCCATGACGACGAGGTGCGGGCCTCGGGCGAGGCGCGGGAGCTCGAGGAGGAGCTCGAGCTGCCCGAGGGAGCCCTGTTCTTCCTGGTGGAGCGCTTCCCGCTTCACGACCCGAGCGGTGGGCCGGCGGTCCTCGGACTGATGGCCACCGATATCTCCGGCCTGAAGCGGGCCGAACGGGAGCTGCGGCGCGTCGAGGCGGAACTGCGCCAGATGGTGGATGGGCTCCACGATCAAGGCATCATCATGTTGGACGCGGAGGGCCGGGTGGCGAGCTGGAGCCGCGGCGCGGAGCGGCTCAAGGGCTACCGGACGGAGGAGATCATTGGCCGCTCGGTGACCTTCATCCATGAGGGCGAGCTCTCTCATCCCGGCATGGTGCGCGAGATGCTGGCGCAAGCCGCGGAGGATGGCCGCGCCGAGTTCGAGAGCTGGTGCATCCGCAAGGACGGCACGCGGTTCCTCTCCGAGGATACGGTGTTCCCGCTGTGGTCACGAGACGGCGAGGTCCGGGGGTTCTCGGTGGTGAGCCGGGACGTCACCGAGCGCCACCTGTCGCGGACGCGGCTGGAGCGCAGCGAGGCGCGCTACCGACTGGTGAGCCGCGCCACGCGCGAGTCCATCTGGGAATGGGAGCTCCTCCAGAACCGGATGGAGTGGGGCGAGCAGGCGCTGGGACGGTTGGGGTACGCCGAGGAAGAGGACGCCAGTCATCCGAGCTGGTGGGAGGCGCGCATCCACCCGGCGGACCGGGAGGAGGTGCTGGCGGGGCTGGTGCATGTGCTCGAGGACGGAGAGGAGCGCTGGAGCGCCGAGTTCCGCTTCCTGCGAGGGGATGGCAGCTACGCCTGGGTGAGGTCCCAGGGCTATGTGGTGCGCGAGGACGGTCGGCCGGTGCGGCTCATCGGAGCCATGGCGGACATCACCCGCCGGCGGCGGGCCGAGGAGGCGCGGAGCCGCCTCTACCTGGAGGCTCAGGAGGCCATCCGCCTGCGTGACGAGTTCCTCTCGGTGGCCTCGCACGAGCTGAAGACTCCCATCACCCCCCTCCAGCTCCACCTGCAGACGCTGCGCGTGCTGGCCTCGAAGGGGAGCGCCGCCTTCGCCGCCGAGCGGGTCACGCGCAAGCTCGAGCTCGCCGAACACCAGGTGCGGCGGCTGGCCCGGCTCGTCGATGATCTGCTCGACATCTCCCGGCTCAACTCCGGGCGGATGGAGCTGCGCTTCGAGACCGTCGACGTGGCCCGCCTGGTGCGCGAGCTGTTGGAAAGGCAGCGGACAGCGCTCCAGAACAGTGGCTCGGAGGTGCGGCTCCAACTCCGGGATGCGCGCATGGCCCGGGTGGACCCGATGCGGTTGGAGCAGATCCTCACCCACCTGCTCGCCAACGCGGCGAAGTACGGGCGGGGCAAACCCATCGATGTCACGCTCGAAGGGGACGAGGCCGGGTACTGCATCCGGATCCGCGACCGGGGCATTGGCATCGCACCGGAGGACCAGCAGCGCATCTTCGAGCGCTTCGAGCGTGCCGCCTCCGAGCGCCACTATGGGGGGCTCGGCCTGGGGCTGTGGATCGTCCGGCGGATCGCGATGCACCTCGGGGGCTCCATCGAGGTCCGGAGCCAGCCGGGAGAGGGCGCCACCTTCGAGGTACGCCTGCCGCGTTTCCCGCTCGAGGCGCGCCCCACCGGTGAGCCGGACGCACCGATACCGATGATGACGTGAGCGCGTTCAGCTGCGGTAGTCCGCGTTCTCGCTGATGTACTCGTGGCTCCGGTCCGCGCCGAGCACCGTGCTGGCCGCCGGGCCGGTGCCGAGGTCCACTTCGATCTCCACCGCGCGCTCGTGCGGAGGGAACGACACCGGCGGGCGGAAGGTGAGCCCGTCCGCCGGCGGCACGCTCGCGTAGAGCTCGGCGCCCTTCATGTGGGCCACCAGCGCCTTCTCGGCCTCGTTGTCGAGCCGGAAGGCTCCGTGCTCGAGGATGACCCGGCTTCCCAGGCGCAGGGTGCAGCGCGAGAGGTCCACCTCGGGGTGGTGCGCTCCCACGTACTTGCCGATGGCCGCCACCAGCCGGCCCACGTTCGGATCGTTCCCGTTCACCGCGCACTGGAACAGCGGCGAGTTCACCACCGACTTGCCGATGCCCCGCGCCACCTCCTCGCTCGGCGCCCCCCTAACCCGCACGCGCATGACGTGGTGCACGCCCTCGCCGTTGCGCACGATGTCCTCGGCCAGGTCCGCGCACACCCGCTCCAGCGCGGCCTCGAACTCCGGGAGGCTCGGGCAGGGCACCTTCCTCGACGACAGCAGCGCCACCGAGTCCGACGTACTCGTGTCGCTGTCCACGCTGATGCAGCCGAAGGTCCTCTGCGTCACCGCGTGCAGCGTGGTGCGCAGGGCCTCGCGCGGCACGTCCACGTCCGTCATCAGGAAGACGAGCATGGTCGCCAGGTTGGGCTCGATCATCCCCGCCCCCTTGGCGATCCCCACGATGCTCCCGCTCCCCACCGTGGCCCGGCGCACCTTGGGGTACAGGTCCGTCGTCATGATGCCCTCGGCGGCGGGCATCACCGAGCCCGTGTCGAGCGCGGAGACCGCCTGGGGCACCGCCTCCACCATCGCGTCCACCGGCAGGCGCCAGCCGATGACGCCCGTCGAGCAGGGCAGCACGTGCGAGGCGCTCAGCCCCAGCTTCCCCGCCACCGCCGCGCACAGCCGCTCGGAGGCCTCGACGCCTCCTGGCGCGCACACGTTGCTCACCTTGTTGTTCACCACCACCGCGCCCAGCGTGGGCTCCTTCAGCCGCTCGCGCCCGATGAGCACCGGCGCTCCCGGGAAGGCGTTCCGGGTGAACAGCGCCGCGAACGACGGCGTCGGCTCGTCGAGCACGATGAGTGTCAGGTTCATCTTCGCGGGCTTCGCCACCTCGACGGGCATGAACTCGAGGCTCGTGCGTCCGACGCGGAAGCCGCGCGGAAGGGCGGACTGGCCCTCCAGCCAGTTCCGGTGGGCCTCGGCGGACGGGAAGGTCAGGTTCGTGCTGGGAATGGCGGTACCTCGTGGCGAGGGGGATGGCGCTTGGTGCCGCAATCCCGCGCGCGAATCAATGACGGAAACCCGGCGCCGGTGGGGGGACGTGGCACCGGAAGCCTCCGTTTCTCACCGCCAGTGCGGCTCAGCCCGTTCGCCGAGAACCTCTGAAACATCTTCCGTCCACCCCCTGTAAGAGCTTCCGTTCGTCAGTGAACGCTGCTCGTAAGTGGTTGATCTCTCGAAGATGTACGTTGGCCTGTTTTGTGCTCAAAATACGAGAAGACCCCAACCGCGACGTTTCATGCACCGTTCCGTCTACACCGTCGACATCAGCCCTCCCGCGTGGACCCAGCTCGCCCATCTGACGCTGGAGACCTACCGCCGTATCCGCGAGGAGCTGGATGCCGTCGCAGTCTCCCTCACGCAGCAGGGGCACCGCGCCGGGCCCAGCGCCAGGCCCAACAAGGTGAAGACGGACGAGCAGGCTCCCCCCAAGCTGTCGGTGGTGGTCGATGACGCCGTCGTCCTCTACGACGTGGACCATTCGAGCCGGCGGGTGCTGCTGCTCGAGGTGGAGCGTCGTCTCCCCCGGAAGCTCTCGCCAGGGGAGTGACGCCTGCCGGGCCGTCTACCCGGCGGGCGCAGGGGCAACGGAGCCCGTGCGCGTCTCCGCCTCCGGTACAGGGTTTGCGTTCACATCCTTGGGATATGGCCACGCATGAGCCAGTGACCGAAGCCGAGGGGCGGCTCCGCCTCTGTGACTTCATCCGGGCGCAGCGCACCGTGATCCTGGAGGACTGGGAGCGCGCGGTGCGGCGGATTCCCTCTGCCCGGCAGCTCGATTCCCCCCAGCTGCTCAACCACCTGCCGCTCCTGTTGGATCGGGTGGCGAGCCTGGTGGAGGACGTCCACACCGGCGAGCGGGGCTCGCTGGAGGAGTTGCCGGAGATCCACGCGCTGCAGCGGCTGGACGTGGGGGCGGACCTGGAGCAGGTGACGAACGAGTTCGCCCTGCTGCGCGCCAGTGTCCTGCGGCTCTACGGGCGGTACCTGGGAGGGCACGGCGCGGGTGACGTGGAGCTGCTGCTGCGGGAGGTGGAGCGCTTCGACACGCTATTCGACGAGGCCGTGTCCATCGCCGTCTCCCGCTATACGCGGGCCCGGGAGCGCCTGCTGGTGGCGTTGGATCGCATCTCCGAGGCGGCGCTCGGCACGGAGGACCTGGACTCCTTCCTGGAGCGGCTGCTGCGCGTGGCGCTGGAGACGACCGAGGCGGTGGACTCCGTCACTCTGTTGTTGCGCGAGGGCGACGCGCTCCGGACGAGGGCCTCGGTGGGCCTGGTGCTGGGCGGGGACCTCGCCGGGAAGATCGCCGCCGAGCGGCGGCCACTGGAGGTGCGCTCGGTCCAGCTGCTCCAGGAGCGGGGGACGCGAGCCCTCTACGGGGTGCCGCTCATCGCCGGGGAGGAGCTGCTCGGCGTGGCCCTCATGGGCAGCACCACCGCCTTCGAGTTCTCCAACGAGGACAAGCTCCTCTTCCGGGCGATGGTGGGGCGGGCCACGGCCCTGCTGGTGCAGACCCGGCTCGCCACCCGCGAGCGCGAGGCGCGGGAGGAGACGCGGACGCGCGACGAGCTGCTGCGCCTCTTCAACGCCGAGGCCGAGCGGCAGTCCGAGACGCTCGCGCTGCTGGACGCGCTGCTGTCCACCGCGCCCATCGGCCTGTCCTTCGTGGACCAGGCGCTGCGCTACGTGCGCCTCAACCGCATGCTCGCGGACATCCACGGCGTGCCCATGGAGCGGGCGCTGGGGCGCACCGTGCGCGAGGTGCTCCCCGACGAGGAAACCAACGCCCTGGAGCCCCTGCTGCGCCAGGTCTTCCAGACGGGCAAGCCCCTGCGGGACGTGGAGCTGACCCTCTCCTCGAAGGTGGACGCGGGCCGGCCCCACCACTTCCTGGTGAGCATCTACCCGGTGCGGGACAGGCGGGACGAGGTGCACTGGGTGGGCATGGTGGTGGTGGACATCACCGAGCGCCAGCGCACCGAGGCGGAGCTGCGCCGGGCGGCGGAGTTCCGCGAGCGCTTCCTGGGCATCGTCTCGCATGACCTGCGCAACCCGCTCAACGCCATCCTCCTGTCCGCCACCACGCTGATGTGCTCCGAGGATCTGCCCGCGCGCCACCTCAAGGCCGTGCGCCGCGTCGTCACCAGCACCGAGCGCATGGCGCGGATGATCGGCGAGCTGCTGGACTTCACGCGTGGGCGGCTGGGGGGAGGCATTCCCGTGTCACCCCAGCCGATGAACCTCCGCCACCTCGTCCGGCACGTGATGGAGGAGCTGGAGGCCGGCCACCCCGGGCGCGAGCTGCACCTGGAGGCGGAGGGCGACTTCCAGGGGGCGTGGGATCCGGATCGGCTCGCCCAGGTGGTGGGCAACCTGGGGAAGAACGCGCTCGACTACAGCCCCGAGGAGACGCCCGTGCGCTTCACGCTGCGCGACGAGGGAGAGAGCGTCGTCCTGGAGGTGAACAACGGGGGGACACCCATTCCGGCCGAGCAGCTCGCCACCATCTTCGAGCCCTTCCGGCGGCTCACCCGGGCGAGCCCGCACCCGGCCTCGGGCCTGGGACTGGGCCTCTACATCATCGAGAGCATCGTCCGCGGCCACGGGGGCACCATCTCGGTGCGCTCCAGTGCGGAGGAGGGCACCACCTTCACCGTGAGGCTCCCCCGGCACGCGGTGCGCGCTGACTTGTCCGCGGCCATTTCCCCTCTCCCCTCGGGAGAGGGACGGGGTGAGGGTATCGGGTGAACCCGGGTTGAACCCACTGTCCACACCGTGGGCCACGGGTTGAATCGAAGAGGAGCAGGTCGCGTGGGCCTACGGCGTGGTCTGGCCCGCGACGCTCGGGGTGCTGGGAGCGCCAGGCGCGCCGGGCGCGGTGGCCGGGGGGGCGAGCTCCTCGGGCTCGAGCGGCGCCGGGGAGATGGCTCCGTCCTGCGTCACGACCCACGAGTTGTAGCGCTTCTCGCTGACCTCGCGCAGCTTGCCCTCCTCGTAGCAGACGACGTGCAGGACGAAGGACTCCACCTTGATGCTGGGGCGGCCGTACTGGAAGCACTCCTGGTTGCCGCGGCGCTCCTTGCTGGTGGGCTGGCCGAGGATGCCCGAGACGTCCTGGGGCGACATCCCCTTGCGCACCGTCCGCAGGCCCCACGTCGTCTCCACGCGGATGGGCGTGGCCTCCTGCTCGAGGGACACCGTCCAGATGCCGAGCCCGATGAGGAGCAGCAGGGCCGCGGGGTAGAGGAGGATGCGAGGGTTGAAACGGACGCGCTGCTGCTCCGTGTAGGCGCGGAAGATGGGCTTCTGCTGACCCTGGCCCATCGCGATCGACCCCATCTGCTGCTGCTCTGGCTGGCTCACACCCTGTGACATGCCCCGCGAGGACGCTGGATGCAAGCAGGTCGAGGCCTGAAGCGGGCAGGCGAGCGGATGGACTGTCAGCTGGGCGGGGAGCTGTGCTCTCTTGCGTGACATGTCGCGCCCTCTCATCTATCGCCGCTATGGCGGCTCCCTCCAGGTCTCCATCCCCTCCTTCGATGTGCTCGTGGAGGCCATCCGGATTCCAGAAACCCAGTGGCTCGCCACCGCCTGCCCGCTCGAAGGGCTCAACTGTGATCGCCGCTTCCTCGAGCTCCTCGATGCCGACCACAACGGACGCATCCGGGTCGCCGAGCTGCGCGCCGCCGTCGAGCACACGGCGAAGCTGCTGAAGTCCCACCAGGGCGCGGACGCGGCGAGCGACGTGCTCGTGCTGGACGCGCTCTCCGAGGAAGGCGCGAAGCTCCGGGACGTGGCGGGCATCCTGCTGGGGACGCTGAAGGCCGAGGATCGGACACGCCTTTCGCTGGAGCAGGTGCGCGCCAGCGAGAAGGCGCTGCGCGAGGCGGGGCAGAACGGGGACGGCATCGTCGCCCCGGCCTTCCTGCCCGAGCCGCTGCGTCCCCTGGCCGAGAGGCTCATGGCCAGCTTCCCCGAGGTGAAGAACCGGGCGGGGCAGGCGGGCGTGGACCTGCCGATGCTCCAGCGCTTCCGCGAGGAGCGGAGCGCGCTGTTGACGCACCTGGCCGGGAAGGAGTCGGTGCTCGTGTGGGGGGCGCAGAGCGTGGAGCGCGCGCGGCGCATCCAGGAGATCCGCGCGCTGCTGGACACGTACTTCCTGCAGTGCCGGCTCGTGGCGGCCCAGCCCGAGGCGGTCACGAGCCTCAAGCTGGAAGCGGGAAGGGTGCAGGGGGCGCTCGGAGACACCCAGGCGCTGGCGCGGGTGGTGTCGGAGCTGCCCGTCGCGCCTCCCGAGCCTGGAGGCGCGCTGCGTTGGTCCCGGCTGTACCGGGGCCAGGCGTTCGAGAAGCTCGATGCCTTCCGGAAGGACGTGGCCGTGCCCATCACCGCGGACATGGCGACGCTCGGGGACGCCACCTGGCGGGAGATGTGCACGAGGGCCGATGCCATCCTGGCGTGGCAGGCGAGGCTGGATGCGAGCCCCCTGCATGGGTGGGTGGAGGGACTGGCGGACATCCCCGAGTCCGCGCTCGACGGCCTGGAGGCGGCGTGCCGGGCGGACCTGGCGTTGAAGGACAAGCTGGACGCGGTGGTCGAGCTGGAGCGGTTGATCCTCTACCAGCGCTGGCTGCTGACGTTCGCCAACAACTTCATCAGCATGCCGGACCTGTACCAGACGAAGCGGCGCGCGCTGATGGAGAAGGGGACGCTCATCCTGGGGGGCCGCCGGTACAGGCTGTCGGTGCTGGTGACGAACCGGGCGGCGCACTCCGCGCTGACGAGCCAGGGGACGACCTGCACCCTCTACGTGCAGGTGGCGTCGAAGGATGGCGGTGAGAGCTACGAGGTGGCCGTGCCCGCCACGCGTGGCCGGAGTGGTGGCCTCGCGGTGGGCAAGCGCGGCGTGTTCTACGACGTGGAGGGCCGCGAGTTCGACGCCGTGGTGACGCAGGTCGTCCGCCAGCCCGTGTCGCTGTGGGAGGCGATGACGATGCCGTTCGAGCGGATCGGCCAGTTCATCTCCAAGAAGATCGAGGGGATGGCGGCGGCCGGGGAGAAGACGCTCGATGCGTCGCTGGAGAAGGGCTACGCGCACGGCTCCACGGTCGCGGCCACGGCGGCGACGGCTCCAGCCACACCGGCTCCGGCGGCTCCCGCGGCTTCCCCGGCGGCGGGGCCGGGTGGCTTCATCGCGGCCACGGGCATCGCGTTCGCGGCGGTGGGCTCGTCACTCGCGTTCATCGTGACGCAGGTGAAGTCGCTGACGCTCTTCGATGTCCTCTCGGCGTCCATCATTGTCGCCGCCCTGGTGATGCTGCCATCGGGCCTGCTGGGGTGGCTCAAGCTGCGCAAGCGCAACCTGGCGCTGCTGCTGGAGGGCTCGGGCTGGGCGCTCAATGACAGGCTGATGCTCACGAGCGACCTGGCGGCCCTCATCACCCGGAGGCCGAGGCTGCCGAAGAACGCCACCGTGGACCGGACGGACATGTTGCGCTCGGCCCTCGTGAAGGTGCGCGAGGATGACGAGGAAGAGGAGCGCTCGCCGGGTCTCCGGGTGGGCATCACGCTCCTCCTCCTCTTCGTCGTGCTCTGGCAGTTCCGTGAGCCGCTGATGCGCGAGGCCTGTAAGCGGCAGTGGCTGCCCGGCAGCACGTGCGAGGCCGTGCTGTCACCGGGCGCTTCTCCGGCGGTGCCGCCCACGCAGCCGAATCCGTGAGACGCTGGCGCTATTTCCAGCCGAGCAACCCGCGGAGATAGAGCGTCATCTGCTCGGCCACGCGCTGGTGCGTCTTGCGGCTGGGGTGCCAGGTGCAGCCGAAGCCCTCGTCCTCGAGTCTGGGAGGGACCTCGACGAAGTGCACGCGGGCATCGCCGGCCTGGCGCAGGGTCTCCACCACGCCGGAGATCATGGCTCGGGCGTGGGTGCGCGCCTTGACGTCCTTGGGATGGCTGTCGCTGAGGCTGGAGCCCAGGACGCAGACGATGTGGGCACCGGGGTAGTGGCCGCGGATGCCCTCCACGAGGGAGCGGTAGGCGTCGCGGAAGCGCTCCTCGCCGGGGTGCTCCTTCCAGAAGTCATTGGAGCCGAGCTGGATGACCACCGCGTCGGGCACCCATGACGTGAAGTCCCAGCGGCTGTCCTCGCGATGGGGGAGGGTGCGCTCGTAGAGCTGGGGCAGGAGGGGAGTGGGGTCGTTGGCGTAATTGACGGCCACGCCCTTACCGGAGAAGGCGACGATGGAGGCCTCGGCGCCGAGCGCCTGCGCGGTGAGTGAGGCCCAGGTGCGGGAGTTGCGCTGGGTCTCCGCGTTGAAGCTGCAGAACTCGTTCTTGCCCTCGATGCCGAAGCCGGTGAGTCCCGAGTCTCCGACGAACTCGATGCGGCGCCTGGGCCCCGGAGGCGCGGGCAGCACTCGGGCCCCTGGGTCCAGCTCGAGCCCGAGGACCTGGGTCTCTCCGACGACGGGCTCGGTCTCCTTCTCCAGGCGCAGCACGTGCTCGCCCTTGGGGAGACCTTCGGCGATGCGGTAGAGCATGCGCCCCTCGCCCACGTAGAGGTCGCGGAAGGGCGAGCCATCCACGCTGAAGCGAAAGCGATTGGGTGCGTGCTCCTCGACCTTGGGCAGGTCGAGCAGGCGCAGGCCGAGGGACGTGCCGGTGAAGCGCACGGTCAGGGACGTGCCACCCCAGGAGAGACGAGGCCCCTGTGGGTCTTCCCGGTCCACGCGGCCACCGAAGCGCAACTCCGGGGCCTGGGGGGAGACCTGGACGGGGACAGTGCGACAGCCACTGAGTGCGGCCAGGGCCACCAGCATTCCCATCAACTTCCAATGCGTACGTCTCATCCCCCTCATCCTACTGCATGCTCCCTCTCCCTCTGGGAGAGGGCGGGGGGTGAGGGTCGTCGTCACCCGCGTGCCACCCTTGGTTCCCATTCAGGAACACGGGAAGGGAATACCCTCACCCTGACCCTCTCCCAAAGGGAGAGGGGATTGAGCGACGGCTCAGCTCGCGGCGCTCGTGGGGCCCGTGGCGGGTGGACGTGAAATCCACGCGGCGATGAAGACGTCCAGCTCGCCGCGCAGCACGTCCTTCACGCGAGGAGTGCCGGCTCCGGTGCGCGGATCCTCCACCCGCGCGCCTCGGCCCATGTGGTAGCGCCGGGCCTCGTCCGCTGTGTTGCTGCTCCCCTGGCCCTTCACCACCCGCGAGGCGATGTCCTTCATCTCGCCCAGATCGCCCGCGCCCGCCAGCGTCATCATCCGGCCCGTGCTCTCGTCCCGCACCGTCACTTCCGTCTTCACCCGCGCGAGGTAGGTGCCCTCGTGCCGCCTCACCTCGCGGCCCTCCACGTCCAGGCTCTCCTCATCCTCCACCGGCCCACCCCGGTGCACGCGCACGTAGGCGCGCTGGCGCTTCTCGTCTTCGATCCGCCGGTGCAGGCCCGCCTCTCCCGACAGGTAGCCGTAGGCCCCCGGTCCCGCGATGCGCACCACCACCCGGAAGGGCTCCTCCGCCTCCGCCACCGCCATGGCCTCGTAGCCGCGACGCTCCGCCCAGCCCAGGTACATGGTCGCCAGCTCCTGCACCCACGCGTCCTGCCCCTCGCCCGTCTCGCTCGCGCAGATGTCCACCAGCGCCTCGTCGCCGTGGTCCGTCGCCCCCGCCGCGCCCAGTGCCTCGGCCATCTGGACCTCGCGGGCCACTTCCTCCACCTGCTTCGCCGCCGACGCGAGCTGCGCCTCTCCCTTCGCCTCGCGCACCAGCCGCCGCGCGAAGGTGGTCCGCTCCTCCATCCGGTCCAGCTCGTTGAGCTGCGCCTCCACCGAGCGGAAGGCCCTCAGTGTCGAGGCCGCCCGATCCGGGTCGTCCCACAGGTTCGGGGCCTGCGTCGCCGCCAACAGCTCCGTGCGCCGCTCCTCCAGTCTCGGCCGGTTGGCCGACACCGCCAGCGCTCGAGCACGGCCCACCAGCCGGTCCATCTCGTTGAGCAGCGACTTCTTGTCCAGCCGCCGCTTCACCGCGGACACCGACTTCTCCGTGGGCAGCGCGAGCTGTGCAGTCTCCTGGCGCGGGCGCGGTGCGAGCTCCGCCACCGCCACCACCTTGCCTCCCGGGCGCGTCTCCACCCGCACCGGTGCACCCGGTGGGAGCGGACGGCGGGCGATCTCCACCGCCAGCGCCGCGGTGAGCGTCTTTTCAATCTCCCGCTGCAGGTAGCGCGCGCCGAACTGCGGCGAGTAGCCCCGGTCCACCAGCAGATCCACCACCGCCGGAGTCACCTCCACGTCCAGCCCGCGCGCGCGAATACCCTCGCGCTCCAGTACCCGGCCCACCTCGCGCTGGGCGATCTTCCGGATCTCCACCTTCGTCAGCGGCTGGAAGTGGCAGATGGCGTCGAAGCGGTTGAGGAACTCGGGGCGGAAGGCCTCGGCGATGCGCCGGTCCACCTCGGTGATGAGCTCCTCGGCCCGGCGCGAGCCCATGAAGCCGATGGCCGGCTCGCGGTACACCTCGGCGCCCACGTTGGACGTGGCCACGATGACGGTGTTGTTGCAGGAGATGGTCTCTCCCGCTCCGTTCACGAAGGTGCCCTCGTCGAACAGTTGGAGGAAGCGGTCGTGCACGCTGCGCGCGGCCTTCTCGAACTCGTCGAGAAGCAGCACGGTGAACACCTTCCCCTCGAGCAGCGCCGTCAGCTCGCCGCGCTTCGTCTCGAGCGCGGGAGCCCACGAAGCCCCGAAGGGGACGCTCTCGTCACCGTCGTTGGGGAAGTCCGCCATGTTGAGGCGGACGAGCCTGTCCTGTGAGCCGAAGAGGTACTCTGCGAGCAGCTTCGCGAGCTGCGTCTTGCCCACGCCGGTGGGGCCGGCGAAGAGGAACACGCCCAACGGGCGGCGCGGGTCGTTCAACCCCGCCTTGAGCAGCGCCACGGAGCGCAGCACGGCCTGTACCGCGTCCGTCTGCCCGAGCAACCGCTCGCCGAAGAAGCGCTCCGTCTCCTCCAGGTCCAGCGGCATGGCGTCGTCCACGACGAAGCGCGGCAGCCGGGTGGCGGTGCAGAAGCGGGTGAGGACGTCCTCGGGACCCACGCGGTCCTTGGCCCCACCGGCGGCCTCCGCGGCCGTCTCCTTGAGCAATTCAATCGCCTTGCGTGGCAGCCTCTGGGCCAGCAGGAACTTCGAGGCCAGCCGCAGCGTCAGGTCGCACGCCGCCGGGTCGATGGGCAGGCGCAGCTCGCGCTCCAGCTCCTCGGCCACGCGGCCCAATATCCACCGGGCCCGCTCGGCGGGGGGCTCCTGGAGGGGGATGAGGTGGAGCCGCTCGGCGAAGGCCTCGTCCGCGCGCAGCAACTCCTGCACGCGCTTGGGCTCGGTCTCGAAGATGAAGCGGATGCCCCCGGTGCGCAGGGCCCGGAAGGCCACGGGAGCCAGGGGCCCGCCAATCACCGCCGGCAGGTCGCGGATGTAGACGATGGGGCAGGGGTGCCTGCTGAGCCAGGCCAGCAGCTCCTCGAACGTCTCCGCCGCCTGACGCTGGGTGCTGCGCGCCAGGATGTTGGCGACGGACACCTCCACCATCCGCGCGTTGGCCAGCTCCGCGTCCACGCGGCCCTCGACGATGCGGCGCGCCACCTCCTGCACCAGGGCGGACTTGCCCACGCCCGGGTCTCCGGAGAGCAGCGGGTGCTTGCCCCCACGCGACAGGAGGCCGAGCACCTCCATCACGGGTCCGTCCACGCCGTGCGCGGCCGCAATCCTTCCTTCCCGCGCCAGCGCGGTCAGGTCTCGGTCGATGAGCCGCTCGTTGTCCTCGCTCTTCCTGGTGGCCATGGTCGGGAACGCCTCGCCGGGCGCGGGAGCACTCTAACGTGCTGAACCGCAGTGGTGGACCCCGACCCTCCCGGGCCGGAGTCTTTCCTTCCCCGAAATCGAGGATTCCCGCCCGCCATGGACACCGGTGGTACCCGGCTCAGCAGTCCGCGACCGGGTGCCCCCAGGGGTTGGTGGCCGGGGTCTGCCGCAGCAGGGCCTGCAGCCTCTGGGCCCGGGTGCTGGCGTTCTCTCGCGCCGGGGTTGAGGGAACGAGGGGATGAGCCGTCGCGCTCAGGCGGGCTGCCTGGTTCGCGAGGAGCTGCTCCACCTCCGGAGACCAACGACCGAACTCGAGCCACTCCATGTGCGTCCTCCGCGTCAGAAGAAATACGGCAGTACGCATCCATGCCCCCGGCCCCCGTGTGGGTTCATTACGCCGCGCGTCAGGGAATGCTTGGACTGATGGGTTCCAAACCTTTCTGGGTTTCCGGGCTGGTGATTGACCAATCAACGGAAGGTGGAGGACTCGAACCCCAGACCGGAGACCCGGTCCGCACCCGGTAGCAACGGGGCCTGGCGCCATCGCCAGTTCACACTTCCAGGATGGGCCGGCAGCTGCACCCGCCTGCCGGCGCGCGGGGCGTACGGGCCGGGGGATGCCTCTGGCCTCCCCTGTAGGCACCTGCTCCCCCCTCGGGAGCAGGGCCGGGGCACCCCCTCAGGAGGTCCCCCTGTACCCGCCGCTCACTCCTCCAGCTCCGTGTGCCAGTACGCGACGTCACGGAGGAACTTCTTCCACGAGAGGGGCATGCCCTTCTCGTAGGCGAACGTGAGCTGCACCGAGCCCGGGAGCTTCCGGGGCTTCTCCGGAGCGGAGAGCAGCTTCATGTTGGCCTGCACGGGCGTGCGCCCGCCCTTCTTCTGGTTGCAGGGCACGCAGGCAATCACGATGTTCTCCCAGGTGGTGCGGCCCCCCTGGGCCCGGGGCACGACGTGGTCGTACGTGGCCTCGGGGCGCGACACCTTCCGGCCGCAGTACTGGCACTTGCAGCCATCGCGCATGTACACGTTGTCGCGGCTGAACTTGATGCCGCGCCCCTTGCGCCGCTCGCCGCGCAGGAAGCGGATGACGGAAGGCATCCGGAGCTCCAGGGTGACGGAGCGGACGAGGCGGTCATCGTACTCCTCGACCACCTCGACCTTGCCCTGCCACAGCAGCATCATCGCGCGCTGCCAGGAGATCCGTGCCACGGGCTCATACGACTGGTTGAGGACCAGCGTCTCCATGACTCGGGTGTCCTTCTTCGGGGATATGTCCGCGGCGAGAGTCGAACTCGCACGTGAGCTGGGTTTGAGCCAGCCGCCTCTCCCTGTTGGGCCACGCGGACGGGTTGGGGAGCTCCTTCGAATGCCGACCCCAGGAATCGAACCTGGTCCTCCCATTTTTCAAACGGGCGCGCGGACCACCTACGCAAGGACGGCGAAACATCTGGGTGACAGGATTCGAACCTGCAACCTCGCGGACCCGAACCGCGCGCTCTACCAGCTTGAGCCACACCCAGGTGATGCTCCACAGGAGGGACTCGAACCCCCAACCTGGCGGTTAACAGCCGCCCGCTCTTCCATTGAGCCACTGTGGAATGTGTTGCATGAGTACCTCCGGAGGGACTCGAACCCTCACCGTCCGCTTAAGAGGCGGATGCTCTACCCGTGAGCTACGGAGGCGTGTGCCGCCCCTCGTGTGGGCAGGCGGCGCTTCACCACTGCGATTCAGTTGTCAGAGAGCCGCGTACGGCGCGCTGCGAGTGGGGACGCTGGGAGTCGAACCCAGCGGGCCATGGCTCCGGCTCTACAGGCCGGCGCGTCTCCGTAACGCTCTACGTCCCCAGGAGGTGAGGCTGGAAATGCGAGAGGCCGGGACCCTTTCGGGAACCCGGCCTCGTTCGCGCCGCCTCACGTCTGGAGGCGGAGCATCAGAAGAGACCGGGATACCGGCGATACGGCAACCGCGAGGAGGGGGCCGGAAAGGCACTGACGTGCACGGGGGCGAAACCGGCCAGACTGTTGTTCTGCTTCGGATTCATCTTGCTCGGCATCGTCATCGTCAGCATCGTCACCGCTCCTTTCGCTGAGAAGAGACGCCGGGCCCGGCGATTCCTGACGCGGTGTTTTCCGATGAATTTCCCGTCAGCCTTCAGGCCACCGCGTGGGCCGAGACTTCCAGAGGGGGCATCCCCGGTTGGCCGATGCGCAGGGCGTACTGCATCAGCGTCGTTCCATCCGCGCCCTCGGCGAAGAAGCTCCGCACGGGTCCGAACAGGTGCTGGACCTCCTTCGCGGTGCAGGTGGGCAGGTACACCCGGAGGACGCGGGGATCGTAGTACCGGAAGTAGAGCTCCTTGCCCTGCTCGGTGCGCACCAGCAGCAGCGACTGCAGGTGCTTGCGCACGAGCTGCCTGTCACCCGTCGCCTGCAGGAACACCCCCCAGCTCCTGCTCCAGGAGTGCTCGATGAGCCACGCCGGAAAGGGGGTCCCGCGCCTGAGTCTCACCAGATAGGGGGCCACCCGGCTCAGCTCCGGGGGCAGCACTCCGGAGAAGAGGCAGTCCACCTCCAGGTCGCTGTTCTGGAGGGCGGGGAGGATGGCCTCGTCACGGGCGGCATCCAGGAGGACATACACATCCAGGAGGTTGCGTGCCTTGGGCGGCGGCCACACGGATTGGAGGATCTTCTCGACTTGCGGAGCGGTCATCGCGGCTCACCGTTTCAGGTCGTGATCCCTCGTTTGATGTTGTCGCACACCTCGCAGAAAGGGGTGCCGTCCTGGGCAGCGCTCCCCAGGCAGCTGTCCTGCTGGGCCACGTCGACGTTGCGAGCGGGAGGGGCCTGGGCGGGCTTGGGCTCCCGGGCCAGCACCGCCGCATCGACGACATCCTTGGGAACGGGGGGCGCCGGCTTCACGAAGAGGCCCAACGCGGGCTGCCTCGACTCGCGGCGGAACGCGACGAGCCGGCCGGACTGGAAGACCTCGGTGAGCAGCCGCTTGAGCTGCCGGCTCTCCTCGGTGGGAGACAGGTCGGGCAGCACCCGGTCCATCGCGCCGAGCATCCCGCGAAGGGTGTTCAGGGAGTACCTCACCCACCCGTCGAATTCCCGCTGGAGCTCCTCGAGGGGGACCACCTGGGGAGCCTCCTCCTCGTCCAGCTCGAACTCCCGGATGACCTCATACTCATGGGAGGCGGTCTTGAGACGCCAGACGCGTCGCTGGGCCTCGGGGGCGTTCTGCATCGTCGCTCCTCGGAGTGTGCGGGTGCTCGAATCCATCGCAGCATACCGGCAACCGGGGGGACAAAGGAGGCGGGGGATGAAGAAGCCGGAACAGGTGGCGGTGGGTGCTGCCCGCGACGTCGTCCTGCTCCTCACCCACTCGGGAGACCACTACACGGTCGATCGGGTGGCGGACGAGCTGTCGCGGCGAGGCCTGCGCCCGCTGCGCGTCGACACGGATGCCTTTCCGGCCCGGCTGGAACTGACGTCGATGCCGGGGAGCGATGGGGGCGAGGTGGTGCTTCGCACGGCGGCCGGCGAGGTGCACGCGGAGGACGTCCGGTCGGTGTGGTTGCGCCGGAGGGTGCCACCCCGGCTCGACGAGGCGCTGGAGCCCACCTGGCGCGAGAGCTGCGAGCGGGAGTCGGAGGCGGCGCTCGAGGGGGCACTTGATGGGTTGGAGGGGGCGGGGTGCCGGTTCATCAACCCGCTCGGAGCGGACCGGGTGGCGGGGAACAAGCCGCGCCAGCTCCGGATGGCCCGTGCGCTGGGGTTGGAGGTGCCCCGCACGCTGGTGACCAACGACGCGGCCCGGGTCCGGTCCTTCTTCGAGCAGGTGCGCGGACGCCTGGTGGCCAAGATGCTGACGCCCCTGACGCAATCCATGTCCGGAGGGCAGCCCTTCGTGTACACGAGCGCGATCGGCCCCGAGCACCTCGACGATCTGGAGGAGGGGCTGCGCCACAGCCCCATGGTGTTCCAGGAGCGCATCGACAAGGCCCATGAGCTGCGGGTGGCCGTGGTGGGGGAGCGCTGTCTCGTGGGTTCCATCGATGCCTCGCGCTCGGTGGAGGGGCAGGTGGACTGGCGGCGGGCCCGGCCGGAGGAGTGCGACTGGCGCCCGGGCGAGCTGCCCGAGGAGGTGGCGGCACGCCTGGTGCGTCTGGTGGCGGCCCTGGGTCTGGTGTACGGCGCCGCCGATTTCATCGTCACACCCGAGGGCCGGCACGTCTTCCTGGAAGTCAATCCCGGGGGCGAGTGGGGCATGCTCGAGCGCGATCTCGGCCTGCCCATCGCCGCGGCCCTGGCCGACGCACTCGCGTCCGAGGGCGGCTCTCCCTGAGTGTTTTCGCAGGAGCGTCCATGGCCATCCTCATCGTCACCCACTCGCAGGACAACGTGTCGCCCCACTGGGTGGCACGTGCCCTCGCGTTACGCGGCGAGCGGGTCTACCGGTTCGACACCGACCTGTTCCCCACCGGGCTCCAGCTCTCGCTCGACGAGCGGGGCGGGGGGCGGCTCTCCGGACCCGAGGGGGTGCTCGCGCTGTCGGAGATCTCCGCGGTCTGGTACCGCCGCAACGCGACGGGGGGGCGCATTCCCCGGGAGCTGGCGCCGCGGCTGCGCAACCCCTCGGTGGAGGAGAGCCGGCGGCTGGTGTTCGGGATGCTGGCGGCGCTCGGGGTGTTTCAGTTGGACGCGCTCGAGACCCTGCGGCGCGCAGAGCACAAGCCGCTGCAACTGGCGCTGGCTCGGGCGCTGGGGTTGGAGGTTCCGCGCACGCTGATGACCAATGACCCGGAGGAGGTGCGGGCCTTCGCAGCGAGCTGCCCCGAGGGGGTGGTGACGAAGATGATGTCGTCGTTCGCCGTCCACGACGCGCGGGGCCGGGAGCAGGTGGTCTTCACCACGCCGCTGGACGCGCGGGAGTTGGAGGAGTTGGAGGGGTTGGAGCTGTGTCCGATGACCTTCCAGGAGCGCCTGGCCAAGCGGCTGGAGCTGCGGGTGACGGTGGTGGGCGAGCGGGTGATGGCGGCGGCCATCGACTCGCAGGCGCTGCCGGGGGCGCGAGAGGACTGGCGTCGTGAGGGGCTGGCGCTCGTCGATGCGTGGATGCCCTACACGCTGCCCGAGCCGGTGCGGGCGCGGGTGCTCGGGTTGATGGATGCGCTGGGGCTCAACTACGGCGCGTTCGACTTCATCGTCACGCCCGAGGGGCGACATGTCTTCCTCGAGGTGAACCCGGCGGGTGAGTTCATGTGGCTGATGCGGCACCCGGGGTTGCCCATCGACGAGGCCCTGGCGGACGTGCTCACCGGACGCGAGGCGCGCCGGCTCGGTCCGAAGCCCCTGGCGGGTGGTTCGGGCGCCTTGACGTTTCAATGAGCCGGTCGGGTGTGCCAGTGGTAGGGTGCCGGTCCCATGGCCAAGTCCCCTTGCCCCGTCACGCATCCGCAGTTCATGGAGAAAGCCGAACCGTTGAAGGTGGTGATCAACGGTCAGGAGATGATCGCCGAGGTCAAGTCGTTCTCGACTGGTTCCTTCGGCTGGTACATCAACGGCAAGACGACCGTCACCGTCGATGGCAAGCCGCTGTCGGTGCAGATCGGCATGAACCTGACCGTCGTCGGTTCGAAGGAGGCCGCGCGCTGAGCAGGGCGTTCTCGCGCCCCGTCCGGGAGCGGCTCAAACGGTCGTCGGTGTCACCGCCACCGGCTGCGAAGCGTCCAGGGTGTCAGACGACTCGTAGGAGGCGAGGTGGGTCGAGCCCTTCGCGGTTCATGGGCTGCTCAGTGGATGCTGAGTACCTGCTGGCACGCCTGGGGCAACAGCCGCGAGGACCTTCCCGCGATGCACGAGATGACAGTCGGCATCCCGCGCACCACCGCACCCGCGAAGTACGCTTCCCGCCGTTCACTCGAGTCGAGCATGCGCAGGTACGTGCACTCCGTCCTGGCGCCGTCGATGGCGCAGGGAAGGCGCGACTCCAGGTAGCTCGCCCGGGGGACGTCCTTGAACATCAGCAGGCCCTCCCGCACGGAGTCCCGCAGGCGGGAGGCATCGGGGAGCCGGGTCCAGTCGAGTCGTGAGCCGTCGCCGCACTCAATCCGACCGCTGCCATTCTCCGCCGTGAGGTTGCACCCGTCGGGCGCGACGAGCTCCCGGCCCGCGAGCGCGGCATCCGATTGCGCCACGGCCACCCCCTCCTCGGGGAGGGCCCTCCAGGGTTGCGCCGCGAGCTGCTCCAGCACCCGCCCACAGCGGGCCTGTAGCTCCGGCGTGACGCGGGCCTTGCAGAGGACCCGCCGCGCCCCCTTTCCCTTCACCGGCACGACAGCGAACACCGATGCCTCCTGCGCCTCCGGCACCTTCGCGCGCATGCGCAGGAGGCGCACCTTGCGGCCCGCCAGCGTGGCCTTCACCTCCTTGAACGTCACTCCCCCAGCGGCTTGTCTCTGGAAGGTGCGGCGGCTGCGCTGCCACAGCCTCTGGGCGGAGATACCCGCGTGGTCCGAGAGGATGGCACTGAAGTCATCGCATTTGTAGCTCCACCCCTCACCGCCGAACGGCTCCGCCGTACAGCCCGCCAGAAGAGACTGCGGGCCCGCGTGGGCGGACAGCGGGCACACCGCCACACAGAACAGAAGGGCCAGGCCCGGCAGGAGACGGCTCGAAGGGGCGCGAATCAACGGCGCTCAGCCTATCAGGACATCGCCGCACAAGAGAACGCTGGCTCGGCTCCAGGTTCCCAACCAACCAGGGTGTCAGATGACTCGTAGGAGCTCATGGGCCTGCGCTGGGCTGGCCATGGGGAGCGCTGGTTTCAACTCCCGTGGAGGCGCTGACCGGGCGATGAGGCATGCGCACGAAAGTCCGCTCCATCCAGTGGCGTTGGAAGCAACGGCTCCCATGCGCAACTTCACTGCAAAGCACTCGCCTGGTGCGTGTTGGTGTTGTTCGTCGCGCTTCCCGCGATGGGCGCGACGGTGGAATCCATCCATTCCAATGCTCCCACCGGGACACTGGGCGGTGGACACCACCGGCGCACTACGGTCCAAGACGCTCGCGGAAGTGGACCGGAGCGGGACACAGCTCAATCGTCGCGGTCGGAGGCCCCGCGCCCCTACCGAATGTCCTCCACCGCAACCCCCAGCCGCTCGGCATAGGCCGCCAGTGTCCGCTCCCACGCGGGGCGGGCCAGGGCGCGGTCGTAGTAGGCCTTCACCCGGGGATACCGATCGAGCAGGTCGGTCCCGCGGATCTCGCGCAGGACGGTGGCCAGCAGGATGTCGGCGACGGTGAAGTCGGCGCAGGCGATCCAGTCGCGGCCCTCAAGCCGGCGCTCCAGCCCGGACAGCCAGCGGCCGGCCTCCTGGACCATTTTGGCGCGGCGGTCGGCGTCGGCCTCGGCGTCCCCGAACTTGTCGATCAGCTGGATCTCCATCAGCGGCCGCTCGACGGTGGAGAGGGCGGCGAAACACCACTGGACGACCCGCGTCCGGCCTTCGGTGTCCGCTGGGATCAGCCGGCCGGCCTTCTCGGCCAGATAGAGCAGGATCGCCCCGGACTCGGCGACGACGAAGCCGTCGTCATCGATGGCCGGGACCAGACGGAAGGGGCTGATCCGGCCGTAGGCGGGTCCGTCCATCTCGCCGCCCGTGTGATCCAGCGGGTGGACGCGGTACGGCAGGCCGGTCTCTTCGAGCGCCCATTGCACGCGCAGGTCCCGCGTCTCGCCGATGACCGGCGGATGGACGCGTCCGAAGCCGTAGAGGGTGAGCATGGGGTTCCTCCGGGGGTGGCGGGGGAAGAACGAGTGGGAGAGGGAAAGGTGGCGTCTCTTGGACGTGCGCACTGACCCCCCGCCGAACCGATCATGCCCCATTGGGAGCAGGATGGAAGGCTCAGGTCAGGCGTTTAGAGCGCCCGTTCCGCAACCGTCCTCGGTAGCTCGTACCATCCACCATGCGCTTTGGGGTGGCCCCTGCGCCGGGGCCAGCTTCGAAGGCCGAGAGGGCAGTCCCAGGTGCTCCAGAATGGCGCGCACCCCGCTGGGTGCTGTCACGGACGCCAACACCCGGCGCCCTTGCGCGGGTAGGGCCCCTCTTTTCTCCAGCTCCTGCAGATCTTCGAACCGCGCCTCTCCCCACGCAACATCGCCCTCATCGCGTCAAGGGCAGACCGACCTTGGGTCCTTCATCGTCCGCGCAGGCGTTCGCACTAGAGAACGAGCGGGTTGCTTCGAGGGTCCTGCTCGCCGTGGCGACCCTTTGCCTACCGGCGCAGGGACCGGGGCTCGCGCGTGTTCCGGGAGCTGGCCGAGGCCGGTAGGTAGCACTTGCCCCTGTACTCGGCCTGCTTGTCGTAACAGGGCGGGCGCTTCTCGAGTGCCACCCGGCAGCCACCGTTGATCTCCACCTCGCCCTCATTGGGAATGCAGGGCGCCTTGGCCTGGTCGGTGAAAGGCTTCTGGGGCAGGGGATAGGCGATGGGCCTCTGGCCCACCGCGGCCTTGTTGATCAGCACGGGCGCAGGCCGCACGACGACGGGTTGCACGGCCACCTCCTGCGTCACGGGCCGAGGCGTCATGTCCCAATTCAACCCATACACCTGCATCTCCACCACATGGACGACCAGGCGCAAGGACAGGAGCATCAGGCAGCAGACCGTGAAGGTGCGCCAGCGGCTGGCGCGCGTCCACTCGCCCATCAAGGACCGAAGCTGTCCGCAATCCCACTTACCTCTCCCGGTCATCAGGACGAGCCCAAGGGGGCTGTCCTCCCTCCAGGAGAATCATCTCATGAGCAACTTCTCGGGCCTCCGCACCTACCGGGGCAGCTGCCACTGCGGCGCGATTCGCTTCGAAGCCGACCTCGACCTCAGCACCGGAACGACCCGGTGCAACTGCACCATCTGCAGCAAGACCGGGTGGTGGGGGTGTCTCGCGAGACCCGCCACCTTCCGGCTCCTGATGGGCCGGGACAACCTCGTCCTCCTGGGCAAGGCTCAGCGCTGCAAGGATTGCGGCCTCCAGCCATTCGGGCACGGCGATATCCCGGAGCTGGGAGGTGAGTTCTACGCCGTGAACATCCGGTGCCTCGATGGCGTGGATCTCTCCGGAGTCCCGGTGAAGTACCTGGACGGGCGCCACGACACCTGGGCCCTGCTCGCGGAGGCAGCCTACGTGAACCCATTCGGAAACGCCGGCGGCGTCGCCTGACGCGCCTGCGCCTGCCCCGATTTCGTGGATACACGCTCGCCCTCCGCGGAGTGTCAGGGCCCCCTCGTAAGATGCCGCATCACCCCCGCACAAGGAGTGTCGTGATGAGCATGATGCGCATGCTGTTGCTCTTCGGGCTGCTGGCTTCGAGCACCGCCCTGGCGGTACCCGCCAGGTTGTCCATCTACTCCCAGGCGACGAACCAGTGGCGCGATGCCAACATCCGGTTCGTCCACATGCGGAACAACACCATCCAGGTGACCGCGCTCACGACGGACAATAACTGGGTCTACTGCAACATCTCTGGGACGAGCGTCTCGGAGACGATGGACATCCTCCAGCAGGTCCGCGAAACGGTGCGCGCCGATGGCGGCCAGGTGCTGTGCTACGTGCCGCAGTTCAGCTCCACGTACCCGGCCTGGTACTACGTCTCCGGTACGGGCTTCGGCCTGAATTTCAACGGCCCGCTATAGGTCCTCCGCGACGGCGGTGAGGTCCAGGCATCCGTCGAGGGGGCCGCTCGTGGGGCGGCATCCCCTCGTCGGGTTCGCTCTCCTCGTTTCTCCCCCTCAGGGCGTCGTTTCGTCACGTTTGGGACGAGTGACTCCCCGCCCGGTGGAAGCCGTGGAACGTATAGGAAGAAGTCAAGTGACCCGAATCCAGCCGCAAGAGTCTCTGTAGGCGTGAGGGCAAACTTCAACCTCCGCCCGTCAAACAAGGCAGGATTCATGCTCCGTTTCAAACGTTCAAAGCTGTTCCTTCGTGCCGCGTGCTCGGCTCTGTTGCTCTCGGGCGCGTGCACTCCGGTGAGCAGTTCGCCTGACGGGCAGGACGACGAAACAGAGGCCGCCTCGAGTCCATTGCTCACCTCCGGCGTGAGCTTCAAGACGGTGCTCGGCAATCGATACGTGGGCGCTCGAAACAACGGCGGCGGCGAGGTGAGCGCGACGGCGACGGTCGCGCAAGAGTGGGAGACGTTCACGATCGATGACATCAACGGCGGGGCCCTCGAGAGTGGAGACTCGATCTTCATCATCGCGGGCACCGGGCAGTACTTTCAGGCCGCGAACGGCGGCGGCTCGACGCTGAACGCCGCCAGCTGGAATCGCCTTGGCTGGGAGACGTTCCGCATCGTCAAGCTTGTCCGGAGGCACGACGCCGCCTCCTCCCGCTACGCGCTGTGACTCTCCCGGCCTCGTCTGGAAGACCGCCAACAAGACCCATTACACGTCGTACCCGGATCCGGACAGCGACGAGTGCACCAGGTACAACGGCTGCACGTGGGCAGGGCAGTTTGCGGCGTGCGAAGGGAAGAAGTCGGAGGCGTGGGTGGCGGCGCACAACATCGCCGCGGTGTTCCCCAACATGAACGCGCTCAGGCTCCATGACCTTTGCTTGAGGTCCGGCTCGAAGACCATCGTGGTCACCGTGCTCGACACGTGCGCCGACTCGGACTGCGATGGTTGCTGCACCCAGAACAGGGGGGACGCCGACGCGCTGATCGACCTCGAGAGCTATACCAACGAGCGCTGGGGCGTTCCCGACGGCAGGATCCAATGGGCGGACCTCGGTCCGACCCAGGGTGCGGCTGCGACTGATTCCCACTCGGGTTGAAGTTGAGGAGCCTGCGCATGAGAGGGGGGCGCTGATCTCGGCGTCCAGCGTACCCCAGGACTCCTCATGCGGAGGTCGGTGTCACCGCCACGAGGCTCACCATCGCGTCGCGGCGGGTGCCGTGCTTCGCGAAGTCCTGCACCACCCGCGCGAGCGTTGCGCCGAGCTGGCCGATGAGGGGCAGGTGGGCGCCTCCCTCGCACGTGGCCTGTCCCTCGGTGTCCTCGGCGTCCGGGACGAAGCGCTCGTCCCAGCGCACCAGTCCGAAGGTGCCGTCCGCCGCCAGCGCTGCGTGCACCAGCGGCTTGTTCGCCTCCCGCGCGAATCCGCTCAGCAGCAATCGGCTCGCCTGGTTGTCGAAGCAGTCCACCAGCAGGTCCGCGCTCCCGCACAGCGCCGCCACGTTGTCGCGCGTCACCCGCACGCCGAAGGCCTCGGCCTTCACCCCGTGGAGGTTGAGCAGCTGGAGCTTCAGCGCCTCCGCCTTGTTCTTCCCCACCGACGGCTTCACGAAGGCCTGCGCCAGCAGGTTCTTCGACTCCACCCGGTCGAAGTCGATGAAGACGAGCGTGGCCTCCAGGTTGCGGCACAACACCGCCGCCGTGGAGCCGATGGCCCCCACCCCGCAGAAGACGATGCGCATGGTGGGCCCTCCTCATGCCCCGAAGGGCACCTTGGGTCGCAGGTAGATGCGCTCCTCGCCCCGGGGCCCGCGGAACCGGTCCACCACGTAGTGGTTGAAGGTGTCCTCGGGCAGGTGGGCGATGTGCAGCCCCGGTACCCCGCCCGCGCGCACCACCTCCACCGCGATGCGCCGCACGTCCACGTCCGTCACGTGGCCGTCCAGCTCCAGGGGCAGGTCCGAGGACAGGCCGTTGAAGGTGATGTTCAGCGTTGCCATCTCGCGTCTCCTTGGGTCATGGGGACCCGGGTCGTGGGGACGTGGAGGGACGCGGGTTCCTGACCGGAGCGTCGAACCCGGCGCTTCACCCGTGCTCGTGTCCCCCACGCAAGGGGGCGCACGCACGTGCCGCCGAGCGGACGCCCTGGGGCGAGCTCGGGCGTTGAGCTGGCAGCAGCGGGCGGGGCGGGAGGATGAACCCGGACAGGGTGCGGAGGCCTCCGGCGAAGACCACGAGGACCACGCTCAGGAAGCCCACCGGCGCCAGGCCTCGCGCTCGCACCGCCGCGGAGAGCCCCAACGAGAAGCTCACCAGCAGGTTGATGACTCCCACCAGGACGAGCCCCATCACCGCCCAGAGGAAGTCCGGCTCCATCAGCTGCTCGGGCCCCAGCGCCGTGCCCGCGAAGGCGAGCGTGCCGGCGCTCAGGGTGACGTGCCGCACGTCCAGCGGCAGGCCGAAGAAGCGGCCCACCGCGGGGGTCATGCCCAGCAACAGGCCCAGGCTGACATTGGCTCCCAGGCCACACGCGTTGCGCGCGAGCGCTTCACCCAGCCAGCCTGCCCGCGTCTCGCCCAGCAGGCCGATGAGGCCCCGGTGGCGCGCGAGTGCCTCCGGCAGGCGCTGGTAGTGCACCCAGTTCTCCAGCCAGCCCCCGAAGATGCTCGAGCACCACAGCAGCACTCCCGTCAGGGCGGCGAAGAAGAGCGTCCCACTCTTGAAGGGGTGCAGCGAGCGCACCACGTACTCCGCCTCGCGTTGCTCCAGCAGGTGCCGCCCCTGGAACACCTGGATGCCGAGCCCCACCAGCGAGACCGTGGCCACCACCGCGCCCAGGTTGCCGAAGACCGAGGCCAGCTGGGAGCGGGTGATGCAGGCCAGCCGCTCCACCAGTCCACTCATCTCCTTGTCCCGGGCCTTCACGTCCAGCGACGCCGCCAGGGCCGCGCCCGTCATGGAGGGCTGCTTGGTGGCCAGCGTGAAGCCGAGCAACTGGATGAGCGTGAAGCTGAGCGCGTAGTTGGTGGCCGCCGCCAGCCCCTCGAAGAAGAGCGGCAGCGCGGCGAAGGTGATGGCCAGCTTGAGCGCCGCGGTTCCCGCCGTGAGCAGCCCTCCTCCCGCCGCCGCGCTCACCAGCCGGTGGTACTCGTCCTCGCTGGTGGTGATGTAGTGGCGGCCCACCTCACCGGTGTGCTCGAAGATGCGCCGCGAGATGCAGCGCACGCTGCCTCGCAGCAGCCCGGCCAGGCTCCGCTCCTCCTCGTACGCCCGGACCAGGGTGGAGAGCAGACGGGTGGCGGCACCCGGCGTGGCTCCCGCGCGCTCCGGGGCGAGCAGCCACAGCAGTGCCTCCAATCGATCCAACGTGTGGCCGAGCAGCTCGAGCCGGTAGACGAGATCGGTGTCCACCGCGTGCGCACGCAGGTGGTTCAGCACCACCTGCGCGGCGGCACGGCACCCCGCGAGGGTCTCGGCGCAGGCCTCACGTTGCCGCTCCACCCCGAGGCGATCGGCGCCCTCACGCACCGCGTCCCGCAGCGCCTCGCATGCCCGAGGCAGGCGGATGAAGGCGGTCTGCTCGAGGGGCATCGGAGGCAGCCGCGCCAGCACGTCGCTCGCCAGTCCGAGGTTGGTCGCGCGCAAGGCGAGCACCGACACCGCGTCCTCCACCGCCGCCCTCAACGGGGCGAAGGTCGACGCCCCCAGCTCGGCACAGAGGGCGGCCACGGGCTCCACCGACAGCTCGTCCAGCCAGGCCCGTCCCTCCTCTCCTGGAAACAGGCGCCACACCAGCGGTGCCAGCGCCCGCTCGTCGGGGGCGGGCGGCACCATCCGGCGGCCCAGCCGTGCCAGGGCCTCTCCCAGCAGGCCTCGTCCGGCCGACAGGCCCGGCTCGGCGAGCAATCCCAGCGCGGAGGTCTCGGCGAGCACCGACGCGACGACGGTCCGCAGGGCCTCGCACCACGCGGGGGTCTCTCCGAGCACCTCCGCCAGCAGCCGCAGGCGCGCCGAGCCCGTGGACTCCACCGGCGCCAACCGCCCGCGCCGCGACGGCGTGGCCCCCGGTGCTCGGAGCCAGCGGACCAGTTCCTCCAGCCAGTCCATGCGCTCGGCGAGTGGTGCTCGGGGCGGGGCCGAGGTCACCAGCGCATGCAGCTCGCGCAGGCGCTCCTCCGTCTCGGGTGTGCTCGGGTAGCGGGCCAGCAGTTGTTCCAGCGTGGGGACGTGGTGGGTGCCGGGTTCGGAGCGCGTCGAGCGAACGGGATGGGTGAACATGGGCAGTAGGAAAGTTTGTTCTCAAATCAACAAGGAACAAAATGCGCCCTTGGGGCCTGCCTGCTGCGCGGGCAGCCCCTGTCCACTCGCGGACCCACCTCGCGGCGAGCAGCCGTGGTGGCTCCATGTTCATCTTCAATGGGTCCAATATGGGTTCGAAATGGGCTCGATGGGGGGCGCTGGACTCGACACGCATTTCGCTGTCTGCTCGGGCTTTCACGGGAATACGATGCTGACGGTCCTCGCGTTCAGGAGGCACTGAGGGATGAGCAGTCCAGGTCCGGAGAGCCAAGGAGACGCCGCGCGCCTGCTCTTCGTGGCGGGCGAGAGCGAGACGCGACAGGTGTTGGAGCGACTGCGGGGAACGGGACTGGACGTCTTCGCGGAGCGGGTGTGCACGGCGGAGGCGCTGACGGCGGCGTTGGCGCATTCCTGGGACCTGGCCGTGTGTGGCTCGGAGGTGACGGGGCTGGGCTTCCGGGAGGCGGCGCCGCTGCTGCGCGAGAAGGCGCCCTCGCTGGCCTTCCTCGTCCTCACGCCTCGGTGGGAGGAGGCGGAGCTGAGCGCGGCCCTGGCGGCGGGGACCGAGGGCTACCTGGACATGGGGCGGCTGGCGCAGGTGGTGCTGGAGGTCCAGCGGGAGGTGCGGCGGGCCGTCGAGCGCCGCCAGGTCCTTCAGGCCGAGGAGCGGCGCCAGCGCAAGAGCGAGTTCCTGTCCGACCTCAACCACGACATCCGCTCGCCCCTCAACGGCATCATCGGCTACTGCGATCTCCTGATGCTCGAGGAGGGCAGCCACCTGACGCCGAACGGCCTGCATGACCTGGGCATGGTGAAGAAGAACGCCCAGGCGCTGCTCTCGCTCATCAACGACGTCCTGGCGCTCATCAAGCTCGAGGCGGGCCGGACGGATGTGGTGACCGAGCTGGTGAACTTCCGGGAGCTGACCGAGGAGTGTGTCGGCACGGTGCGCGAGACGCTTGAGGGCAAGGCGCTCACGCTCACCACCCAGCTGGCCGAGCAGGTGTACCTGCTGCGGACGGACGAGCTGAAGCTGCGGCAGGTGTTGCTCAACCTGCTGGGCTACTCGGTCCAGGCCACCGCCTCCGGAAGGATCGCGCTCACCGCGCGCGCCGAGGGCCACGACGCCCTCCTCATCGTCGAGGACACGGGGGAGGGCATTCCGGAGGAGCAGCTCCCCTTCCTCTTCGAGGACTTCCGCCGGGCGGAGGATTCCCGGGGACGCAAGGTGGGAGGCACCTCGCTGGGGCTGGTGCTCGCCAAGGAGCTGACGCGGGTCCTGGGGGGCTCCCTGTCCGTGCGGAGCACCCTGGGTCAGGGCACCACCTTCTTCGTGAGGCTGCCCTGCCTCGTGGAGGACGAGGCCAGCTGAGCGGCCAGCCTCGTGGACGTCATGTCACGGGCTCAGTGGTCGCCGTAGCGCTTCTCGCCGGCCTCCACGCGCAGCTTCAGCCGGTTCTGCGGCGGCGGCAGCGGGCACGTCGCATAGGGAGAGAAGGCACACGGGGGGTTGTAGGCCCGGTTGAAGTCCAGCACCACCTTCCCGTCCTTGGGCGGATCCGCGTACAGGAAGCGCCCCGCCCCGTAGGACTCCGAGCGGTTGGTGAGGTCCGCGAAGATGATGAAGAGCTGATTCGAGCCGGGCGACTGCACCGGATCCAACCGGTACTCCTGGCCGTTCACCGTGAAGACGATGGTGCCGGGCGAGGTCTCCTCCTCCACCGTGCCGAGCACCGTGGGCACCGCCAGCTTCCGCGGGGTGGCCGCCGGCTCGAAGCGGCCCTCGATGCGCCAGGCCGTGCTCACCGGCCAGGTGGGAATGCCGTGGAACTGCTTGCGCGCGGGCGCCTCCGTGTCCTTCACCCGGACGCCGATCCGATCGCCCCGGCGGATGAGGAAGAAGCGCAGCGAGCCCAGCATGAGCACGTCCTTCTCGGTCTCGCTGTCACCCACCTCTCCTCCGGTGAAGGGCTGGCCGGCCCGGGTGAGGGGGGTTCCCGGCTGCACGGTCAGTGTCACCTTGCCGCCCTTGTTCGCGAGGGTGCCGATGTGCGCCGGCGTGTTGGCGGGGAAGATGAGATCGTTGTCCTGGGCGGAGCCGAAGCGGTTGTCCCCTTCCTTCAGCCAGTGCAGGCCCACCAGGGAGAGCCAACCTTCTTCGCTCGTGAGATTGGCGATGCGCTTCTGGTGCCAGGCGCGCGTCTCCGCTTCGAGCTCGGATTGCTTCGTGTCGGGGGCTTTCGTTTCGGCGGACTTCGTCATGGCGGGCTTCACGGGGGGGCGGGTGGCGACCGCGGGAGTCGCGAACGCCAACGTCAAGAGGGGGGTCAGACGAGCAATTCGCATGGGTGGACCATCTCAAGACCGCTCGTGCTCGTCCACCCGCTAGGCGTCTGAACGCCCAGCCAGGGCGAGACGCCCACCCCTCTCTTCCGCTAAGGGTGGGGCCGATGCGTGACGCGATGGGGGCCGTGAAGAACATGTGGGCTCGGGGCCGGGAGTACGTGGCCGCGCTGCTGGCGGGTGCCTTCGGGGTGTTCTGGTTCATCCAGGCCCACGGCGACCGGGCGCTCAATCCCCAGAAGGTGGATTGGTTGATGGAGGGGGATTGGTCCACGCACCTGGTGGGCTGGCTCTTCTTCCGCAACGAGCCCCTGCGCTTCCCCCTCGGTGCCGTGCCCGGCCTGGCCCACCCGCTCGGGACGACCGTGGGCTTCACGGACTCCACGCCCCTGGTGGCCCTGCTCCTGCGCCCCTTCGCGGGCGTGCTGCCCTTTCCCTTCCAATACGTGGGCCTCTGGCTCGCGCTCTGCTTCTTCCTCCAGGGCTTCCTGGGCAGCCGGCTGACGGCGTTGTTCACCTCCCACCGGCTCGCGCAGTTGCTCGGGGGCATCCTCTTCGCGCTCGCGCCCGTGCTGTTGTGGCGCATGGGCCACGAGAGCCTGTGCGCGCACTGGCTCGTCCTGGGGCTGCTCTGGGTGAACCTGCGCGACTGGCCGGACGCCGCCGCGGCCCGTCGAGCCCTCGCGGTGACGTTCCTCCTGGTGGGGCTGAGCGCCACCATCCACCCCTACCTGTCGGCCATGGCGGTGGTGCTCGGCGCGGCGGCGCTGGTGCGGCTGCGGTGGGTGGACGGGACGCTCTCCTGGCGCGGGCTGGGGCTCGGCCTGGGGGGGCTCGTGGCGCTCCTGTTGGCCCTGTTCTGGCTCTTCGGCTACCTGGGCACGCGCACCCCGTCCGGCATCGAGGGCTTCGGCCATGTCTCCTCGGACGTGCTCTCGCTCATCAACCCCCTGGACTGGTCCCGGCTGCTGCCCGCCCTGCCCATCGCGGCGCGCGTCCAGGGCGAGGGCTTCGGCTACCTGGGCGTGGGCGTTCTGCTGCTGCTCGGGGTGGGCGTGGGCTCCGCGCTGCTCGCGCGGTGGCGGTGGCGCTCGGACTGGACGCCTCACTGGAAGCGCGTGGTGCCCCTGGCGGTGTGCTGTCTGCTGCTCGCCGTGTATGCGTTCTCCTCGCGCATCACCGTCATGGGCCGGCTGGTGTTGGATCTCCAGGCGCTCTACCAGCCGGTGATGCGGCTCGTGGAGCCGTTCCGCTCCTCGGGGCGCTTCATCTGGCCGCTGCACTACGCGCTGTTGACGGGAGCCCTCGCGCTCGTGCTGGGGGCCTGGCGCCGCCGGCCGTGGGTGGCCATCGGGCTGCTCGCCCTCGCGGTGGGCGTGCAGGTGTTCGACCTCAGCCGGGTGGTGAAGCGGGAGCGCTTCCAGAGCCTGTCCTGGAACGGCCTGCACTCCCCCGACTGGCGGCGGATGAAGGACGACTACCGCCACCTCGTGCTGTTCCCGCCGCAGCTCCACGACGGCAATGGCCGCGGTTGTCCCTACCCCGGCCGTGGCGCGCCCTTCAGCCCCATGTTCGCGTATCACGCGGCCTCGCTCGGGATGACCTTCAACAGCGCGTACCTCGCGCGCGTGGACCCCGCGGCGGCCCAGGCCTACTGCACCGCGCTCCAGCAGGAAGCCGAGCGCGGCGAGTTCCAGCCCGACACCGTCTACGTGGTGCACCCCGCGTATCTGGCGCCGTTCCTGCGCCATCCGGAGCGGGTGGTGTGCGGCCGGCTCGATGGCCACGCGGTGTGCGTCTCCAGCGGGAAGGAGAGCGCGTTCCGTGGGGTGCTCGAGTCGAGGCGGCTCCAGGCCGCTCCGTTCGCCAGGCCGTGAGGGGAGGGGAGGCGGCCTAGCGGCGGCCGGTGGCGCGCTTCACTGCACGTCGGGCGGCGGCTGGCGCACGCTTGGCGACCGTCGTCGTCTTCGCGGCGGCGCGTCCGGCCAGGGACTTCCGGGCGGGGCCGGTCTTCTTGGTGGCTCTCTTCTTCTGCGAGGCCGAGGGCTTGCGGCCGCCCACCTTGGGCTCGGTGCTCCAGCCCTCCTTCTCGCGGAAGGTATGGGTGGTGGCCCGCGTGTTCTTGCGGCTCGCGGCCGCCCTCTTCTCGCCGGTGGGGGCTGGGCGCTTCTTCTCGGGCTTGCGCTTGGCGACGGTGCGCCCCTTCCTGGCGGGCCCCGGCGGCCCTGACTTGCCCATCTTGCGTCGGGCACCCGCTTCGCCCGTGGGCGTCACGGAGGCGGGGGCCTGTCCGGGTGGGTTGGCGGTGGGGGCGATCATCTCGGCCGTGTTCTGCTGTTCGGCCTCCCGTGGCGGGCGCGGTGACTCGCTGGACATTCGGTGTTCCTCCAGGCGTTGGATGGGCGAAGTGAGCTCCACCCGACGAATGCGTAAGCATCGCGAGGCCGTGATGCGACGCGCGCGCTACAGGAGACGCCGCAGGACGAAGGCGATCAGACTGAGCAGCACCGAGAGCAGCAACATGGAGGCGAAGGGGACGTAGACCCGGGTGTGCTCGCCCTCCCAGCGCAGGTCGCCTGGCAGGCGGCCGAACCAGGACAGCGCACCCGAGTACATCAGCAGCCCGATGACGACGAGGAGCGCCCCCGCAACCATCAACATCAGTCCCGTCGGCTTCACCGAGTCCTCCCTCGAGCGTGTCGTGGCCCGTGGTCTGCCCATGTCCGGCCACTTCGACAAGGGGAATGCCGCCTCGCCTGCTCCTCCCCGGAGTGCCCCTCTGATTGGGAGTGGGAGCCGTGGGACGCCGGTGGGGCGGGTTGTCCGCCGGGAGGCGCGCACCAAGGTTCCCAGGACGAGGAGGGAATTGCATGCAGATGCGCGTACACGAGCTGCACCCGACGTTGATCCACGCTCCGCTGGCGCTGCTGCCGTCCACCGTGGTCGTCGACCTGACGGCGGCGCTCACCGGGAACCGGAAGCTGGACACGGCGGCCCGGACGTTGTGGTGGACCACCGCGGCGAGCGGGTTGATGGCGGGCCTGGCTGGTATGGCCGCCTCGCAGGAGGTGAAGGCGGATCGGCACACCCGGGACATGATGTTCCTGCACGGCCTGGGCAACGTGGTCATCGTGCTGAGCGCGTTCGGGGTCGCCGCGTGGCGCACCACCCACCGCTCGTCGCTGATCTCCGGCCTGTTGGGGCTGGGCTCCTTCGCCTTCGCCACCTACACCGGCTGGTTGGGCGGCGAGATGGTGTACTCGCACGGCGTGGGCGTGAAGGAACTGACGATGAAGGACGCGGAGCTCGATCAGCTCAGCCCTCCGCTGGCCTCGCGTCAGGCGCCCATGCGGATTCTTCGCGACGCGGTGAAGGGACTCGGGTGGTTGCTGGGCCGTGCCCGTCGCGTCTTCTCGGGTGACGAGCAGCTCGATCCGAGCGCGTTCGGAATGACGGTCGTCGAGGAGAAGCTGGCGCAGCAGCAGGCCACGCCGGGTGAGGTCCGTTCCGAGCTGCGTCCGGTGTGAGCACCACCGCCGTCAGGCGCGCTCAGCGGCCTCTCTGTTCCAGGGCGCGCCGCAGGGCCAGGGCCATGCGGCGGACGGCATAGCCCTCGAAGTCCTCCAGTGGATCCAGATGTGACGGGAAGACCTCGAGCAGGCTGTCCAGATAGCGGAGGGTGGGGGCCATCGCGCCCGCCCCGCTCTCCGCTGCCTCCTTCGCGCTCAGGGTCTCCTCCAACAGGAAGGCCCCCGCCACCAGGCTCTGCCAACGGTCCGTACGCCCGCTTTCCTCGGGAAGATCCGCGCTCACGGCTTCATCCTAGAGCACGAGCGGATGCTTGTTCCTCGGGATGTACCCGGAGCCGGGAGCAACGCGTGTCGGATGATGTGTTGGTGGGGGTGGTGGATGTCAGATGGCAGTGACAGGTGGTCAAGTTGTAAAGTTGTGGTCAATGGATACGCGTGAGGCCGTGCGAAGCCGAATTGCGCTTGCCTTGCCCGATGAGCGCACCCATGGGCAGATTTTCATGGATACCCTGGGCGGCTTTTCACAGCTCTATGGTTCCGAGGTGGCGGAGGAGGCTCGGGCCGCCGCGTCCGGGCCCGTGGAGCTTGGGCTCTTCACCTGCCCCATTGCGGAGCTGCTGCGCGTGACCGACGCGGGAGCGAACGCCGCCGAGGCTCGGGGCCTGGCCTCCTACCCCGAAGTGTTGGAGCGGATCGGCATCTTCCTGGCGGGCAGCTATCAGCGCTCACCCGTGGGCCAGGCATTCCGGCGGCTCACGGGCTCGGACGTGCTCAAGTCCATGGAGTTGTCGATGGCCTCCACCCGGGCCGTCACCACGTATGGGAACCGGAGGTTCGAGCGGTTGGGCCCCTCCTCCGCGCGCATCGTCTTCAAGCGGGAGCTGATGGGTCCGCTGTGGATCCGCGGCATCTACACGAAGGCGTTCCAGATGAGCTCCGGGCTCGACTCCCTGTCTGCCTCCGTGGAGCGTCGGCGGGAGCCGGGCCTGGACTTCGACCTGGTCTACACCTGGCCGTTGTCCTGAGCGTGCCGCATCCCCGATTCGGCTCGCAGACGTCGGGCCCAGTCGGGCTCCTCGGTGAGGATGCGCTCCCCACCGTGCTCGCGCACCACCATGCCGTCGGGGGCCACCACCGAGAAGCGCACGGGCCGGCCGAGCGCCAGGGTGAGTGCCTCCATCGTCGTCTCGTCCTCGGCGCTGAAGGCCCTCGGCCCCACGGGGTGGCTGTGGGCGATCTCCTCCAACTCGTCACGCAGCCGCCAGATGGCCTCCCAGCGCGCGCGCGAGTCCGGCAGCGACACGGGGCTGTCCGAGGCATCGCTCCACAGCGCCGCCCCGTCCCGGCCGATGAGCAGGCAGACTTCACGTGGCCGCATGGCTGCTCCCTCACGCGTGCCGGGTGATGACCAGCACGTCGTCCTCGATGGCCTCGCGTATGACCGACGGCAGGCTCTCCAACGTCACCTGCCGGTCCTCCCCCGCGAGGCAGATGCCCGCGTCCACCACCCGCAGCGAGTCCGCCTCCACGATGCTGATGAAGCGCTCGCCCATGAAGCCGAACGTCACCTCGAGCCGCTCGCCCTCCAGCCGCCGCGTGTCGAGCAGCCGGGCTCCCGCTGATTCGAGAGCCCGCTCCACCCGCATGGTGCCCTGGGGCTGCCGCTCCTGGTGACGCGGAGCGCTCCGCGGCCGTGCGTCCACCCCCCTTGCGTGGACCGCGCGCTCGGTGGCCAGCGCCCGCAGCCGGGCCTCGGCGATGGGACGACCTCCCTCGGCCACGGACAGCACCTGGCCTCGCACCTCGACGGGGGAGAAGCGGATGCCGAGCGCGCGCGAGGTGCCCTCCAGCACCGCGTAGCCAAACGCCGCCCGCAGCGAGGCCGGCACGGCCTTCACCTCCGCGAGCGTCCGGCCCTCCTCCAGCATGAGGCGTGCACCGCCCTCGGCCTCGCCCTCGAACTCGAGCGCCTCGAAGACGAGCGTGCCGTCGTGCCAGCGCCGGGCGCGTACCGGAGAGAAACGCGGTGGCTCCTCGTCGGGGAGGAGTTGCACCGGCTCGGCCACCGCGCCCTCACGCACCAGCCGCGTACCCCAGAGATGTCCACGAATGAGCGGGAGCCCGTCGAGCCCTTCCGGCCCGGCCGGCTCCCGCGCGGTGGCGGTGCGCCCCTGCACGTCGAAGCGCCACCAGCCGGGAGCGGGCGGCGTGGACACGCGGAGGCGCCGCGAGGGCGCGTCGACGCAAGCGCCGCCGAAGTAGGGCAGCACCGCCGACTCCACCTTCCCGAGGAACTTCCGGTAGTCCACGACACCCACTCCTCTCTCACGCCACCTTCAACAGCGGCGTGCGCATCACCCGCTCGACCCAGCCGGACTGGCTGGCCCCGGGCACCGTCGGCGCGTCCAGCAACGCCTTCAACACACGGGGGACCTGGTAGGGGTCCTCGAACTGGCCCACCGACACCTCACTGAACGGCACCTGCATCTGCCGCGCGCACGTGCGCACGGTGTTGCCCCGCGTGCTCACCACGCTCAGCAACAGCGCCATGGCGGCCACGCTGTAGCCGCACTCGTTGAAGGCCCGGGCGAGCTGCTCACCCGACTCACCGGCCTCGTCACCCACGACGATGACGATGAGCTTCGCCTCCCGCGGCACCCGCACCTCCGCCCGGTACAGCGCATGCACACCGGCCGCGTGCGTGGTACCGCCCGACGCCTGGATGCCCTGCAGCATGTGCTGCACCGCCGCCCGGCTCGCCGCCTTGGGCTTGAGCACCGTGCCCATCGTGTCGAACGTCGCGATGTGCAGCTTCTCCAGCGGGAAGCCCGCGAGGATGCGAGACAGCGCCTCCTTCGACTGCTCGATGGCGCCCTCCATGGAGCCGGACTTGTCGATGAGGAACATCACCCTCACGTCCGTCTCCGCCGTCGCCTCCGCCACCGCGGCCCTCGCCGCATTGTCGCTCGCCTCCTCCAGCTTCGCCTTCAGCTCCTGGCTGCGGACGTTCTTCACGATGTGGAGCGCCCGCTGGTCGGTCGCCGTCTGCACCGCCTTCTCCCAGCGCGCGCGGATGGCGGGGTCGGACATCAACCCCAGCTCCTCGAGCGTGGGCGTCAGCATGCGCAGATCCCTGTCGGACAGCGAGGGCAGGAGCGCCGCCATGATGGCCGGCGTCAGGCCCACGTCCTTGGGAAGCCGGCCCACCACCTCCTTGAAGGAGAGGCGCTCCCGTTCGATCCACTCGCAGATCTCCGCCTCCGAGAGCCCGTCGAAGCGCTCCCGCTTCACCAGGTTCAGCCCCTCCAACCCCACCGAGCGGTGGCCCGCGGCCGCCTGCTTCTGCTTCCAGCCGAGCACCTCGAAGAAGGCCTGCGACACCGGCTTGTAACCGGCCTTGCGGGCGATCTTCTTCAGCGTCTCCTTGTAGCCGGCCTTCACCAGGCCCTGGAGCATGGGCAGGTTCTGCTCACGCACGCGCAGCCACTTCGTGGCCACGGCCTTCCACCGGCCGAGGGGCGGCTTGCGGGACGCGGGGTCACCGAAACCGGCCTCGCGGTTGAGGTGGGCGATCTCCGGCGTCTCGAGCAGCTCGGCCACCCGCAGCACCGCCTTGGGCGTGAGCATGCGCGTGGACTTGCGCTCGTAGTGCAGGAGCATGGCCGCGCCGATGGCACGGAAGTCGTCGTCGAGGAACGCGATGGAGCCGTCGTCCTCGCGCACGGGCTGACCGGAGTGGTTCTGCACGAGCATCAGCGCGCACGTGGCCACCTTGAGGTCACGCCAGTCCGTCTGCGTGAGCGCGTAGGACGCGAAGTGCGCCATCAGGTCCGTGTTGAGCCGGTAGATGTCGAGCAGCTGGCGGTAGAGCTTCACCGCGGCGGGCACGAAGAGTCCGGGCTTCACCGGGGTGCTCCGGCGGACGAGGGTGTCCTTGGCGCCCTGCGCGGGATGCCAGACGCCGTTCACGTCCAGGCCCGGGCGGTTGTGCCACAGGTGCGCGGAGCCACCGAGCACCAGCTCCAGGAGCTTCTCGGCCGGGCCGAGCTGGGCCTCGGGGAGCGTGGGCGTGGTCGGGTTGTGCGTCGTCATGTGCTGCCCTCCGTCGTTCTGCCCGGAGGGACGCGGGTGCCCGTGGTTCCTGACGGAGGACGTCAGTTCACGGCGGAGCTGGCGTTACCCGCCTGGCCGTTGCGTGGCAGCCGGACGTGGAAGGTCGCTCCGCCTCCAGGCGTCTCCTCGATGAGGATGGTGCCCTGGTGCGCCTCGACGACCTGCCGCGTCACCCATAGCCCCAGCCCCAGACCGCCATAGTTGCGCACCGGGACGGCCCGCTCGAAGCGCTCGAAGACGCGGGCCCGGTCCGCCGGGGGAATGCCGATGCCGTGATCCACCACGCTCAGCTGCACCACGTTGCCCTCCGAGCGCAGGGAGATCTCCACGGGCCGCCCCTGGCCGAACTTCAAGGCGTTGGACAGGAGGTTGTGGACCACCTGCTCCATCCGGTCGGGATCGAAGTGTCCGGCCAGCGGGCTCTCGATGCGGACCGACAGCGGTGTCTTCAGCTTCCGGGCCTCCTCCTGGGTGTTGGCCACGACCTCGCCGACGAGAGTCGACAGGTCCACCGGCTCGGGCATCAGCTGCAGGCGGCCGGTGGTGAGCTGCGACACGTCCAGCAGTGTCTCGATGAGCCGGGCCAGCCGGCGGACGGAGTGGCGCGCCACGTCCAGCCGATCGCCGATGTTGTGCTCCGACGTCCGGCTCAGCCCCCGCTCGATGGCGTTGAGATTGAGTTGGAAGGCGGTGAGCGGGGTCTTCAACTCGTGAGATGCGACGGTCAGGAAGTCGTCCCGGGCCCGGAGCGCCTCCATGAGGCTCTCCACGCGGGCCCGCTCCCGGGCCACATCGCGGCGCATGCGCACCCGCTCGAGGTTGGACCTCACGCGGGCGAGCAGCTCGCGAGCGGAGAAGGGTTTGACGAGGTAGTCGTCCGCCCCGGATTCGAGCCCCTCGAGCGTGGCCTCCTGGCCGGCGCGGGCCGACAACAGGAGGATGGGCAGATCCTTCGTATGCGGAGCCGCCCGCAGCGCGCGCAGCAACCCCACGCCATCCAGCCGCGGCATCATCACGTCCGAGAGCACGAGCTCCGGCGGGTGGGACAACGCCGACTCCAGGGCCGCCTGTCCGTCCGCCACCGCCTCCACCTCGAAGTGGGGGGACAGCACCCGGCGGATGTAGTCGCGCATGTCCGCGTTGTCGTCCGCGAGGAGCACCCGGGCCCGGGGCTCGTTCGCCTTCGCCGGGTGGGGCGCCTCCCGCCTCGGGGCCTCATCCGGGGTCCAGCGCAGCGCCTCCTCGACGTAGGGGGTGGCTCCGGTGGCGGTGGAGGGCAGGCCGCGCGGGGCGCTGATGCGCTCCTGGGAGAGGTGCGCCGAGCCCAGGGGAATCTCGACGGTGAACGTCGTTCCCCGGCCCTCGGTGCTGTCCACGCTCACGGTGCCCCCGTGCAGCTGCACCAGCTCCCGCACCAGCGCCAGTCCGATGCCCGTGCCCTCGTGCGTCCGGGAGTGCGCGTCCCTCACCCGGTGGAAGCGCTCGAAGATGCGCGGCAGCTCCGAGGCGGGAATCCCCGTCCCGGTGTCGCGGACGATGAGCACGGCGCGTCCCTCCCGCTCGTGGGTCTGGACGGAGATCTCCCCCTTGTGGGTGAACTTGAAGGCGTTGGAGACGAGATTGAGGACGACCTTCTCCCAGAGCTCCTTGTCCAGGTAGACGGGCTGGGACAGGGGAGGGCAGTCCACGAGGAGCTTCAGCCCGGCCCGCTCCACCGCGGAGCGGAAGCTGCTCGCGAGGTCGGCGGAGAGCGTGGAGAAGTCCGTGGGCGCGTAGCTGGCCTCGATGCGCCCCGCTTCCAGGCGGGAGAAGTCGAGCAGCGCGTTGACGAGCCGCAGCAGCCGCTCCGCGTTGCGGTGGATGAGCTGGAGCTCGGCCCGGACGCTCTCCGACACGGCGCCCGCGCGCCCCTCGAGCAGGTGCTCGGTGGGCCCCAGCATCAGCGTCAGCGGCGTGCGGAACTCGTGGCTGATGTTGCTGAAGAAGGTCGTCTTGGCGCGGTCGAGCTCCGCCAGGGCCTCCGCGCGCCGACGCTCCTCCTCATAGGCCTGGGCATTGCGCAGGGCCACCGACACCTGACCCGCCAGTAACTCGTAGAAGGAGCGGTAGCCCTCGTCGAGCGCGCGGTTGGGACTCACCCCCGCCACCAGCACGCCAAGGGGCGCCGTCTGTCCCGAGGAGGCGATGGGAATCACCAGCGCCGAGCGGATCGGAGCCCTGTACGGGCCGCCCGCCAGCGCGACGCGACGCTCGACGTCCTCGACGAGGACCGTCTCTCCGGCCGCCGCGCGCTCCAGGGGCCAGATGTCGTCGCCATCCACCCCCACCTCCACGGAGGCCGGGCACACGGGGCCGTTCTCGTCCAGCCCGATGACGCCGCCGCGCGTGAGCGTCCTCCCGTCCGGGCCTCGCAGGTAGATGAGCGCGAAGGGGACATCCAGCGGGTGCTCGGCGATGGCGGCGGAGAGATCGCCGCAGGTCCTCTCGACGCTGCGGGTCCCGTCCGTTCTCGAGGCCAGCTCCCTCAGCAGCCGCATCCGCCGCTCGCCGAGCAGTTGCTGGGTCACCTCGCTGCAGACGGCGAGCATGCCGACGATCCGCCCCTCGTCGTCCTCGGCGGGGGCGTGGGAGACGCTGAAGTAGGCCTCCTCGCGGTAGCCCGAGCGCTCCATGAGGAGCGGGAGGGCCGGCGTCCAGTTGGCCACGCCGGTGGTCATCACCCGGTGGATCATCGGGCCGAGCGTGTCCCACGACGCGGCCAGGGTGATGCGGATGTCGATGCCGAGCGCGGCCGGGTGTCCGTCGCCGATCAGCCTCGAATAGGCGTCGTTGTAGAACTGGGTGAAGGCGGGCCCCCAGGTCAGCACCATGGGGTAGCTGGAGGAGAGCAGTGTCCGGATGAGGGCCTTGAGACTCTGCGGCCAGGTCTCCACGGGGCCAACCGGAGTACTGGCCCAGTCATGCGCCCGGACGCGGGCGTGCATCTCACTCGGGCCGGCGAACATGTCCTGCTGGGCACGCGCCCGATTTACCGACTCCTCCACGCCATCCTCCGAAACAGAATGGGCCCATTAACAGGGCCGCGGCCCGGGTCGCGACCCTCTGCTTACCGGCTTCCCTGGGTTGATGGGATGTGAACATTTACCTTCGCGCATGCCACCGGAGCGCCAGGCAGCCGGGCGGGAGAGCTGTCGGGCGGCTTATAGGGGTCGGTTCCAATCGGGTCGACGCCAGGGCTCCCAGGTGCCCGAAGAGGAGGAGTGATGAGCACGGAATCGGCCGGAGCCGGGCGGACGGCGGATCTCACCAACTGCGATCGCGAGCCCATCCACATCCCGGGAGCCATCCAGCCGCACGGCGTGTTGCTCGTCCTGAAAGAGCCCGCGCTGGAGATCCGCCAGGTCAGCGAGAACGTGCAGGCCCTGCTCGGCGTGCCGGCCCAGGAGCTGCTGGGCAGGACGCTCGAGGTCCTCCTGCCCGCCACCCAGGTCGAGAGCGTCCGCGCGAGCCTGTTGTTGGAGCGGCTCGAGGACCGCAACCCGCTCAAGCTCTCCATCCGGGGAGGGAGCGGCGAGCGCACGTTCAATGGCATCGCGCACCGGCACCAGGGCCGGCTCTTCCTCGAGCTCGAGCCCTCGTCCGAGCAGGAGGCGCTCCCCTTCTTCGGCTTCTACCACCAGGCGCGTGGCTCCATGTCGCGCCTGCGTGACGCGAGGGACCTGCGCGAGCTGTGCGAGGAGGCCGTCCGCGAGGTCCGCCGGCTCACGGGGTTCGATCGCGTCATCATCTACCGCTTCGACGCGGAGTGGAACGGTCAGGTCCTCGCCGAGGATCGGGTGGAGAAGGCGGACCCGTACCTGGGCCTGCACTTCCCCGCCTCGGACATCCCCCGCCAGGCGCGCGAGCTGTACACCCTCAACTGGCTGCGCATCATCCCGACGGTGGACTACGTGCCCGCGCGCATCCTCGCGTTGCCCGAGGAGGCCGCCCAGGGTCCACTCGACATGTCCTTCTGCGTGCTGCGCAGCGTGTCGCCCATCCACCTCGAGTACCTGCACAACATGGGGGCGTTCGCCTCGATGAGCATCTCGCTCATGAAGGAGGGGCGGCTCTGGGGCCTCATCTCCTGCACGGACGTGTCCGGGCCCCGGTACATCCCCTACGAGGTGCGCACGGCCTGCGAATTCGTGGGCGAGTTCATGTCCTCGTTCATCCCCTCCAAGGAGGGCTACGAGGACTATGACCAGCGCCTCCGGGCCAGGTCCGTGCAGGCGCGGCTGCTCGAGCGGATGACCCGCAGCGCGGACTTCGCCGCGGGGCTCTGCCACCCACCGCCCGAGCTGCTCGAGCTCACGGGCGCGAGCGGCGCGGCCGTCTACTTCAACGGCGCGACGACCATCGTGGGCAAGGCCCCCTCGGACGAGCAGCTCCAGGGCCTCATCCGCTGGCTGGGCGAGAAGCCGGATCCAACGGAGGTGTTCTCCACCACCAGCCTGTCCCGGGAGTACCCCGAGGCGGAGGCGTTCAAGGACGTCGCGGCCGGCCTCATCGCCGCCTCCATGTCACGTGGCCGCCACAACTATGTCCTGTGGTTCCGCCCGGAGGTGGTGCAGACGGTGGAGTGGGGCGGCAACCCGAACAAGCCGGTGGACGTCCAGGACGACCAGCTACGGCTCCACCCGCGCAAGTCCTTCGCGCTCTGGAAGGAGACGGTGCGCGGCAAGTCCCTGCCCTGGAAGGACTACGAGCTGGAGGCGGCCCGGGAGCTGCGCAGGAACATCATCGACATCGTCCTGCAGCGCAGCGAGGAACTGCTCAAGCTCAACACGGAGCTGGAGCGCAGCAACGTGGAGCTGGACTCCTTCGCCTACGCGGCCAGCCATGATCTCAAGGAGCCGCTCCGGGGCATCCACAACTACGCCAGCCTGGTGCTGCGCGAGGAGTCCAACCATCTCGAGCCCACCAACCGCACGCGCATGGACACGGTGGTGCGGCTCACTCAGCGCATGGAGCGCCTCATCAACTCGTTGCTGCACTACGCGCAGGTGGGCCGCACCGAGCTCTCCCTCCGGGAGACGGACCTCAACGAGGTGATCGCGTCGGTACTGGAGGTGCTCAAGCCGAGGATCGACGAGGCCCAGGTGGAGGTGCGCATTCCCCGTCCGTTGCCTCCCGCGCGGTGCGACCGCGTGCGCATGGTGGAGGTCTTCACCAACCTCATCACCAACGCCATCAAGTACAACGACAAGGACACGAAGTGGGTGGAGCTCGGCGCCACGAACGCGCCCGAGGGCGACACCGTCTACTTCGTGCGCGACAACGGCATTGGCATCAAGCCCGAGTACCAGGAGGCCATCTTCCGCATCTTCAAGCGCCTGCACGGGCGGGACAAATACGGCGGGGGCACCGGGACGGGTCTGACCATCGTCAAGCGCCTCATCGAGCGGCACAGCGGCCGTATCTGGCTGGAGTCCCGGCCGGGCGAGGGCACCACCTTCTTCTTCACCCTGGGCAGTGAGAGGGACGAGCCCTCTTCGACAGGGGGCGGGAGATGAACCGCGAGCTGCCCATCCTCGTGGTGGAGGACAACGACGAGGACTTCGACATGCTCCAGATGACCTTCCAGGGCGTGGGCATCCCCAATCCGCTCTACCGCTGTGCCGAGGGCGAGGAGGCGCTCGCGTTCCTCCACCGGACCGGCCGCTACGCGGGCCCGGAGCCGGCGCCCCGCCCGGGCCTCATCCTGCTGGACCTGAACCTCGCTGGCCTGGATGGCAGGCAGGTACTCGAGCATGTCAAGAATGACCCTCTTCTCAAGAGCATCCCCGTCATCGTGTTCTCCACTTCGGACAACCCGAAGGACGTTCAGAGTGTCTACGCGAATGGCGCGAGTGGTTACCTTCTCAAACCCGTGGATCTGACCCGGTTCGAGCGAATGATTCAGCTCTTCAAGGACTTCTGGCTGGACCACATCGTGATGCCGGAAGGTGACGGCCGGGAGAGCTCTCGCAGATGAGCCGCCGACAATTGACGCTGCTCCTGCTGGAGGACAGCCCGGAGGATCGGCACGTCTTCAGGACCTACCTGGAGCAGGTGGAGGAGTACTCCTTCCGCTTCCTCGAGGAGGAGAACGCGGAGCAGGCGCTCGAGGTGTGCAAGCGCGAGCCCGTGGACTGCATCCTCCTGGACTACGAGCTCCCGGGCGCCAACGGGCTGGAGTTCCTCCGGAGGCTGGAGATCGACGAGGGCCTCCTGCGTCCGCCCGTGGTGATGGTGACCGGGCGGGGGAGCGAGCGCATCGCCGTCAAGGCGCTCAGGGGGGGAGCGTCCGACTACCTGGTGAAGGCGGAGGTGACTCCCGAGAACCTCTACCGCGCCGTGCGCAACGCGGTGGAGAAGGAGGACATCCGCAAGCGCCTCACCGAGCAGCGGCTGCGGACGGGGCTCGCGGAGTCCCGGCTCCAGCTCGCCCTCGAGGTCCTGGAGCACGGGGACGCGTTGATCGTCCTCGACAAGGACGGTCGCGTCGTCCTCGTCAACAGCAACCAGGAGCGCATCTCGCGCAAGCCGCGTGACGAGACCCTGATGCGCAGGGTGTGCGATCTCTGGCCACTGCTCGCCGACCCGAAGACGAAGTTCTGGTCCGAGTACCAGCGGGCCATGCGCGAGCGGGTGCCCGTGCACTTCGAGGAGTTCTACGCGCCCATGGACCTGTGGGTGGACGTCAGCGTCTACCCCACGAAGGAGGGGGGACTCGCGGCCTTCTTCCGGGACATCAGCGAGCGCAAGCGCAAGGAAGAGGACGCCCGGGCCGAGGAGCGGCGGCGCTCGGAGTTCGAGCAGCAGCTCATCGGTATCGTCAGCCACGATCTGCGCAACCCCATCACCGCCATCTCCCTGGGGATTTCGCTCCTGCTGCGCCGCGAGGGCCTGGACGAGCGCATCCTCAAGACGCTCGTGCGCATCCATTCCTCGGCCGAGCGCGCCATCCGGATGGTGAGGGATCTCCTCGACTTCACGCAGGCCCGGCTGGGCGGGGGCATCGTCCTGCACCGGGAGCAGATGGACCTGCACACCCTCCTCCACCACGTGGTGGAGGAGGTCCACATGTCCTATCCCGAGCGCGAGGTGCGGGTCGAGGTGAGCGGCAGTGGCGTGGGAACGTGGGACTCGGACCGGGTGGCGCAGGTCATCACCAACCTGGTCACCAACGCGTTGAAGTACAGCCCGGGGGAGACGCCGGTCACGGTGCGCACGCGCGGAGAAGCCAACAGCGTGGTGATGGAGGTCCACAACCTGGGCGAGCCCATCCCGCCCCAACTCCAGGCCCACCTCTTCGAGCCCATGCGACGCGGGGGTGAGAATTCCGACAGGACGAGCCGCAGCATCGGGCTCGGCCTCTTCATCGTGGACCACATCATCCGTGCCCATGGTGGCACCATCGACGTGCGGTCCAACGCGCTCGATGGCACCACCTTCTGCGTGCGGCTGCCCCGGAGCCCGGCCTCGGCCTGAACCGCGAGGCGCTACCCGTCGCGGCGCGTCCCGGACTTGCGGCGGCGCGCGCCCAGCAGAGCCAGGCTCGACAGGAGCAACCCTCCAGCGAACTCACTGGCGGAGGCCGCTCCGCAGCCGCAGCCACCGCGGGCGTACTGCCGGCTCACTCCCACCCGGAACGTGCAGCGCGAGGTGTTGCCGGCCGCGTCGGTGGCGGTGACGACAACGGGGGTGATTCCCACGATGAAGTCACTGCCGGGCGGAGGCTCGTAGGTGAGCGCCGGCGGGGACACCGTGTCGGTGGCCGTGGCCCGTGGGTAGTCCACGGTCGCCCCATACCGTGTCGTCCTCCAGACCTCATGGTCCTGCGGACAGATGACCGACGGCGGCTGGGTGTCGCGGACCTTCACGGTGAAGGTGCACTGCGCGCCGTTCCCGGACTCGTCGGTCGCCATGGCGGTGACCTGGGTCGAACCGAGCGGGAAGTTGTCACCCGCGGCGTGGCTGTAGCTGAAGACCAGGGGCTCGGGCTTGTTGTCGTAGCCCGTGGCGGCCGGATAGGTCACGGTCGTACCGCTCTCGCTCCTCGCCTCGGCCGTCAGCTCGCTGGGGCAGGTGATCGTCGGAGGCGTGCAGTCATTGAGCACCCACGGCTCGGCGCCAGTGGCGCTCGCGTCGGCGGCGGAGGTGTCACCCGCGAGGAAGAAGACGCGCGGGCCCACGGGCGTGAGCAGCGAAGGCGACAGGGAGCCGGGTCCGGGAACGGCGTCCTGGAGCATCGCCGTCCCTTCCAGGGTGCCATCGCTCGACCAGAGCTCGCGGCCGGACTCCGTGGTCTCGGCGCTGAAGAGGAGCTTGCCGTCCACCACGGTCAGCCACGAGGGCGCCGAGCTGTCGCTTCCGGGACGGAGGTCCTCGATGAGGACCGTGCCGGCGACCGTCCCATCACTCCGCCACAGCTCGAAGCCGCTCGCCTCGTCCCAGGCGGTGAAGACGAGCGTCCCGTTCAGGTTCGTCAGGAAGCGGGCGTCCGCCGAGGGCTTGATGAGGGACGTGCCCTTGTCGGTACCGTCACTCCGCCACAGCGAGCCGTCCGCGCCGGCCCGGAAGTAGATCAGCTCTCCCACCTGCGTCACCGAATCGGGACCCATCGCGTAGTCGGCGGCGCTCAGGGCCAGGGGCGTGACGCGGACCGTTCCCGGCCCCGTTCCGTCGCTCTTCCAGAGGTCCCACCGCTTCTTGTAGGCCGACCCGGCGAAGAAGTAGAGCCTGTCGCCCACGGCCTTCAAGCCCTGGAGGGTCTCCTCGCCGGGATCGCTCTCGATGACCCGGACGATGGCGACGCGCTCGGTCCCCGCCTTCGAGCCATCGCTGCGCCACAGCTCGGTCTCCTGGGGCCCACCGTCGGCCGCGAAGAAGAGCGTGTCGCGCATCACCGTCAGGGAGCCGAGCCCCGCGCCCACGGGGCCGGGGACGATGTCCGCGACCAGCTCCGTGCCCGCTTCCGAGCCGTCGCTCTTCCACAGCTCCAGGCCGTTCACGCCGTTGTCGGCGATGAAGAAGAGGGTGTTGCCCATCGCCGTCAGCGAGGTCGCTCCCGAGCCCTCGGTGCCGGGCCGGATGTCGCGCACGAGCACGGTCCCTTCGGCCGTACCATCCGACTTCCACAGCTCGGCGCCGTGGGCGCCGTCATCGGCGATGAAGAAAAGGGTGTTGCCGACCACGGTCAGGAACCGTGGCTCCGAATCCTTGGAGCCTGGGAAGATGTCCTTCACCAGGGCTGTGTCGCCTTCCTTGCCGCGGCTTCGCCACAGCTCGAGGCCGGTCGTTCCATCCTTCGCGGTGAAGAAGACCGTCTTGCCGAGGACAGCCGGAGTCTGGACCTGAAGGTCCGGAATCGAGCTGGCGGGTCCGGGGGCGATGTTCTTGACCAGCGTGATGGGCTGGCAGGTTTCCAGTGCGTCCGCTGGAGCCGACGCACACACGCCTGCCAGCGCACAGACGGATAGCAGAGAAGACACACCGGTTGGATACCGACGCATGTCCACCTTCCTATTGAGCTTTTTGGGTGAGGGGGGACGTAGTCTGGGTATTCGGCCCGGTGGGACAACCTGCTCTCCAGGGAGGGTTGACGTTCCGCTTCCGGACAGCGCCGGTGTCAGTCGGACTGTGTGGTCGGGATGGGCCGTGGGGGCCTCCGAGAAGCCCAGCCGCGCGGCGACCACGAGCTGGGCCATCCCCAACGCCAGCCAGGCCTTGCCCGTGCTGGTCACCCGCACCGCCGAGTGCAGCCGCGCGAGGGCGATCACCGCCAGCAGTCCGATGAGGCCCAGGACGATGTAGCCGAGCAGCGCCCCGGGGGAGCGGAAGGCGGGTGAGGTCGCGTCCTCGTCGCGGACGCCGCCCATCATCCTGGCCTCGCGGTAGAACGTGTGTCATCGGGCCGCGGCTTCGCACGAGCACGGCGGTGGCGCGTGGGCGTCGGTCATGAGAAAGAGGCCCGCATGACTCACGTACCCACGGATCCGGAAGAGGCCTCGCGGCTCGCGCGGCGGCTCGCGCAGGAGGAGTTCTTCGAGAACGAAACGTTCGCCGATCTGGATCTCCAGGGCTGCGAGCTCGGCGGGAAGGAGTTCTACCGGTGTACCTTCCTGCGGACCCAGTTCCAGGAGAGCCGCTGGCGCAACAGCAAGCTGGAGGTCTGCGTCTTCAACGGTTGCGACCTCACCCGTGCGCAGCTCAAGGGCACGGCGCTCCGGGACGTGCGCTTCGAGGGCTCGAAGTTGATGGGGGTCGACTTCACGGAGGTGTCGGCCAACCCCGAGATGTCGTTCGAGGATTGCGTCCTGCGCTACGCCTCCTTCGTCGGACTCAGCCTGCGCAAGACGGCCTTCCTGCGCTGCTCGGCGCTGGAGGCGAACTTCTTCGACCTGGACCTGTCGGAGGCGGACTTCACCGGGACGAACCTCGCGGGCAGCAACTTCCGGGGCTGCACCCTCACCCGGACGGACTTCTCCCAGGTGTCGGGGCTCTTCCTCGATCCGGCGAGAAATCGTCTCAAGGGCACCCGGGTTCCCGTCGAGACGGCCGTGAGTCTGGCGCAGTCGCTCGGGATGCAGGTGACGGGCTTCGATGACGAGAAGTCCGAGCGCCGCGGCCGGAAGAAGTCCTGAGCCGCTCGAACCACCGAAGCTTGTGTGGCCTCTCCGGCCGGGTGCCCGAAAATCGCTTCCGCCCTCAGTGACGTGGAGGCGGAGCCGCTCCTGACGAGGCCCTCACCGTCGCGCGTCCGGTGGTGGGGAGAGGGGCAGGTCGACCGTGAAGGTGGAGCCTTCTCCCACGCGGCTCTCCACCCGGATGCTCCCGCCCATGGCCTCCACGATGACTCGGGTGATGTAGAGCCCCAGCCCGAGTCCCCCGGAGTGGCGTTCGGAGACGGCCCGCTCGAACTTCTGGAAGATGCGCTCCTGGGCCTCCGGTGCAATGCCGATGCCCTGGTCCCGTACCACCAGCCGCGCCACGTCTCCCTCCACCGTCACCCGGGCGTGGATGGGGCGGCCGGCGCCATAGCGGATGGCGTTGGAGACGAGGTTGGTGACGACCTGTTCCAGCCGCAGCCTGTCCCACTGGCCGGTCACCCGCGTTCGTGTCTCCACCTGGAGCTCCGAGCCCACCCGCGCCGCCTCGGGTGCGAACCAGGCGAGGACCTCGTCCAGCACCTCGCCCAGGTCCGCGTCTTCCAACTCCAACTTCAGCTTCCCCTGCGAGAGCCGGCTGACGTCGAGCAGCGCGTTGATGAGCATGGACATCTTCTTCACCTGGCGCCTGGCCACCTCCACGTGGTGCTGGAGTTCCTGGGCGCGGGCATCCCCCTCGCAGCACCGGGGCAATTCGCGCATCAGGGTGGTGAGCTTGAGGTGCAGGGGCGTGAGCGGGGTCTTCAGCTCGTGCGAGGCCACCGAGAGGAACTCGTCGCGCAGCTGCACCGCGAGCTGGGCCTCGCGGTAGAGGCGCGCGTTGTCCACCGCGAGCGCGGCCCGGTGCGCCAGGTCCTTGGCCATGAGTTGGTCCTCCTGGCTGTAGCGGGCCGACTTGCGGCAATAGTAGAAGGTGAGCGCGCCCAGGGTGCGGCCACGGGCGCGCAAGGGGACCGTCAGCGTGGACGTGACCCCGAGCTCTCGCAGCAGCTTCAGTTGCTCCGCGTCGACCGCATGCGCGGTGAGCAGCTCGTCGAGGTCCGTGAGCAGCTCGGGGTGTCCGGTACGGATGACGGCTCCGGGCCCACAGGGTGCGTCGAGCCCCCTGAGGTAGCGCCGGGCTATCTCCCAGGCGAGCTCCGCCCGGGATGGATCCACGTGGGACACCGCCAACCGGCGCAGGGTGCCATCCGGTTCGGCGAGGTCCAACGCGCAGCCGTCCCCGAGCGTGGGCACGGCCCGCTGCACCACGTGGGCGAGCGTGTCCTCGTAGTCCAGCGAGCTGGCCAGGGTCTCGCTCACGGAAGCGAGGAAGGCCTGGTGCCGCTCGGTGCGTTTGAGCTCGGTGATGTCGATGAAACTCGCCACCGCCGCCTGCAGCTTCCCCTGGTCATCCCAGATGGGTCCGGCGCTGATGAGCAGGACCCGTACGGAGCCATCGGGCCGAGCATAGAGGGCCTCCTCCTCGGGTTGCTCCTTCCCGGTGAGCATCACCCTCGCGAGGGGATACTCCTCCGCCGCGTAGCGGCTTCCATCCGGGTGGATGGCCCGGTAGCGGGCGAAGTCCTTGATGTTGCGCACATCGATCATGGGATGTCCGAGGAGTTGCTCGACCCGGGCATTGAAGGCCACGGTTCGCCCGGAGTGCGCCTCGGCGATGTGGACCGCGCACGGGAGCTGTTGGAGGATGGTCTCCAACCGGTTGTGCTCCATCCGTGTCTGGGCCAGCAGCCGTTCCCGCTCCTGCTCGGCCTGGTGGAGCGCGGTGATGTCGGCGACGAATCCCTCCAACATCAGGAGCTCGCCCCCGGGCCCGTGGATGGCCACCCCGCGCTCCCAGACCCAGCGCACCTCCCCGCTTCGCGTGCGGATCCGATAGGTGAGGGTGAAGGGCTCCCGGGAGTGGAGCGCCTCCTGGATGTGGGCCCAGACCTCCTGGACGTCATCGGGGTGGAGCAGGTCCGCCCAGAGCACGCGGTGCGAGGTGAAGTCCTCGGCGCTGTATCCGGTGAGCTCCAGGGCCTTGGGGCTGGCATAGGACAACGGGAAGCCGGGTGCGTTGTGGCACCGATAGGCCATGCCGGGCAGATTTCCCATCAGTGTGCTCAGGACGCGCTCGCTCTCGTGCGCGGCCGCCTCGGCGAGCTCGGCCCGTGCGAGCGCCGCCCTCATCGCCCGCTCCCTCCGGTGGAGCTCGATGAACATCCCCACCTTGGCGCGGAGCAACTCCGAGTGAAGGGGCTCCAGCAGGTAGTCCACCGTCCCCAGTCCCTCGCCACGCGGCAGGTCCGCCCCCGGGAGGGTCCTGCCCACGAGGACGAGCAGGGGGATGTGCCGGGCCTGCTCGTGCTCACGCAAGCGGTGGGCCGTCTGGAGGCTTCCGGCTCCATCCCGCCGTGCATCCACGAGGATGCAGGCGGGCTCCTCCTCAAGCAGGGCCACGAACCCCTCGCTCCAGGAGCTGGCCGCGTGGACGGGCTGTCCCAGGGGGGCCAGCATGGCCTTCAACCCCTCCACCTCCTCCGAATCAAGCGCTCCCACGAGCAGGAGGGGGGTGGCCGCCGTCTCCTCGGGCTGGACTCCTCCATCCCCGGGTGGGGGCCTGGCGCCCTGGTGCTGCCCTGGAGCGGGTGGGGGGCTGACGTCCGGTTGGGTTCCCCACATCCCCTGTCCTCCTCCTTGCCCCCCTCCGGGATTTCCAGGGGGTGACATTTCGCCAACCCCCCGTGCCTCCCGCGTCGTCCGGGCCGCCTGTCGCCCGGGGCGAAGCATGCCCGCTCGGCCAGGACCAGAAAAAAGGCCGTAAATCGGCCGGAAAATCCCCGCCGTCAGGAATCCGGGGGGGGTCCGTCCCTCTTCTCCAACACCCCTCGTGTGTCCTCTGTCGGGCATTCGAGGGCCGTGTCATCGGGAGACCGCCTTCGGATGCCGACGTGCTACCTTGCCCCGCCGTTCCACCGACCCCCCCCCTGCCCAGGCGAGGGGCTCGTACTTCCTGGCGGCGCTCCGAGGACCTTCCGGTGTTCGACGATCTCACGGATGACGAACTGTTCGCAGAGGTGCTCCAGCGCCGCGCCGCGGGCGAGGCCGTCGGGGCCCCGCTTGGCGCGCTCTGTGAGCGCTGGGCCCGTCCGGCCCGCTATGTCATCTCCAAGATTCAGGCGAGCTATGGCCGTGGCTCTCCGGCGGACGCGGACGAGCTCTATCAGGACGCGGTCGGCAAGTTCCTCGACCGGGGCCTGGACCAGTTCCGCGGTGTCTCCGAGCAGATGCCCGGGCGCAGCGCGTCTCCCAAGACGTTCTTCCTGCGCATCGTCAAGCACGTGGCCATCGACTTCTACCGGCGGCAGCGAGAGGACCTCGCGCCCGCTTCGGCGGACTCGGATGACGCCATGGAGGAGCCGCCTTCCGAGGTGGCTCGCGCGGTGGAGTCGTCACGGCGGCGCGAGGAACGCTCCGAGGCCCAGGAACTGTACTGGCGGGCCTTCGAGCGTCTGCAGCAGGAACATCCCAAGGAAGCGGGTGCGTGGGATCTGTACCACCACCAGGACGTAGAGGACCACGAGGAATGCGCCCGGCGCCTGAACATCAGCGTGGTCAATTCGTACAAGCGCGTCAGCCGCGCACAGGCCTACCTGCGGCTCTATCTGCTCGACCTCCAACAGGAGGCCGGGCACGAGTGAGCCGCCCCCCCGTACCCGAAGGAGGGTACTCACATGGTCGTCGATGCACTCTCTCGTTATCAGTCCCGGCGTGAGCAACTCGCGCGGGGTGGTTCTCCCAACGGTGGTTCGCTCGAGCTGATTGGAGACATCCTCCGGCGAGGCGAACGGTTGGGCAGGGAGGGAGTCGAGCAGGCTCTTCGGAGCCTGTCCCGGGCGGACATCGACACCTGGCTCCGGGCGCAGAAGCCGGAGACCTTGCAGCCCGCGCTCCTGCGGGCCGCGGAGGAAGCCGCCGAGGTCGCCCTTGGCGAAGGAGGAGAAGAGGCCGAGGTCTGGCGTACCTCCTCGTTGGAAGGTCTCACCGCGCGGGACAGGGCCGAGTCCGCCGCCCGCGCCATCGGTGAGTGGGAATCACTTCATGGGCCGCTCGACGGAGAGACGGCACGTACGTTGCGCTCGTTTCGCGAGGGCCTGGGGCGTCTGGATGAGGCACTCCGCTCGAAGGCCCGCTGGTTCATCCCCCTCAATCCGCAGCGCCGCGCCGAGCGGGATCTCCTCGATGCCGCCGAGCGCGCCCGGGCCTGGTGGTTCACGGCGCGCGCCGATTGTGACGACTTCATCGCCGCGCTCAGCCAGCGCCCGGCTCGACCGAGCCCCCATCTCCAGGGTTGTGCCGATTGTCGTGCCGACCTGGCGAGTACGGAGTCCGTCGAATCTCCTCCCAAGCGGCACCTGAGCGCGGATGACCTGTGGCGCTTCGACATGGGATTGATGTCGGCCGTGGAGCTGAAGTGGGTGGATGGCCACACGGAGAAATGTCTGGATTGCGCGCAGGCCATCTGGGCATTGGAGGAGGGCGACGAGGCCATCGAGCAGGCGCGGGACGAGCAGCCCGCCCCCGCGGCCCGGAGCTCGCGGACCCTGGAGAACCCCGCGCGACGGCCAGGTGCCGCGCGCCATCCCGAGCAGCGTGAAGTGCTGGAGGAGCGGCGGGAGTTCCGCGTGGTGCTCGTGAGAGAGCGTCAGCGGGCCCGGCTCCTGGTTCAACCCCTCTCGGGGCGTGCCGTGACGGCGGCCGTCTTCCTGGCCCCCGGCAAGCCCTCCCTCAAACCCCAACAGGGCCCGGAAGGTCTCCAGTTCGACCTCGGCACGGGCGGCGGTCGCTCCGCCCACCTGATGGTGCGGGTGGGCAACAACGAAATCTTCGAGCGCGACTTCTCCTTCTAGGAACGCGCTGTCCGGCGCTACCGGCCGAGTTCCTGCAACTCTCCGGAGGGCACCACCCGCACGCCCGCGGGTGCGTCGTGCGCCAGGGCGCGCATGGCCCGTGCGACGGTGCGTGCCTCGATGGGGCGGCTGGCCAGCGGACGCAGCAGCGGTGCGAGCACCCGCGAGGCGATGATGGCCGCGTGCTCGCCCGGACGGCGCTCCGCGCGCTCTCCGAGCAGCAGCGACGGTTGGAGGATGACGAGCGACTCGAAGCCCACGGTCTTCAGCGCCTCCTCCACCTCGCCCTTCACGCGGTTGTAGAAGACGCGCGAGCGCGGGTTGGAGCCGAGCGCCGTCACCACCAGGAAGCGCTGGGCGCCCGCCTTCCTCGCCGCCTTCGCGAAGGCCAGCACGGCGTCATGGTCCACGGCGCGGAAGGCCTCCTGGCTGCCGGCCTTCTTGATGGTGGTGCCCAGACAGCAGAAGGCATCCTGGGCGGCGGGCAGCGCCTGATCCGCGAGCCGGGCGAAGTCCACGGTGTGCTGGACGAGCTTCGGGTGCTGCCTGGGCAACGGGCGGCGGCCCAGGGAGTGCACTTCCCGGTACCGTTCATCCTCGAGCAGCGCGTCGAGCAGGAAGCCTCCGACGAGCCCGCTCGCGCCTGTCATGATCGCGGTGCGCGTTTGCGTGTCCATGCGGCGGATGCTCAGCACATCCGCCGCGCGGGCGCCAGGAGCGCGTGGTTAGCGGGGCTGGTTCGGCGACAGTGGATCCCTGGGCGCCTGGGGCGGTGAGGCGGGTCCCATCCGGGCCGCGACCGATTTGAAACCCGTGGAGAGGAAGGCGATCGTCAGGGGCACCAGCGGCGGACTCTTGCTGAGCGCCAGGCCGCAGACGTCGAGGGCGTCGCCCGAGAAGATTCCCCCGGCGTCCCGGTAGCGGATGCAGCGCCCGTCCTCCCGGGGGCGGGCGTCTTCGCGCACCAGCTCCCGCTTGTAGAGGCCCTTCTTCATGACGAGCTTCTCCGCGCCCAGCTCGATGAACACCTGCTCGGTGCCCCAGACGCCCTGGATGAGGGTGGAGGGGCCCCCCGTCTTGATGGTGACGTTCAGCGCCTGATGCCCCAGGGTGCCCTGCACGGTGTTGCCGTTCACCAGGGAGACCACATTGGAGAAGTTGTCCTTCCAGGAGCCGTCCTGCTGCGTCACGGCCCGGTACACGGCGGAGTCCACCTTCTCCCGGCTGAACCAGAAATCGCCCACGCGGCCGGCGGCCGGACGGGGCTGGGGCCTCTCCGCGATGAGGTTGGTGACCGGGACGGAAGCGTCCACCGTCTCGAAGCGCACGGCGCCGATCCACGCCTTGCCCGTGCCGCTGAGCATCAGCCCGGCCATGATGGCCTTGGACTCCTGGGGCACGTCCAGCACCACCTCGTAGCGCTTGCACTGCGTGGTGCCCACCACCGCGCGCGACTGCATGTTGTCGAAGGCGAGCGGCTTCTTCGGGTCCTCGCCCTCCACCCGCATCCACAGGCCGGCCCAACCCTTCACGTCCTCGGTGCGCACCACCGCGGAGAAGCGCAGCCGCTTGCCGCGGAAGCTCTGCGCGCCGAAGGCCTGCATGAAGGTGCCGTAGCCCGTGGGGTTGGCCTGGAGCGAGCTCAAGAACGCGCTGCGGTTGCCCTCGCACGGGCTCTGGGTGTCCAGGCCCGCCTCGTAGAGCTTCGGGGCGCTCTCGGTGACGAACCACCCCTTGGGCAGGCCCTTCTTGTCGTCCGCGGCCCGGGCGGTGCCTCCCATGGCGAGCGCCGCCATCCACAGGAGCGTCAGGACCTGCTTCATCCGATCGATCATGGCGGTGCCTTTCACAGCGAATGGGGCCCTGCGGCGTTCAGCGCGCTCGTCGGGATTCCGGCATAGCCCTCGTAACGTGGCACCTCGCCCACGCCCTGGGGGTACTGCACCAGCAGCCCGCGCGCCAACGCTTCCGAGGCGCACTCCTCCTGGCTGTCCAGATCCGGGCAGGCGACCAGCCGCTGCGGCGTCTCCGGCAGCTCCACCGGCAGCGCCATGACGGGGAAGTCGTCGTCCTGGGTCCGCGGTTGGACGGTTCGATCGGGGCGGAGGACGAGCAGCATCACCGCCGCCGCGGCCGCCATCATCACCCCCGCGGCGGCGGACGAACGGGCCCGGTTCCAGCGGGCCGGGCGGATCACCGTGGCTCGCGCGGCGGCGGCCTGGGCCACCTCGCGCAGCTGCTCCTCCAGGAGGGCCTCCTGCTGGAGGATGCGGGCGCAGTGCGGGCATTGAATCGTGTGGGCCTCGAGGGCCGCCGCGGCTTCCGGTTCCAACGCACCCAGGACGTACTGCTCGGCGTCGGCCGGGCGGATGTGCGGCTGGTTCATGGTGCTTCCTCCTCGAGGGCGCTCCGCAGCTTCTTGCGGACCTCGCACAGGATTTGTCGGACGCGCTGCACGGACAGGCCGACGCGCGCGGCCACCTCGGCGTGCGGCAGTTCCTGGCCGTCACATGCCAGTTGAAAGACACGCTGGGCGCTCGCCGGGCATTCCCGGAGCGCCGCCTGGGCCCGGGCGAGCTGCTCCTCGGAGAGCAATCGCCGCTCGGCGGAGACCGAGGGATCCACCGGGTGGTGGGACTCGGGCAGCTCCTCCACCGGACCCGCCAGGGACTCGCGGCGGGCGCGGCGCGCCTCGTCGGCGGCGAGGAACGCCGCCTGGGTGAGGGCGAGGCTGGGCAGGCGCAGCTCGGTGAGCAGCCCCTTCTGTTGCTGCTGGATGAGCCGGGCCCAGGTCTCCTGGGCGAGCTCATGGGCCCTGTCCGCCCGGACCCCCCGGGCGAGCAGCGAGACCACGACGCGGTGCTGGTAGCGGGAGATGAGCGTGTTCCAGGCGGTGCGCTCCCCGTTCAGGGCACGGCGTGCGAGCTCGGCTTCCTCCTCCAGCGCACTCCCCCCCGGTCGTGCGCTCCCCTCCTGCTGTCGCACCGCGCTGCGAAATGGTTGCACCAAGGCCACACCCATCGTGTCTTCCCGAGCTTCCGACGGCCCGCCGGGGTCTCGCTGCTCCCCGGTGCCCAGGAAACGTCCCGTGTCGGTGGACATATCGATGGGGGTGGAGGGCCTCAGTTGACGGCCGGGCTCTCTCCCGAGTCCCACTTCATCCTGGAGAGCTTGACCACGCCCTGGCAGCGGGCACACACCTGCCCCTGTGCGTCGTACATCCGGGCGGAGGCGAAGAGGGTGGAGGTGCCGACGCTGTCGATGGTGGCCTCGGCGCGTACGGTGTCTCCGCGAAGGGGGCGCTCGAAGCTCGTGGAGAGCTGCATGGTGGCGGCGCGGCGGGTGGGATCCAACAGGGCGGGCGTGCAGCCGATGGCGTAGTCGAAGAGGGCGGAGATGATGCCTCCATTGACGGCGGAGGTGCCCAGACCGCCCCGGTGCTCGGGACGGACCTCGGGGAGGGAGACGACCACCTTCTCGCCATTGGGAAAGCTCAATCTCGCACCGAAGAGCCGCAGCGTCTGACTCTGGTTGAACTGTTCGGCGTAGCGGTCGAGCTGTTCCTGGGTCGGTCGGGGGTCTGCGTCGGACATGGGCACGACTCTACTGGTAGAACGTCGTCCATGCCTCGCCTGTCGCGTGCCCTGGTCGTCGTGCTGCTGGCCATGTCGGGATGCACGGAGCTTCGGGGTTGTGGGGCCTCCGAACCGGTCCAGCCCCCGACCCGGGCCCCGGCCGCCGGAGCACCGGATGCCTCCACTCCCAGTGTGGTTCAGCCTCCGCCGGAGGCACGGTACGCGAGGATGTGGCTGGTCATCATCCACTCCTCGGCGACTCCGGGGGAGGGCCGTGGCGTGCTGGAAGCGCTGAAGAAGACGGGGCTGGCCGCGGAGCCGCTCCGGTTGTCCACCAACGCCTTCAGGGATCTGCGTCCGTGCCTGGAGGTGGTGGTGGCGAAGGCCTTCGCGGGCAGGGCGGAGGCGAACGCCTTCCAGGCGCAGCTGGCCCAGGCGGGCGTGGAGGCCTACGTGAAGAACGCCGGGCCGCTGGATCCGGAGCTCGAGGGCAAGGAGGCCACGTGCCGTTCCCGGGCCGAGGCTCGTGCCGCGCGTGCGGAGACCCTGAAGACGCAGGCGGTGCCGCGCTTCGTGGAGTCGCATGTGGGGCGCACCTTCATGCTGCTGGGCGAGGCGCGCGAGAGCGTCGCGCTGGAGCCCGTGGACGTGCGCCGGAGTCTATGGATGGCGGCGGTGGAGCAGGATCCCACCGGCCTCTACACCAAGGGGGACAGGGTGGACCTCTACGGTGTGGACGGTCCCGTGCGCGCGGGCTGCGCGGTGACGGGGTTCGCGTGGATCAACCGCGCGGTGCCCCACTTCGGCTACTTCATGCGGGAGCCGCCCCCGGAGGCGCCGGGCTGCGGCCGGGCCTGGGCCTTCGCCGAGCTGGACTGCGCGGTGGCACCGGAGGCGCTGCTGTTCGCCCTGCCCGCGGGCACGAAGGCGCCGGTGTTCTTCGCGTCCGGCGCCGGACCCTCGGAGGAGGTGCTGGCCGCCCAGGAGGACGCGCTCCGAAAGCTCCCTCGCTTCGCCGAGCTGCGCACCGAGGGCTCCGTCCTCGCGGAGCGGGTGGAGGAGGTGCTGAGCGAGGAGGTGAGGGCGTTCAACTATGCCTCGGGAGAGCGGCACGCCGTCTTCACGGTGGCGCGCTTCCGCACGGGCGAGGGTAACTCGGCGTGTGGCACCGACTACAACCAGCAGGTCACCCGGGCCGTGGTGCTGGAGCCTGGTACCGGGGAGCGGTTGCTGCCCAAGGAGTTGGTCGGCGACGAGGTGGTGGGCGTGCTGGACCTGGAGGGGGATGGGCAGCTGGAGCTGCTGCTGCACGAGTCGTGGCCCTCCCAGACGGTTCGCCTGGTGCGCGAGGACGGCACCGAGGTGGCGGGGGCGTCGGTGGAGAACTGCGACTGCGGGTGCTGAGGCTCCCCAACAGGGCAGGCGGGCGTGCCCCTGCGTGGAACGTCCTTCCAGACGGGCGGAAACTCGTTAGAAGCAGGGTTTGCCCCTAAAAATGGCGCCTGCCTTGAACGCCGAAAACGAACTCCTCAAAGACCTGAACGAACCCCAGAAGGAAGCCGTCCTTCATGGGGATGGCCCGCTCCTCGTGCTGTCGGGCGCGGGCAGCGGCAAGACCCGCGTCATCACCCGCCGGGTGGCCCACCTGGTCCAGGTGCGCGGCGTCTTCCCCTGGCGCATCCTCGCCGTGACCTTCACCAACAAGGCCGCTCGGGAGATGAGGGAGCGGCTCGTGCAGCTGCTCGGCCCCCAGGCGCACGAGCTGGTGGTGAGCACCTTCCACTCCTCATCGTCGATGATCCTCCGCCGCATCCTCCGGGACCCGACGGTGGGGGCGGACAAGTCGCTGGAGGCGGTGACGGGAGGACTCACCCCCTCGTTCGTCATCTACGACGACGGGGACCAGCTCCAACTCGTCAAGCGCGCCATGCGCGAGGTGCGGGTGGACCCGATCATGCAGCCGCGGGAAATCCTCCACCGGATCGATCAGGAGAAGAACGCGGCGCGCCTGCCGGACGACATGGTGGTGGACTCGGAGGACCTGCGCGGGATGGTGGTGCAGAAGACCTACCGGGCCTACCAGCGGCTGCTGCGCGCGGCGAACGCGGTGGACTTCGGGGACCTGCTGCTGCTGCTGGTGGCGCTCTTCCGCAAGCGCTCGGACGTGCTGGAGCAGTACCGGCGGCGCTTCCAGCACATCCTGGTGGACGAGTTCCAGGACACCAACCCGGTGCAGTACGAGCTGCTGCGCCTGCTGGCCCCGCCGGAGCGGCGCCCCAACCTGGTGGTGGTGGGCGATGACGACCAGTCCATCTACCGCTGGCGCGGGGCGAGCGTGGACAACATCCTGGGCTTCCCGGAGCACTTCGCGGGCGCGCGGGTGGTGAAGCTGGAGCAGAACTACCGCTCGGACCAGACCATCCTGGACGCGGCGCACGCGGTCATCGCGCGCAACACGCGGCGCATGCCCAAGAAGCTGTGGAGTGATCGGCCCAAGGGCGAGCACCTCCAGCTGATGATGAACCGGGACGAGCGTGCCGAGGCCCAGGACGTGGCGCGCCGCATCCACGAGCTGCAGCGCGAGGGCTTCATCAAGTACTCGGGGATGGCGGTCTTCTACCGGACCAACGCGCAGAGCCGCGTGCTGGAAGAGGCGCTGCGGCTGGCGCGGGTGCCATACACGCTGGTGAGCGGGCGCAGCTTCTATGATCGGGCCGAGGTGCGGGACGCGGCGGCCTACCTGCGGTTGATGGTGAACCCGCGCTCGGACGCGGACCTGCTGCGCATCATCAACACGCCGGCGCGAGGCATTGGCGACACCACGGTGGAGCGGCTGGTGGACTGGGCCCAACAGGCGGGGGTGAGCCTGTACGAGGCCACGGCGGCGCCCGAGCGGATTCCGGGCCTGAACACGGCGGCGGTGCGCCGGCTCACGGGGTTCCACGCGGTGGTGTCCTCGCTGTACGCCTTCGCGCAGGAGGCGAAGGACGCGGCGAGCGCGGTGGACCAGATGCTGAAGGAGTCGCACCTGGTGGAGTCGCTCGTGACGGAGGGCAGTGACGAGTCGCTGTCGCGAGCGGAGAACCTGCGCGAGTTCCTGGGCGCGGCGCAGGAGTTCGACCTGAACCGTGCGGCGGCGGCGGTGGCGGCGGCCTCGGTGGGGGACGAGGAGGGTGAGGAGGAGGTGCCCGAGCGGCCATTGGAGGAGGAGAGCCTGGACGACTCGCCGCTGACGGCGGACGTGCCGCCGCTCAACGCGTTCCTGGAGCAGATCAGTCTGGTGGGCGAGGCGGACGCGGAGGTGGGTGAGGGGCGGGTGGCGCTGATGACGCTGCACGCGGCGAAGGGGCTCGAGTTCGACGCGGTGTTCATCACGGGGATGGAGGACGGGGTGTTCCCGCACTCGCGAGCGTTGGCGGCGGAGGACCCGGACGGGGAGGAGATGGCCGAGGAGAGGCGGCTCTGCTACGTGGGCTTCACGCGAGCGCGCAGGCGGCTGTTCGTGAGCCTGGCGCAGTGCCGCTCGCTGTTCGGCGAGCTGCGCTACAACCCGCCCTCGCGCTTCCTGAGGGAGGTGCCGCAGTCGCTGTTCGGCTTCGCGGAGCAGGAGTTGGAGACGCCATCGCCGAAGTCCACGCCGATGGTGGCGCGCAAGCGCAACTGGGCGGACGAGGACGACGGGCCGCGCGTGGACCGCTCCTACTCACAGACGTCGGACATGGACGGAGTGGGTGGGGACGTGCGTGGGATGAGGGTGCGCCACGAGCAGTTCGGGATGGGGCGCATCGTGTCGGCGGACGGCAACGGACCGAACGCGAAGGTGACGGTGGAGTTCGGAGGGGGAGTGGGCCTCAAGCGAGTCATCGCCCGCTTCCTGATGCCGGGCTGACACCTTCCTTCCCTCCCTCTCCCTTTGGGAGAGGGTCGGGGTGAGGGTATACGGGCCGCGAGTTCGCACCCCGGTTGAAGCGGTGGGTCAATCGAGGAATCGTCGTTCCCATCGTCGCGTGTCCTCCATGCTCTGAACGGCATGGAGACGCGGCTCGTGGTAGAGCCAGGGCTCCAGCACGCGAGCCAGTTCCCGATAGGCAGGTAGTACCTGCCCCTGTTCAGTGTCACCCGCCTCGGGCCAGGGCCCCAGGGAGACAACGGCCCTATCGCCCTCCAACTCCTGGACGGTGGTTTCCGGATGGTGCAACCGGGCGCGTAGCCCGGACACGCCACCCAACTCTCCCAGAACGGGCTGCCCGAGGAAGGTCAGCCAGGAGGGGCCCCGCACCTGGGTGCCGATGTGTAACGAGACCCAGCTCATATCGGGAACATCCATGCCCGGGTAGCGGAAGCGCAGGTTGGGCGCGTCTCCCCGCATCTGTGCCAGGTTGGTGACGCCGTTGAAGGAGAGTCCGGCGTAACCAGTGCAGAAGGGCAAGGGGGAGGCCAGTTCCATCGCGAGCTCGCGTACCCGCCCCGGTCCGTGCTCCTCGAGAAACTCACTGGGCAGCCAGAAGGAGACGGCGGATGTCGCACCGGGTTCATTCACGAGGAACGGAGCGTCCAGGTTCCTGCCTTGATAGATGAAGTGGTAGCCTTGCTCCGGACTCGACGCATCGGTCAAGTGAACATAGGCACTGTGTGGGTCGTTCAATTCATTGCGAATGACCGCCCAGCCAGCCTCGTCGAGCAATAGCCAGTCTCCCTCTTCATCGGCGTACAGGCCGAGCGAATTGGGGCCAACCGCGTGCAAGTAGGATTCAAGCGAACGACTGATGTAGTGCGAGATCTCCTGGTGAGAGCGGCGAATATAGAAGGTGACGGTCAATCCCTCCTTGACCAGGATGTATCCATTCTCTGTCCGAAGGCTGATTCGTGGGTAGGTGGTACTCATGGGACTATTCCCAGCCGAGGAAGGACGCGCGCGACAAAGAGCGCTATGTATTTTTGGTAGACGGATTTCTGGGTTTCGTTTTCAAATGGATGCCCCTTGGGATACTGCCTCCAGTCCGGTGCCCTATCCGTGCTCACGCAAGGGAACTTGAAGTCATAAGCGGCCTGCGCGTTGAGGGGGTCTCCCTCGTGAATGACGACATCCGGTTTCAACGTGCCCGTGAGTTCTCGGGCATTGCCAGAGTCGAGCAAGGCCGCCTCTTCCTCTGCGCTGACCAGCTTCTTCTCTCCTGTCTTCAGGTTGATGATGCGGTAGCGCTGCTCCAGGCTGTAGCGGCCCTTCCTCATCGCGCCCAATTCCGCGTCGATACATTCCCGGGCCACCTCGTGCATTTCTTCGCCGAGCCGCTGGGCCCATGACATTTTCCGACCTTTGTTCTCGGTCATTTGCCTGCATTCTTCGGCGTTGGGAATGTCCGCTTTGAATTCCTTGCGATGACGGATGAGTACCGTCGAGCGAGCGTTGTTGGCGCACTCCACCAGTTTCTCCTCAATGGAACCTTTTGCTTGCTCGAACAGCACCTTCAGTGTGGCGGCGATTGAGGCCGCCGCGGTGTTCACGCGTTGAGGGAACTCGATGTCCCTCCCTGTGGCTGCTGCGCAGTTCGCGGGGTTCTGCCGGCACGTAGCGCTCGCTGTGTTGTCGTAACTGAAGTTGCCCGCGTGGGGAGCCACGGGCGCGGTGGTGATGCATGCGGATTGCGCCATGAGCACAGCCAGGGCCAACACGCCCAACCAGGAGGGCTGGCTGGCGTCCGTTCGGCGGGAATCAAGAAGACGAGGAGACACAGGCGTCCCTTTCGCGCTCGAGTCGCCTTGCGCTCACGGCTTCGGGGGCCGCAGTCGCCACGAGAGCACCCGGCCGTCCTGTCCCTGCACGAAGAGCTGCTCCCCCAGCACCACGGGCCGGGTCGGGAGCGGCGTATCCAGCCGCAGCGAGAAGATGGGAGGCCCCTCCTGGGGCTCGAGCCCGAGCAACCACCCCTGACTGCTCCGGGTGGGCACCAGCAACCACTCACGGAACTCCGCCACCTGCGTCACCAGGGGCGCGGGCAGGCCCAGGCGGAAGCGCTCTCGTCCGTCCTGGGGCGACAGCGCCAGGAGCAGGGGCTCCTCCGTGCCCACCCAGACATGGCCTTGGGCGAAGCTCGGTGGACTCGTGAGGGCAGTGGAGGGCGTCTGCCGCCAGCGCACCTGCCCGTCGGCGAGCCCGAGCGCGAGCACCTCGCCCTTCCGGGTGGAGACGTACAGCACCTCGTCCTGGGCCTCCAGGCCCAGCACCTGTGTCACCGGATGGTGCCAGCGTACGGTGCCGTCCTGGGGTGAGAGGGCGAACAGCCCCGCGTCACCGAGTCCCACCACCAGGACGCCTCCCTCCAGGACGGGAGCGGGCAGGGGCCGGGTGGCATCGGGGCGGGGCTCTTTTGGGGGAAGGAGCCACCGCCAGCGGACCTCGCCCGATTCCACCGCGAGTGCGCGTACGGAGCCATCCGGGGCCACGACGTAGGCGGAGCCCGCGTCCGAGACGAGCGGGGTGAGGACGGCGGGCTGCCCGGTGAGGTGCCAGCGCTCCGAGCCATCGGCGAGCGCGAGGCTGACGAGAGTCCCTCCAACCGTTCCCACGATGATGCTGTCTCCGGACACCGTGGGGCGCGCGGCGATCTCCCGGCCGAGCTCCACCTGCCAGACCGGCTCTCCCTGGAGATCCAACCGCAGGAGCCGGCCGGCCTCGTTGCCCACCAGCACCCCGTCCGTCAGGGCCACGAGGCCCGCCCGGGAGGGGGCGTTGGAGGAGAAGTCGAAGAGCTTGTCGGTGGGCTGCCGACAGGCGGCCATCAGCGCCGCGATGGCGAGCAGTAAGACGAGGCGCTGACAGACGGGCGGCGGCATGGTTGAGGGAGGATTTTCAGACCCCTAGGATGCTTGGCAAGGAAGGAACCCGACATGGCTTCAATACGCGACGACGAGCTCCCCAGCTCGACTGGTATTCCCTCATCCGCTCGCCGGGCTGACTGGGCCCCACCCCCGGCCATTCCCGTGACCGAGGAGCTGCTCCACGCCCTGCCCAAGACGGACCTGCACTGTCACCTCGACGGCTCCATGCGGCTCAAGACGATCCTCGAGCTGGCCGAGCAGCAGAAGGTGAAGCTGCCCGCGGATACCGAGGACGGCCTGGCCAAGGCCATCCACATGGGCGAGGTGTGCGAGAGCCTCGAGGACTACCTGGTGGCTTTCGACGTGACGCTCTCGGTGCTGCAGACGGCCGAGGCCCTCTACCGCTCGGCCTACGAGCTGGCGGTGGACGCGGCGGCGGAGAACGTGCGCTACATCGAGGTGCGCTACTCGCCCGCGCTGCACCTGCAGAAGGGCCTGAAGATGACGACGGTCATCGACTCGGTGCTCGAGGGTCTGCGCGTGGCCAAGCGCGAGACGGGCATCAAATATGGCGTCATCGTCTGCGGCATCCGCCACATCAACCCGCAGACGTCCATGCGGTTGGCGGAGCTGTCCGTGGCCTACAAGAACCGCGGAGTCATCGGCTTCGACCTGGCGGGCGCCGAGGCGAGCTTCCCGGCCAAGGACCACAAGGAGGCCTTCCAGCTCATCCTCAAGAACAACGTCAACTGCACGGCGCACGCGGGCGAGGCCTTCGGGCCCGAGTCCATCTCCCAGGCCATCCACTACCTGGGGGCGCACCGCATCGGCCACGGTACGCGGCTGCGCGAGGACGGCGACCTGCTCAACTACGTGAACGACCACCGCATCCCGCTGGAGGTGTGTCCCTCCTCCAACGTGCAGACGGGCGCGGTGACGAGCCTGGACGCGCACCCGCTGAAGTTCTACTTCGACTACGGCCTGCGGGTGACCATCAACACGGACAACCGGCTCATCACCGACACCACGGTGACGAAGGAGCTGTGGCTGGCGCACAAGGAGCTGGGGCTGTCGCTGGAGGACCTGACCACCATCATCGTCTCCGGCTTCAAGAGCGCCTTCCTGCCGTTCCGCGAGAAGCAGGATCTGCTGCGCCAGGTGAACCAGGAGATCGCCCGGACGCTGGCGGACTTCGAGAAGCGGCCGCAGGCGGTGAAGCAGTCGGCCTGAGCCGCATGTCTCAAGGCGCGGGGGGCTGGCCGGTGGCGCGCGCGTCGGCCGCGCCCTCCACCCAGATGCGGCCGCCGTGGTGCTCGACGATGTCCCGGGCTCGCGGAACCGCTCCGGGTGCTGGACCTGGGTGAGCGCGTACTCGAGCATCTTCTCGCCTTCCCTCCGTCGCCCCGGCATGGAATCCGACCGTGCGTGGCCCACCTGTCCGGGCCACCCTCCGCCAGGCATCCAGCACCCGGTCGAGATCCTCCGGGCACACGAGCCGGTGGGGACGAAGCCCCGTGTCTTCCACTCCTCCAGGGAGTGGCCCAGGGCGCGCAGGAGGGGGAGGAGGGCTCAGGCCCGCGGCCTACAAGTCCATTGGCCCGGTGGTGGCCTCGCAGGTGGAGGCCGGCATCGTCCGGGAGGTGGCGCGGATGGCCCCGCTGATGACCTTCGAGGCCCGAGAGGGGTGGGGGGAGCGTCAATTCTCTGGCGCTCCGCCCCTCGTCCGGGTGGAATCCGCTGGCGCGTGGGCCCCTGGGCTCGCGACTGCTCTTCATCCACCTACGACAGGGGAAACGCACATGGAGAATCGTCCTGAGGACTTCCCGGGCATGCCGGGACCAACGAACACGGCCGCGGCCCGGGAGGCTGTGTCCATGCCAGCCATCCTGCTGATGGTGACGGGGGCCCTGGGCCTGGTGGGAGCGTTGATCGGACTGGTTTCGTCGGGGATGGGAGGCGGGGACATTCCTCCCGAGCTGTTCGAGGCCAATCCGCAGATGGAGCAGTTCCGCCCGTGGCTGGAGCGCTCGCGGTCCTTCGGGGCCTTTGGAAACGTGATCACCCTGGCGCTGAGCGGCGTGACGTTCTTCGGTGGCCTGAAGATGAAGAACCTGGAGAACTTCGGCCTGGCCATGGCCGCCTCCATCATCGCCATCCTCCCCTGCTTCGGGCCGTGCTGCTGCATCGGCATCCCGGTGGGAATCTGGTCGCTGGTGGTCATCAACAAGCCGGAAGTGAAGTCGGCCTTCCGCTGAGCGGACGTCCCCTCGATGGCCAGGGCGGCCCGGAGCACTCGGCTCGGGGCCTCCCGGAGGGGTGGCTCAGGCGACCTTCATCCCCTTGGGGATGACGACCACGCCACCCGGCGTGACGTGGAAGCGGCGCCGGTCCTCTTCCAGGTCGTACCCGATGGTCATCCCGGGGGGGATTTCCACGTTCTTGTCGATGATGGCGCGGCGGATGCGGCAGCGCCGCCCGATGGTGACGTTCTCGAAGAGGATGGAGTCCTGCACCTCGGAGAACGAGTTGACGCGCACCTTGGGTGAGAGCACCGAGCGGTGCACGTGGCCGCCGGAGATGATGCAGCCCTCGCTCACCAGCGAGTCCGTGGAGTGGCCCACCCGGTGGTTCTCCCGGTCGGCGAAGACGAACTTGGCCGGCGGGAAGTTGTTGGGCTGGGTGTAGATGGGCCAGCGGTCATTGTAGAGGTTGAAGATGGGGTCCACCTCCACCAGGTCCATGTTGGACTGGTAGTAGGTGTCGATGTTCCCCACGTCCCGCCAGTAGCCGCGCTCCTTCTCCTCCTGGCCGACGACGACGTTGCGCGCGAAGTCGTACACGTACACCGGCTCGCGCTTGTACAGCTCGCTGATGATGGACTTGCCGAAATCATGGGCGCTCGACTCGTCCGCGGCGTCGCGCACCACCTCCTTCACCAGCAGGTCGGTGGAGAAGAGGTAGTTGCCCATGGAGGCCAGGCACATCTTCGGGTTGCCGGGCATGGGCGGGGGATTCTTGGGCTTCTCCACGAAGCCCTTCATCCGTCCGTCCGGGCCCACGTCGATGATGCCGAAGTCCTTGCCCTCCTCGATGGGCACGGGGATGGCCGCCACGGTGCAGGTCGCCTTCCGGTCGATGTGGAAGTCCAGCATCTGCTGGCAGTCCATCCGGTAGACGTGGTCCGCGCCGAAGGCGAAGATGTAGTCCGGCTCCTCGTCGGTGATGATGTTGAGGTTCTGGTAGATGGCGTCGACGCTGCCCTTGTACCAGTCCATGCCGGTCCGCATCTGGGCCGGGACGGTTTCCACGTAGTGGCCCAGGAAGGCCGTCATCCGCCAGGCCCGGGACAGGTGCTTGTTGAGCGAGTCACTCTTGTACTGCGTCAGCACCTTCATCCGGTAGATGCCGGAATTGGCGAAGTTGGAGAGGACGAAGTCGATGATGCGGTAGCGCCCGCCGAAGGGAACAGCCGGCTTGGCGCGTTCACGGGTGAGGGGTTCCAGCCGGGTTCCGGCGCCCCCTGCGAGGATCATTGCCAGCAGTTTGGCCATAGGAGACGCAAGTTACCCGGGGGCAAGCGTCCTTCAAGGCCGCTCGGAAGCGTTCGTTGAGTACCCAAACCGAGGGGGGGTGGTGGGCCCTCGTGGCTTCCACCGGGGGAGCCGTGCTATGTCTCGGAGGCGATGGCTGGCGACGAAACCCGAGTAACCAAGATCTCCTCGATCAAGGAGCTGGCGACCCCGGTCGAGGCGGAATGCTGCCTCGTGCAGATCCACGGGCCGGAGTTGGGGAAGAAGTACGCGCTCCAGGAGACCGAGTTCACCATCGGGCGTGAAGAGGGCAACCACATCGTGGTGGACCTCGACAACGTCTCGCGCAAGCACGCGCGCATCCTCCGCAGGCAGGGGCGGATGTTCGTGCAGGACCTGGCCTCCACCAACGGCACCTACCTGAACGACCAGGAGGTGACGCAGGAGACCCCCCTGCGCAGCGGCGACCTCATCAAGGTGGGTGGCTCCATCTTCAAGTTCCTCACCGGGGACAACGTGGAGCTGCAGTACCACGAGACCATCTACACGCTGACGATCGTGGATGGCCTGACCGGGGTGAACAACAAGCGCTACTTCCTCGAGTACCTGGAGAGGGAGATGGGGCGGTGCCACCGCTACGGGCGCCCGCTGACGCTGATGATGTTCGACATCGACTTCTTCAAGAAGATCAACGATGTCCACGGGCACCTTGCGGGTGACTACGTGCTGCGCGAGCTGGCGCAGACCATCAAGCGGATGGTGCGCAAGGAGCAGTGCTTCGCGCGCTACGGCGGCGAGGAGTTCGCGCTCGTCATCCCCGAGGACGGGGCGGACAAGGCGCGCATCTTCGCGGAGAAGATCCGCCAGACCATCGAGAAGAAGCACTTCTCCTTCGAGAACCAGGACATTCCGGTCACCCTGTCGCTGGGGGTGGCGGACATGACGCCGGAGATGATGGAGCCGCTGCAGTTCATCAAGGTGGCGGACGCCAACCTGTACAAGGCGAAGAAGTCCGGGCGGAACCGGGTGGTCGGCTAGTGACGGACGGTCGTCCTTCGTTGTTGCTCCGGGGCCTGCTGGTGCTGGGTGGCCTCGGAATGTTGGCGGCGGGCGTCGCGTCGGGCTGACGGGCAACGCGCGGTTGAAGCTGCGGGCCCTGCTGAAGTAGCCCGCAGCCCCTCAGGTCCCCTCGCGCAGCTCCTCGAGCCGGCCCTTGGTGCCCGGGAGGTGACCCGGCGCCATCCGCGTGTACAGGTACTGCACCGTGTCGTGCAGCGTCTCGTGGACGTCGCGCGCCTTGAAGCCCAGCTCGCGCTCGGCCTTCGAGGAGTCCAGCCAGAACCAGTGCTCGCCGATGTCCACTTCCTGCGGATCCAACGTGGGCTTCGTCCCGCGCCACTTCGCCACCTGCTCGAGCACCTTGGCCCCGAGCACGTTCACTCGCGGAGGCAGTCGCAGCCGGGGCGCGGCCACGCCCGACAGGCGCTCGAGCCGCTGGAAGAAGTCCGACATGGACAGGTTCACGCCCATCAGGTGGCGGCCGTACACCTCGCCCTGCGTCAGCGCGTTCACGAAGGCGTCCGCCAGGTCGCGCACGTCCACGAAGGACATGCCGCCACCGGGCATGGCGGGAATCTCGCCCTGCAGGAACTTCAGCACCGTCCACGTGGAGGACAGCCGCTCGTCCCCCGGGCCCATCAGCAGGCTGGGGTTGAGCACCACGAGGGGAAGGGCGTGCTTGCGGCAGTACTCCAGCGCGAGCTTCTCCTCATAGATTTTCGACAGGTAGTACGGCCAGCGTCCCACCACCTCGATGGGGTAGGCGTCGTCCTCCGTCCCGACGCGCGCCTCCTTGGACACGGCGATGGTGCCCGAGGTGGAGGCGAGGATGACGCGCTGGACGCTGGACTCGCGCACGTCCTTGAGCAGCTCGCGCGTGGAGTCCACGTGCAGCTCGTACATCTTCCGCGCGTCCTTGTCCTGGAAGGAGACGAGCCCCGCCAGGTGGTAGAGGGCCTGCACGCCCTCGAGTGAGCGCCGGACCGCGTCGCGGTTCTTCAGGTCGCCCTGGACGTACTCCACCTTCTCGAAGCCCGGGCCCACCGGCTTGGAGCGGCCGATGATGCGCACCTCATGGCCCGCGGCGACGAGCCGCGGCACCAGGTGCGAGCCCAGGAAACCGGTGCCTCCGGTGACGAGCAGCTTCACGACTCACTCCCTCCCGAGGACAGCGCGAGCCGCTGCTCCTCGATCGTCGCGGATTCATCGAAGTTCAGCACGCGGCCGGCGGCCAGCGCCTGGATGGAGTCCTCCGCCAGCTTCGTGGCGTAGCGGTAGCTCTCCGAGCGCGCCATGCCCTGCGTCTTGACGCGCAGCATCTCGTACGTCAGCGCGGGCCCGATATGGGCCTCCAGCTCGCGTGACTTGGGGAGCATGCGGCCCTTGGGCAGCGCCTCGTAGGTGCCCTTCAGGTAGATGGGCAACACGTCCACCTGGTAGGTGAGCGCCAGGTAGCCGAGGGTGGGCTTGAACTCGAGCAGCTCCCCCGTCGTCGAGCGCGTGCCCTCGGGGAAGATGAGCAGGTTGAAGCCCTGGCGCAGGGCGTTGCCGGCCAGCCGCAGGGACTCGCGCAGCGAGCCGTGCCGGTCCATGGGGAGCAGGTCCGTGAAGTTCTCGAAGTACGCGCGCTTGAGCGGCGTATCGAAGAAGTAGTCGCGCGCCGCCAGTGTGGTGAGCCGCTGCCCCTGCTCGCCGAGCACCACCTTGACGAGTCCCATGTCCAGGTGGCTCGTGTGGTTGGCGATGACGAGGAAGTTGCGGTTCATCGGGATGAAGGGCTTGCCCGTCACCTTCACATCGAACAGGCCGCCGAAGATGGCCTGCTGACCGAGCCGTACCAACTGCCGGCCCACCGTGACGAGCGGCTCCGGCACCGGAATCTCCACCTCCTCGGAACTCGTCACCTCCCGGGAGATTTCCCTGGCGCGCGTCTCCACGGCGGGGCGGCGGCCGCTGGACACCACGAGCTTGCGCAGGTCCTCCACCGTCTGCACGTGCGTCAGGTCGTTCACCGCGGGCAGCGGCACGCCGGCCTGCTCCAGCGCCACGGACAGCTCGGTGAGCATCAGCGAGTCCAGGCCCAGGTCCACGGAGAGGCGGGCCTCGGGGCGGATGTCCGCGAGGGGCTTGTTCACCACCTCGGCGATGAGCGGGTAGAGCCAGTCGGACACACCACCGGTGCTCAGCACCTTCTCGCGGGCCTTCTCACCCGAGGAGGCCAGCCGCTCCAGCCGCTTGAGCTCCTCCACCACCACCTTGCGCTTCACCTTGCGTGACGAGGTGCGCGGCAGCTCTCCGTCCCAGAAGCGCAGCACCTTCACGCGACGGTAGAAGGGCATCTCCATGCCCACCTTGCGGAAGTGCTCCTCCAGCTCGCGCCGCACCTCCTCGCGCGGCCGGTCCTTGTAGTCCGGCACGCAAAGGCAGGCGACCTTCTCCCCGCCGGCCTCGTCGGGCAGGCCGACGATGGACAGCTCCTTGATGTGCGAGTGGGTGCTGTACGTGTCCTCGAGCTCGTCCGGGTACACGTTCTTCCCGTTGGCATCGATGATGACGTCCTTCTTGCGGCCCACCAGGTACAGCCGGCCCTCGGCGTCGATGCGCCCGAGGTCACCCGTGTACAGCCAGCCCTCCTTGAGGACGGCGTCGGTGGACTCCTTGTCCCCGAAGTAGCCGGCCATGACGTTGGGGCCGCGGGCGATCACCTCGCCGATGCCCTCGGTGTCCGGGTCGAGGATGCGCAGCTCGATGCCGGGCAGCGCCTTGCCCACCGTGCCCGCCTGACGCTTGTTGACGCGCGTCTCGGACACCGTCAGCACCGGGGCCGCCTCGGTGAGGCCATAGCCCTCGATGATGTTGAAGCCCAGCTGGTGGAAGGCCTTGTGCACGTCGTCCGGCAGCGCCGAGCCACCCGACACCAGGAACTTGATCTTCCCTCCGAACTTGCGGTGCACCGGCCAGAAGAGCAGCTTGCCCAGGTTGAGGCTGCTGCGGTTGCGCAGCTCGCCGTGCGCCGACATGAGCGACTTGATGGCCTGCTCCACCATGGGCGGCCGGCTGGCCATCTCCTGCGTCACCTTGCGGTGCAGGAGTTGCCAGAGCGCGGGCACACCAATCATCGCCGTCACGCGGCCCGTCTCGAACACCTCGCCCAGCCGGTCCGAGGTGAGCTCGTCGATGTACGTGATCTCCGTGCCGCGCGAGAAGGGCGTGAGGAAGCCGGCGGAGAACTCGAAGGTGTGGTGCAGCGGCAGCACGGAGAGGACGGCGTCACCCATGCCCACGTTGAAGGCGCCCGCCAGCTTCGCGATGAGGGAGGCGAAGTTGCGGTGGGTGAGCATCACGCCCTTGGGCGTGCCCGTGGTGCCCGAGGTGAAGATGAGGCTGGCCACGTCGTCCGCGGCGGCCGTGCGGCGCACAGGCCCGATGTTGTCCGGGTACGCGGGGTCACCGCTCATCGCCTCGGCGATGCTGACCACTCGTGTGGACAGACCCGCCCCGGTCAGCGCCGCCTCCAGGCCCGGCAGCTCCTCGGCGGCCTTCTCCGAGAGCAGCAGCACCTTCGCCTCGGAGCGGCGCGCGATGTTGACGACCTCGGCCTCGGTGAGGCTCGAGTCCACGGGGACGGCGGTGGCGCCCGCGCGGAGGATGCCGAAGTAGGAGACGGGCCACTCGGGCCGGTTCTCCGAGAGGATCATCACCCGCTCGCCGCGCTTGACGCCTTCCTTCATCAGGAAGCTGCCCACGCGGTTGGCGTAGCGGTTCACCTCGCCGTAGGTGAGGCGCTCCTCCTTCTCGTTGGCGGCGTAGCGGAAGGCCACCCGGTGGCGCCACGCGTTGACGCTGGCCTCGAGCATCTCCAGCAGGTCGCGGTGCGCGGGGATGACGGTGCGCCGCTTCGTCTCCTCCTCCATGCCCGGGAACACCCACTTCTCCAGGCCGGGCAGGTGGGTGTCGAGGAAGTAGGTGCGCCAGTCGATGGCCTCCGGCGCCCAGGGGATGAGGGCCCGGTCATGGGGAGCCATGCGCGCGTACACCGAGCGGGTGTTGTCGCAGCGGAAGACGTAGCGGTTGTCGTAGAGGAAGGGGAGGAAGAGCTCGATGAGCCCCACCAGGCTCTGCGCCTGGTTCTCCACCTCGTCCAGCGTCTCGCGGGCCTTCTCCAGCACGGCCTGCACGTTGGGCGCGCCCCAGGTGGGCTTCACCTCGTCGATGACCTGGCGCAGGAAGCGCGCGCCCTTGACGAACATGGGGGCGCTGAGGTTCTCGAAGACCTGGCGGCTCACGGGCACGGGCTCGACGCGCGAGCGCACCTGGTTCATGAGCGAGTTGCCCGTCTCCTTGTGGCGGTAGTAGCGGCGGCGGTACAGGCCCACCAGCTCGATGGAGCGGCTGGCGTAGAACGGGTTCACGTCACCCGAGGCCAGGTTGTAGACGCGCCGCTCCTCCACCTGCATGCAGTGCGCGGTGATGCCGATGGTGGCGCCGGCCACGTGGTCCACGGGAATCATGTCCAGGATGGCGCGATCGCCCGCGGGGATGTTGCGGTGGCCCTTGATGCCGGCGAAGGCCAGCGGCGCCGAGGTGGTGAAGCCCTCGTTCCACCCGGGGAAGGGGAAGTGCTGGGCGGACTCGACGATGGAGGGCCGGACGATGGCGTAGCGCAGGCCCGGCGTGCTGGCCATCACCTGCTCGCCCAGGCTCTTGGTGTACGTGTATGTGTTGGGCCAGCCCCAGTGCTTCGCCCGCTCCATGCCGGCGCGCACCAGCTCGCCGGTGAGCCACAGCTTGCGCTCGCGGCCCATGGCCAGCCGCAGCGTCTTGTCGTCCGTGGCGTCGCGGCCCTCCTGCTCCAGCCGCTCCAGCGCCTTCTTGCGGAAGAGGGACGCCAGGGCCTTGTCATCCGCCTGCTCGCGCAGCCGGGCGACGATCTTCTCCGCGTCCGCGAGCTCCTGCTCCAGGCTGAAGTCGCGCCCGTCCAGCTCGTCGCGGCGGGGGAAGTAGCCCACCACCTCCTCGTCCTCGAAGACGAGCCCGCTGCGGTTGCCGGCCACGAAGGCGGTGGACATGTGCACCAGCGGCACGCCCCACTTCAGCGCCAGCTCCACGGTGTACTTCACGCCGTGGGTGTTGACGTTGAGGCCCACCTCCAGCGACGGGTTGAAGGACACCAGGCCCGCGCAGTTGACGATGGCGTGCACCTTGCCCGTGAGCGCGTCCGCCTGCTCCGGGGTGAGGCCCATGAGCGGATCCGTGATGTCGCCGTCGAGCACCTCGCACTTGCGGCGGATGTACTCGAGCGCGCCCTCCTCGCCGTGGAGGTCACGCAGTGGCTGGAAGGGCTCGCTGGTGGCCACCTTGTCGAAGAAGCGCTGCTCGGCGGACTTCGCATTGCCCTTGCGCACCAGCACGTAGAGCTTGTCCAGCGCCTCGCCGTAGCGGGTGAGGAGCATGGACAGGGTGACCTTGCCCACGAAGCCGGTGGAGCCCGCGAAGAGCAGGCGCTTGCCGGAGAAGACCTGGGAGACGTTCAGCTCGGAGACACTCATCGTGGGGAACTCGGGGGGCTTACTTCACGTCGACCATGACGGTGGGGGCGATGCGCAGCAGGCTGATGCTGGCCGAGCGGCCCATGAAGCCGCGCGCTTCCTCGATGGCCTCGGTGAGGGTGTCGGTGCGGTCCCAGCCGAGCAGCGCCGGGACGTGGTTGTTCTCCGCGCCCGCGACGATGACCTTGCCCACGTGCTGGCGGCCGTTCTCGCCCCAGTACCACATGTAGAGCGGGTGCACGCCGTGGTAGGCGTTGCCCTTGCGGTACAGGTGCACGTAGCTGGGGTTCTCCGCGAACTCGCGCTCGTACTTCTGCTCGATTTGAACCGCGTCGCGCGTCTCGGGCAGCACCCGGTTGAAGAACTCGATGTAGCTGGGGTGCTGCACCGGGTCGAACTCGTCGAAGGCCGGGTGGGTGAGGATGAGCACGCCGCCCTTCTTCACCAGCGGCACGCCGCGGTTGAGGTTGAAGAAGTAGCCCAGCCCCATCACCTGCACCAGCAGCGGGTTGAGGATGGAGTTGACGCTGTAGGGCGAGATGAACGGGATGGGGAAGATGACGATGTCGCTCTGCCCCTGCACCGGCACCACGTACTGCTGCCAGCTCTTCTCCAGCGTCTTGGCGTGGGTGGGCTCGGTGGCGCCGGCGAACACGCCCGTCACGTCGTAGGGCGCGGGGATGGAGTTGAGCACCTTGCGCGCCGCGGCCCGCGGCATCTTCGACAGCGCGTAGCGCATGGCATGGAACTTCAGCCGATCCGCCTCGGTGTAGTCCTCCTCCCTCTTGTGGAGGAACTCCACGCCGGGGCCGAACATGCGGTTGTTCAGCGCCGTCTCGATGTGGAACACCTTGAGGTGCTTGTCGATGGCCTTGCCGATCCGCTCGTTGCGCCGGTACAGCTCGCTGTGCCCCGGCTCCATGTAGCTCTTGGACTCGCGGATCGTCTTCGGGTTGTGGTGCGCCTTGAGGCTGGCGTAGTTGGCCACGCCGGTGCCCATGGACTTGTGCCCGCCGTTCATGGGCACGAAGTTGACGTTGACGTAGACGATGAGGTCGCTCTCGGCCACGCGCCGGTTGACGGCCACCACGTGCGAGCCGCACGGCGTGCGCTCCAGCTCCACCATGCCGTCGGGATCCTCGGCGTCATGGTTGTAGTAGCGGTCCGGGTAGTAGGCGTCGAAGATCTTCTGGCCCACCATGCGCCGCATCTCGCCCTCCGTCATGCGGCGGTGCAGGGCGTTGGCGATGATCAGGTGGACGTCGTCCACGCCCGAGTCGGCGCACAGCTCCAGCACCACCTCGAGGATGGACTGGCGCACGTCCGGCGTCGCCATGGGCGGCAGCGGGACGGAGATGTCGTCGATGACGCAGGTGAGCCGCATGCCCGGGCGCAGCAGGGCGTGCAGGGGCTCCATGCCCTCGGGGTGGTTGATGGCCCAGCGGATGGCGGCCTTGACGTTGGGCACGCCGGCCATGGCCGGCCGGGGGAAGATGACCCGGGTGCCCACGGGCAGGTCCTCGAGGAGGAAGTTCTCCCCGGAGAAGAGCGCCCGTGGCGGGCTGCCCTTCTCGGTGATGACCACCTGGCTTTCCTCGTCGTAGAGCTTCTGGAGCGTCTTGAGCGGGCGCATGTCGAGCGGAGTCTTCCGTTACTTGAGGTCGAGGATGGGCCAGTTGTAGGCCCGGGCGATGGAACGCAGGCGCATGTCCGGGTTGACGGCCGTGGGCCGCCCCACCACGGACAGCATGGCGTAGTCGGAGGCGCTGTCGGAGTAGCCGTGACACTGGTCGAGCGCCAGGCCCTCGCGGACGCAGTAGGAGCGTATGGCGTTGGCCTTGTTCGCCCCTTCGATGATGGGGGGAATCACCTTGCCCGTGGCCTTACCACCAACGAACTGCATCTTGTTGGCGATCATGTCGTCCGCGCCCAGGTAGCGGGCCAGCGGGCGCATGCTGAAGTCCAGGGCTCCGGTGACGAGCACGATGCGGCAGCCGACGCGGCGCGCCTGGTCGATGAGGTCTCGCGTCTGCTCGTAGATGGCGGGCTTGAGCACGTCCTCGAACATGTCCTCGGCGACGGTCACCAGTCGGTCCTCGGACAGTCCGGCGTAGTACCGGTAGAAGAACTCGTTGAAGGCCTTGCGGTTCACCGCGTCCATGGCGGCGAACAGGGGCGCACTGGCCGCGGTGGCCAGGGTCCTCCCGGCAATGCCCAGGAGCGAGCCCCGGTTCATCGCGTAGTAGGCGTAGACGTGGACGACGTTGGTCTTCACCAGCGTCCCGTCGACATCGTAGAAGGCAGCTTTCGCGGGCATGGGCAAGGCGGGCTTCCTGACACCGGAGTCAGGCGTGTGTCAACCTCGCGTAGCAGCCGTGAATTCGTCCCGAGAGGGGCAGGGAAGCGTCGAGACGGTCGGGTCATGTGTTCGCGCTGCCTCGGGTGTCGAGAGAGGCGGCTCGGTGAGCACGGAGACAGCCGACCAGCGCATGCGCTCGGCGCGCGGAAGCGAGCGACGCTCGTTCCGTCTTCCTCTTTATCCTACATATTGAGGTCCCTTCAGGAGTTGCCCGGCGCGGCGCTCACAGCCAGCCCCGTTGCTTGTACCAATGGGCGCTGCGGCGGATGGAGTCGGTCACGTCCCGCGTGGCCCGGAAGCCCAGAATCCGCTCGGCCTTGGCGCTCGAGCACGTCCAGGCCGGCGCCAGGAGTTGACGTGCGAACTTCCGGTTGAGGGGCAGGCGTCGGCCCGTCAGCCGCGTCACCCCGTCCGCCACGGTGGCCAGTGTCGTCAGCACGGAGGGGGCCACGCGCACCGTGCGGGGTTGGACCCCCAGTGCCCCGGCGGCGATGTCCTGGAACTCCTCCAGCGAGAGCGGCCGCGGTGTGCCCACGAAGAAGGCCTGTCCCAGGGCCTCGTCCCGCTCGGCCACCCGCAGGAGCAGGTCCACCACGTCCTCCACGTCCACGAGGGTCAGCGGCCGGGGGCCCCCGCCCAGCTCCAGCCTCAGGCCCCTGGCCACCAGCTTGAACAGGAGGAGGTTCTCGTGATCCCCGGGCCCCACGATGCGGGGTGGGCGCACCACCGTCACCGGGAGCCGGTCCGCGAACGAGAGGGCGATGCGCTCGGCTTCGGCCTTGCTCTCGCCATACCACTCCACGGGTTGGAAGGGGTCCTCCTCCACCTTGGGCCTCCCGGGGGTGGAGGGCCCCGAGGCGCCCAGCGAGCCGGCCAGCACCAGCCGGGGCCGCGCACCGGTGGCCACCAGGGCCTCGCACAGCAGGCGCGTCCCCTCGGCGTTGACGCGCATGAAGTCCTCCCGGGTGGCGGCACGGCGGATGCCCGCCAGGTGGAAGACCACGTCCCGGCCCTCCACCGCCCGGGCCAGTCCGGACGCGTCCGTCACGTCCCCCTCCACCGTCTCGTACTCGCGGCCCACCAGACCCGAGAAGTCACTTCCGGGCCGCAGCAGACAGGCCACTTTCAGGCCCCGCGAGGAGAGCGCTCGCACCAGCCAGGAGCCGAGGAAACCGTTCGCGCCGGTGACGAGGATGTTCAACATGGTGTGTTTCTCCTGAGAAAACACTCTTCCCTTCCGAGGGAGAAACACTATTTTCCCCTCGGCCCTCAGAGGGAAAAATGCAGCGGAGGGCTGTTTTTCGGCCTCGGGCGTGCTACTAGGCGCTCGACGGCTCTGGGTGTGAACAAGCCGTGCAACGCCCCCGGACACGCGAACAGGGGGAGGAGATCCGAACAGAATGGCCGCCAAGAAGACCACCGCCGCGAAGAAGGCTCCCGCCGCGAAGAAGGCCCCTGCCGCCAAGAAGTCCGCTGCTGGGGGCAAGAGGAAGCCGAACGCGGCGTTCATGAAGGAGATGACTCCGTCCGCCGCCCTGGCGGAGATCGTCGGGAGCAAGCCGCTGCCGCGCACCCAGGTCGTCAGCAAGATCTGGGACTACATCAAGAAGAACAACCTCCAGGACGCGAAGAACAAGCGGCAGATCAACGCCGATGACAAGCTCAAGCCCATCTTCGGTGGGAAGAAGTCCGTCACCATGTTCGAGATGACGGCTCTGGTGAACAAGAACCTGAGCTGAGCCGGATTCCCCGCTCGCACGGGGTGTTGTCATCGGAGGGCTCGCCACCAGGTGGCGGGCCCTCTGCACTTTCGAGGGACGAGCGGCCAGGAGCGTTGGGTAGCGTGCGGATGGGCGTCTCGGTGGTGGTCAGAAGGGCCTATCGATCCTACGACTGGGGCATATGCGACTCGAGGGTACAGTTGTGTCGGGAGGAGAGATGGGGCAGGCGGGCGTGGAGACCCTGGCCGGGGCGCTGTACGGGCGGGTACGGGATGAGTTGTTGGCGCGAGCCACGCCGCTCTCCACCTATCGTTTGCAATTGCACAAGGGCTTTCCCTTCACCGCGGCGCGGGAGGTGGTGCCCTATCTGGCCCGGTTGGGGCTGACGGACGTGTACTGCTCGCCCTACCTCAGGGCGACGCCGGGCAGCACCCACGGCTACGACTGCGTGGATCACAAGCAGCTCAACCCCGAGGTGGGCTCGCCCGAGGAGCACGCGGCCTTCTGCTCCGCCGTGCGCGCGCATGGACTCGGTCAGGTGCTGGACGTGGTGCCCAACCACATGGGCATCGAAGCCTTCAACCCGCTGTGGTTCGACGTGTTGGAGAACGGCCCGTCGTCCCTGTACGCGCGCTTCTTCGACATCGATTGGAGCCCGGTGAAGGACGAGCTGGAGGGCAAGGTGCTCCTTCCGGTGCTGGGGGACCAGTACGGCGTGGTGCTGGAGCGGGGGGAGCTGAAGCTGGGCTTCCGGGATGGGGCCTTCTTCGTCCACTACTACGACCGCACCCTGCCCGTGGCCCCCCGGCAGTACGGGCGGGTGTTGCGGCGCGGCCTGGAGGAGCTGGAGGGCCGGTTGGGGGCGGAGAACACGCACCTCCTCGAGCTGCACTCCATCCTCACCGCCATCGGCCACCTGCCTTCTCGCACGGAGACCGATCGCGCCAAGGTCGTCGAGCGCAACCGCGAGAAGGAGGTCATCAAGCGCCGCCTGGCCGCCCTGGCCGAGGCCTGCCCCGAGGTGGCGGACCATATCTCCGCCAACGTGGCGGCCTTCAACGGCACTCCGGGCAACCCCCGCTCCTTCGACGAGCTGGGCGAGCTGCTCGAGGGGTGCAGCTACCGGCTGGCCCACTGGCGCGTGGCGGGGGAGGAGATCAACTACCGTCGATTCTTCGACATCAACGGGCTGGCCGCCATCCGGGTGGAGGATCCGGATGTGTTCGCCGAGGCCCACCAGCGCATCTTCGACTGGCTGCGTCAGGGGTGCGTCACCGGGCTGCGCATCGATCACCCGGACGGGCTCTATGATCCAACGGCCTACTTCCTCAACCTGCAGGAGCAGTACTTCGTGGAGCGGGCGCGAGCCGTCTTCGAGGCCGAGCACGCCGAGCGGGCGGAGCTGTGGCCAGAGGTGGAGCGGCGGCTGCGCGAGCGCTGGCAGGGCGAGGCGGGGGCCCGCGTGGACTCGCCGCTGCGCAAGGCGCTCTACGTGGCGGTGGAGAAGATCCAGGGAGGCCGCGAGCGCATCCCGGAGGCCTGGGCGGTGCATGGCACCACGGGCTACCGCTTCGCCAACGCGGTGGGGGGCGTCTTCGTGCGGCCGGACGCCGAGGCGCCGCTGACGGAGACGTATCACCGCTTCATCGAGGAGGCGCCGGACTTCGAGGAGCTGGTCTACGACAAGAAGCGCCTCATCCTGCGCGACTTCATGTCGAGCGAGCTGAACATGCTCGCCCACCGGCTCAACCGCATCTCGGAGATGAACCGGCGCACGAGGGACTTCACGCTCAACAGCCTGCGGCGGGCGTTGGCGGAGTTCATCGCGCTCTTCCCCGTCTACCGCACCTACGTGGACGACTGGCGGCCGGAGCTGGACGAGCGCGACGTGCGCTACATCCGGGACACCCTGCGCCACGCCAAGGCGCGCAACGCCACCCTCAACGCCAGCATCTTCGACTTCCTGGGGGACGTGCTGTTGCGGCGCTACCCGGAGCACCTGGGGCCGCACGAGCGGGCGGAGATGCTGGCCTTCGCCATGAAGGTGCAGCAGGTGACGGGCCCGGTGATGGCCAAGGGCCTGGAGGACACCGTCTTCTACGTCTACCACCGGCTCGTGTCCCTCAACGAGGTGGGGGGGGAGCCGGAGCAGTTCGGCACCTCCGCCGAGGTGTTCCACTCCCGCAACCAGGAGCGCGCGGAGCACTGGCCCGCGAGCATGCTCACCACCAGCACGCACGACACCAAGCGCAGCGAGGACGTGCGCGCGCGCATCAACGTCCTCACCGAGCTGCCCGAGGAGTGGCGTCAGCGGGTGGATCGCTGGTCCCAGCTGACGCGGGCCCACCGCACGGAGCTGCCCCATGGCGTCGCTCCGTCTCTCAATGACGAGTACCTCTTCTACCAGACGGTGGTGGGGGCCTGGCCCATGGGGCCGTCCCTCTCCTCGGAGGAGTTGGCGGGCTTCCGCAACCGCATCCGCGACTACATGCTCAAGGCCATCAAGGAGGCCAAGGTCCACACCTCGTGGACCAACCCGGACCCCGCCTACGAGGAGGGGGTGTCGCGCTACGTGGAGGCCTGCCTGGACGAGAGCCGCAGCCGCGTCTTCCTCGAGGATCTCCAGGCCTTCAAGCGCCGCATCGAGCGGGCCGGGCAGCACAACGCGCTCGGGCAGTTGCTGTTGAAGGCGATATCCCCCGGCGTGGTGGACACCTACCAGGGCTGCGAGTTGTGGGATCTGTCCCTGGTGGACCCCGACAACCGCCGGCCGGTGGACTACGGCCTGAGGGCCCGGCTGCTGGAGGCGCTGGACCGGGAGGCGGAGCACAACCGGCCCGGGCTGTGCTCCCAGCTGGCGGCGGACATGGACGACGGCCGCATCAAGCTCTTCGTCCTGGCCGAGTCCCTGCGCCTGCGCCGGCGCCAGGCGGCCCTCTTCCACCACGGGGGCTACCGGGCCCTGAACCTGGTGGGCCCGCGCGCGGACGCGGTGGTGGCCTTCTCCCGCGAGCACGAGCGCTCCGTCGTCATCGCCGCCGCACCGCGTTACACCCTCTCCGCCCTGGAGTCCCCCGGGGGGCTCACGGGGGCCTATGAAGAAACGTCCCTGGATCTGCCCGAGTCCTATGCCAGCATGACGTTCCGGGACGTGTTCACCGGGCGGGAAGTCCGGCCGGGGCGTCAGGCGGGTAGCGTGGTGCTGCCCCTGGCTCCTCTGCTGGCGGGCTTCCCGCTGGTGCTGTTGGAGAGGAGCGATGGATGAAGCGGGCCGAGGTGCTTCCGGGCAAGCCGTATCCCCTGGGCGCCACGTACCTTGGTAATGGAGTCAACTTCGCCGTCTTCAGCGAGCATGCGCGGAAGGTGGAGGTGTGCATCTTCGATCCGGAGCAGCCCTCGCGGGAGCTGCGCCGCTACGTCCTGCCGGAGCAGACGCAGCACGTGTGGCACGGCTTCATCCCGGGGCTGCAGACGGGCACCCTCTACGGCTTGCGCGCCCACGGCGCCTACGAGCCCCGGCGCGGTCTGCGTTTCAACCCGCATAAGCTGCTGGTGGACCCCTACGCCCGTGCCCTGCACGGGCAGGTGGACTTCTCCGCCCCCGTCTACGCCTACACGCTCGGGGAGTCGGAGCAGGATCTCAGCTTCGACACGCGCGACAGTGCCGCCGGCGTGCCCAAGGCCGTGGTGATCACCGACGACTACGACTGGGAGGGGGACAGGCTTCCCTCCGTGCCGTGGAACCGGACGCTCATCTACGAGGCCCATGTGAAGGGCCTCACGAAGCTGCACCCGGCCATCCCCGAGCACCTGCGTGGCACCTACGCGGCCATGGGCCACCCGGCCATCCTCGAGCACCTCACGAAGCTGGGTGTCACCGCGGTGGAGCTGCTGCCCATCCACGCCCACGTGGATGAACCCTTCCTCGTCAACAAGGGCCTCACCAACTACTGGGGTTACAGTACCCTGGGCTATTTCTCCCCGGACGCGCGCTTCAGCTCCTCCGGCTCGCGCGGCGGCCAGGTCGTCGAGTTCAAGTCCATGGTGAAGGCGCTCCACCGCGCCGGCATCGAGGTCATCCTCGACGTCGTCTACAACCACACCTGCGAGGGCAACCACCTCGGGCCCACCCTGTCCTTCAAGGGCCTGGACAACGCCGCCTACTACCGGCTGCTGGACAAGGATCCGCGCTACTACCAGGACTTCACCGGCACCGGGAACTCGTGGAACGCCACCCACCCCTACGCGCTCAAGCTCGTCATGGACAGCCTGCGCTACTGGGTGCAGGTGATGCACGTGGATGGCTTCCGCTTCGACCTGGCCACCACCCTGGGACGCGACCGGTACGGCTACGACACCCGCGCCGCCTTCTTCCAGATGGTGCACCAGGATCCGGTGCTCAGCCGCGTGAAGCTCATCGCCGAGCCCTGGGACGTGGGCGACTTCGGCTACCAGGTGGGCAACTTCCCCGTGGTGTGGAGCGAGTGGAACGGCAAGTACCGCGACACCATCCGCCGCTACTGGAAGGGGGATGACCGGCAGGCGGCGGAGATCGGCTACCGGCTCACCGGCTCGTCGGACCTGTACGCGCTGAGCGGCCGCAAGCCCACCGCGAGCGTCAACTTCATCACCGCCCACGACGGCTTCACCCTGCACGACCTCGTCACCTACAGCCAGAAGCACAACGAGGCCAACCTGGAGGAGAACCGGGACGGGGCCAACGACAACCACTCGTGGAACTGCGGCGTGGAGGGCGAGACGGCGGACCCCGTCGTCAACGAGCTGCGCGAGCAGCAGAAGCGCAACTTCCTCGCCTCGCTCTTCCTGTCCCAGGGCGTGCCCATGCTGCTGGCCGGTGACGAGATGGGCCGGACCCAGCGCGGCAACAACAACGCCTACTGCCAGGACAACGCGATCTCCTGGGTGGACTGGAACCTCTCCGAGTCCCAGCGCAAGCTGCTGGACTTCACCTGCCTCCTGAGCCGGCTGCGCCGCGAGCAGCCGGTGCTCACCAAGCGCAAGTTCTTCCGCGGCTCCCATATCTGGGACAGCGAGCTGAAGGATCTGGCCTGGTTCCGTCCGGACGGGCAGGAGATGAAGAAGGAGGACTGGGAGAAGCCCTACGTGCGCTCCATCTCCTTCCTGCTGGGCGGAGATGCGATCGCCTCCCCGGACGACGAGGGCCAGCGCATCGTCGGGGACACACTCCTGGTGCTGATGAACGCCCACCACGAGCCCATCACCTTCCAGCTCCCGGCCATCGAGTGGGGCGCGGACTGGGAAGAGGTGGTGGACACCGGCCAGTCCCGCGTGTCCCTGCACACCCATACGCCCGCCGGTGGCGCCGTGGTGGTGGCGGGCCGGGCCCTGGTGGTGCTACGCCGCCCGGCGACGGAATAGCCGTCTCGCCGGAGCAAGCCGCTCAAGGTTGTCGACGTCGGGTCTCCCGCCCCGGTATGAGGGGGCAGCCCGGCGTCTCCGGCCGGATCAGGGAAACACACCGTGAACACACAAACCGCGCTCTGGGTGGGATTCAACGTCTTCGTCCTGGCCATGCTGGCCCTGGACCTGGGCCTCTTCCACCGCAAGGAGCACGTGGTGTCGCCCAAGGAGGCGGGCGGGTGGACGGTGGTGTGGATCGTCCTCAGCCTGCTCTTCTGCGGAGGCCTCTGGTACTCGGGCTTCTGGACGACGTCCCAGGCCACCGAATGGGTGACGGCCTACGTCATCGAGTACGCGCTCTCGGTGGACAACCTCTTCGTCTTCCTCATGGTGTTCGCCTACTTCCGGGTGGCGCCAGAGGTGCAGCACCGGGTGCTCTTCTGGGGAATCATGGGCGCGTTCGTCATGCGCGCCGCCCTCATCCTGGCCGGCACCGCGCTCGTCCAGCGCTTCCACTGGCTGCTCTACATCTTCGGCGCCTTCCTCGTCTTCACCGCGGCGAAGATGGCCTTCTCCAAGGAAGACGACGACGCCGCGGACCCCGAGCAGACGGCCATCGTGAAGCTGTCGCGGCGCATGCTGCCGGTGGCTCGCCAGGGCGAGGGCAGCCACTTCTTCACCATCGAGGACGGCCGGCGCAAGGTGACGCCCCTCTTCCTGGTGCTGATGGTGGTGGAGGCCACGGACCTGCTCTTCGCCCTGGACTCGATCCCCGCCGTGCTGGGCATCAGCCAGAACGCCTTCATCGTCTACACGTCCAACGTGTGCGCCATCCTCGGCCTGCGCTCGCTCTTCTTCGTGGTGTCGAGCCTCATGGACAAGTTCCACCTGCTCAAGATGGGACTGGCCGCCATCCTCGGCTTCGTGGGCATGAAGATGCTCATCGTCTTCTTCGACATCCACGTCCCCATCGGGCTGTCGCTGGGCATCATCGGCGGGGTGTTGGTGGCCTCCATCGTGGCCTCGCTCATCTGGCCCAAGGTGGAGGCTCCCGAGCCGCCCGCCCAGCCAGCGCAGCCGGGGCGGGACCGGGAAGGGGCCAACTCCTGAGCCCCTGAGTGGCTGGTTCGTTTGGCTTGCGTCCGGGCGCCGAGCCAGCCAATTGTGTGCCATGTCCTCCGTTACCACCGAAGGCATTCGCGTCACCGTCAAGCCCAGCTACTGGCCGGAGCGGAGCGCCCCCGAGTCCCACCAGTACGCCTTCATGTACACGGTGGAGATCATCAACACGGGCCAGGATGTGGCGCAGTTGCGCAGCCGCCATTGGATCATCACCGACGCCACCGGAAAGGTGGAAGAGGTGAAGGGCGAGGGCGTGGTGGGCAAGCAGCCTCGTCTGGGTCCCGGGGAGCGCTTCGAGTACACGAGCTGGGCGCAGCTGCGCACGCCCTTTGGCTCCATGCGCGGCTCCTACACCATGGAGCGCGCGGACGGACGCCAGTTCGAGGCGCGCATCGGTGAGTTCGCCCTCACCCAACCCCACTCCCTGCACTGACCGGCCATGACTCCCGCACGCAAGGGGTTGCTGCTCATCAACCTGGGTACGCCGGATGCCCCTGAAACCGGCGCCGTGCGCCGCTACCTCCGCGAGTTCCTCGGTGATCCGCGCGTGGTGGACATCCACCCGGTGGGCCGCTGGTTCCTGCTCAACTTCATCATCCTTCCCTTCCGCTCGCCCAAGAGCGCGCACGCCTACCGCACCATCTGGACGGAGCAGGGCTCGCCGCTGATGGTGCACTCGCGCGCCCTGGAGAAGGCGGTGGCCGAGCGGCTCGCCGGTGAGTACGAGGTGGAACTGGCCATGCGCTACGGCAACCCCTCGCTGCCGGACGCGGTGGCGCGGCTGCGGGCGCGGGGCGTGGCGGACTTCACCGTGCTGCCGCTCTATCCGCAGGAGGCCCCGTCCTCCTCGGGCTCCTCGCTGGCGCGCACCTACGAGGTGCTGTCCGAGCCCTGGGACGTGCCCAACGTGCGGGCGGTGCCCGCCTTCCACGGGCACCCGGCGTTCCTGGACGCCTTCGCGGAGGTGGCGCGCCCCGTCATCTCCGACGCGCGGGCGGAGCACGTCCTCTTCAGCTTCCACGGTGTGCCCGAGCGCCATGTGCGCCGCACCGATGCCTCGGGCTCGCACTGCCTGGCCTCCGCGGGGTGCTGTGACGCCCTCACGGAGGCCAACCGCCACTGCTACCGGGCCCAGTGCTTCGCCACGGCGCGGGGACTGGCGAAGCGGCTGGGGCTCTCGCCCGACGGGTGGAGCGTGTCCTTCCAGTCCCGCCTGGGGCGTACCCCGTGGGTTCAGCCCTACACGGACGTGGTGCTGCCGGAGCTGGCCGCGCGCGGGGTGAAACGCCTGGCGGTGATGTGCCCCGCCTTCGTCGCCGACTGCCTGGAGACGGTGGAAGAGGTGGCCATTCGCGGGCGAGAGCAGTTCCTCGCGAGCGGGGGCGAGTCGCTCACCCTCGTCCCCTCGCTCAACTCGCACCCCGCATGGGTGGACGCCGTGGTCCAGCTCGTGCGCGAGTCGGAGGCAGTGGCTACTTCTTCGCCTGCGGCTGCAGCAGCTCCTGCGGTACCGAATCGAGCGGGGTGAGGCGCATCACGCGCTCGCCATTGGCCAGGCCGGGCACGGTGGTGCCCTCGGTGCTCGTGGTGAGCGTGGCCTCCCAGGAGCGCCAGCGGCCCGCCTTCACGAGGAACTCGCCCCGGCCCTTCACCCGCACCTCGGCGGAGGCGTCCTGGAGGCCCGCTGCCGACGAGGCCTCGCCCTCGTGTTCGCCCTCGCCGTCCTTCCCGGTGGCCGCCGCGGGCTTCTTCTTGAAGGGCGAGCGGATGGGGCGCAGCTGCCCGGCGATGTGCTCGGAGAGTTCGTACTCGAGTGTCGCCACCTGCTCTCCGTTCTCGGCCGGGGTGAGCGCGGTGAGCTTCACCTGGTTGCGCCGCTCGGCCTTCTTCTCCATGAAGCCAGGGATGGAGCTCGGGTCCACCAGGTTCGTCCCGAGCATCCAGGTGGTGTCTGGGCCCACCGCGTCTCGCGGCAGCTCCAGCACCAGCACCGCCGTGTTGCGCAGCGGCCCGGCGAGCCCGTCCAGCACGAAGCCGCGCTCACTCATGGTGCCCTGATCCGCCTCGCCGCCCGGCCCCTGCGGGACGATGCGGAAGGCGTAGTCGCCGGACTCGGTCTGCCGCAGGACGAAGATGGAGGACGTCTCGCTCTCCTTCACCGAGGGGGACTCGGCCGCCTTGCCCTTCCTGCCCTTGGCGGCCGGAGGCGGCGGCGCGGACTCGGAGGCGGTGGTGGTGAGGCGGAAGGCGGTGGGGGCGTCGAGCTTCCAACGCAGCACCACCTTGGAGGGATCCGGGGGCGGCTCGGGCGCGGGGGCCGGCTTCGGGGCCGTGGCCTGCTTCGCCGGGGCGGCGGGCGTGCCGGGCGGGCGGGGGATGGGCTCCATCTTGCCGACGGGCTCATCCTTGCATGCGGAGGTCAGGGAAAGGGCGGCGAGCAGGCCGAGGAGGCGCCGGTTCACGAAGAGGCTCCTGGTAGGGAGGCTGGAGGGATTCCGGACTTCAGGTGTTCGAGAGTCTACGGCAGTGTTCCGGTGGGTGCACGCGGGGTCTGGTTTCCCAGACCCTGAGTACTTCCCGTCAGGTACCGGGGGGCCGGGGCGCGGCGGCTCGGGCGAGCCGATCCCTCACGGCGATGCCGAGGCCCTCGGCGCGAGGCAGGCAGGCCACCAGGACGTCATGGCCCTGGAGATCCGCCTCGCGCAGCCGGGTGTAGAGGACGCGTGCCGCGCCGGCCGGATCTTCCGGCACGTCGTAGCGGGGCACTCCCTGGGGCAGCGTGAGGCTCGCCGGGCCCATCACTCCGACGCTCCGGCCCTGGGCGCGCAGGGCCTCCACGCGAGCCACGACGTCCGCGGGCTCGGAGAGCACCACCCCCGCCCGGGGCGCGTAGTGCGAGGCGAGGCTGCCCGAGACGCGCACCGTGGCCGAGGTCCGCACCGGCACCTCGCGCCCCAGGACGCGCTCGAGCTCCTCCACCGCCAGGCCTCCGGGGCGCAGCACCGCCGGCTCCTTGCCGCTCAAATCGACGATGGTGGACTCCACGCCCACCGTGCACGGGCCTCCGTCGAGGATGAGGTCCACCTCGTCCCCCAGGTCCGCCCGCACGTGCTCCGCGGTGGTGGGGCTCACCCTGCCGAAGCGGTTGGCGCTCGGAGCGGCCACGCCGCCGCCCAGGGCGTCCAGCACGGCCAGGGCCACGGGGTGGTGGGGGACGCGGACCGCCACCGTGTCCTGGCCACCCGTCACGGCATCCGTGGCGCGCGAGGTGCGAGGGAGCACCAGGGTGAGGGGCCCCGGCCAGAAGGCCCTGGCCAGAAGCCAGGCCTCCTCGGGGACGTGGCGGGCCCAGGAGGGTAGCTCCTCGGCGCGGGCCACGTGGACGATGAGCGGGTGGGTGGCGGGGCGTCCCTTGATGGCGAAGACGCGGCGCACGGCCAGCTCGTCCTCGCAATTGGCCGCCAGCCCATAGACCGTCTCCGTGGGCAGGGCGATGACGCCGCCGCGCCGGAGTGTTTCCACTGCGCGTGTGAGGATGTCCGGGGTAATCATGCCTGTCGGCCGCAATCTGGCTCTCGGAGGGGATGATGGGCAAGTCGCAGCTATTCGAAGCTCGCAGCCAGATGCCCGTGGATGCCGAGGCGGTCTTCGCCTGGCACGCCCGCGAGGGAGCCTTCCAGCGTCTGACGCCCCCCTGGGAGCCCGTGGAGGTGGTGGAGAAGCAGGGCGATGGCATCCGCGAGGGTACGCGCTTGGTGTTGCGCATGCGCGTGGGGCCGGTGCCCCTGCAGTGGACGGCGAGGCACACCCGCTACATTCCCGGCTCGCTCTTCCAGGACATGCAGGAGTCGGGGCCCTTCGCCCGGTGGGTCCACACGCATCGCATGTGGAACGAGGCCGCGGGGGGCGCGGTGCTGGAGGACGACGTGGAGTACGCGCTGCCGGTGGGGACGCTCGGGCGCGTGTTTGGCGGCGGCTACGCGCGGCACCGGTTGGAGCGGATGTTCGCGTATCGCCACGCGGTGACCCGGGAGGATCTGCGGCGCCACGCGGCCTTCGCCGGGCACGAGTCGCTGACGGTGGCGGTGAGCGGCGCGTCGGGGCTGGTGGGGAGCGCGCTGGTGCCCTTCCTCACCACGGGAGGCCACCGGGTGCGGCGGCTGGTGCGGGGCCAACCGGGAGCCGGGGAGATCGTTTGGGCACCGGGCCAGGGTGAGATGGATCTGATCGCGCTGGAGGGCGTGGACGCGGTGGTGCACCTGGCCGGGGCGCCCATCGCCGAGAGCCGCTGGACGCCGGAGTACAAGGCCCTCATCCGCCGCAGCCGCATCGATGGCACCCGGGTGCTGTGCGAGTCGCTCGCGCGTCTGGCGCGTCCGCCGCGGGTCCTGGTGAGCGCGTCGGCCATGGGCTTCTACGGCAGCCGGGGCGACGAGGTGCTCACCGAGTCCAGCTCGTCCGGGGAGGGGTTCCTCGCCGACGTCACCCGGGAGTGGGAGGCGGCCACGGCCCCCGCGGAGCAGGCCGGCATTCGCGTGGTGCACCTGCGCCTGGGCGTGGTGCTGAGCGCCCGGGGCGGCGCGTTGGCGAAGATGCTGCACGCCTTCCAGGCCGGAGGCGGAGGACGCCTCGGGAACGGCAAGCAGTGGATGAGCTGGGTGTCCCTCGAGGACGTCATCGGCCTCGTCCACTTCGCCCTGTTCTCCGAGGGAATGCGAGGGCCCGTCAACGCGGTGGCGCCAAACCCCGTGCGGCAGGAGGAGCTCGCCTGGACGCTTGGCCAGGTGCTCTCCCGGCCGGCGCTCTTCCCGCTGCCGGCCACCGCCGTGCGGGCCCTCTTCGGGGAGATGGGCCAGGAGACGCTCCTCGTCAGCTCGCGCGTCCGCCCCGAGGTGGCCGAGAATCAGGGCTTCACCTTCCTCCATCCCTCGCTGGAGCAGGCCCTGCGCTTCACACTCGGGAAGACGACGGAGGGGCCGCGTTTCCGCCATGGGCTGACAAGGAGTCCGCTTGGATGATCGACGTCGAGGGGCTGACCCGGTACTACGGCGGCCACGCGGCCATCCGCGAGCTCTCCTTCCGCATCGGCCGGGGCGAGGTCATCGGCTTCCTGGGACTCAACGGCGCGGGCAAGACGACCACCTTGAAGATTCTCGGATGCGTGCTGCTGCCCACCTCGGGGCGGGCCGTCATCGATGGCTACGACGTGGTGAGCCATCCCCACGAGGTGCGCCAGCGCATCGGCTACCTCCCGGACACGCCGCCGCTGTACGACGAGATGGAGGTGGGGGAGTTCCTCGCCTTCGTGGCGAGGCTGCGCGGCGTGTCCTCGCGCGAGGTGTCCGCCCGTGTGGCCGAGGCCGAGGAGAAGACGGGACTGCGTGACGTGCACGACGCGCCCATCTCCTCGCTGAGCCACGGGTACCGGCAGCGTGTGGGCGTGGCGCAGGCGCTCGTCCATCGTCCGGCGCTGCTCATCCTCGACGAGCCGGGCAGCGGCCTGGATCCGCGGCAGATGGTGGAGATGCGCTCGCTCATCCGCGGGCTGCGGGGCGCGCACACGGTGCTCGTCTCCAGCCACCTGCTGCCGGAGATCAGCCAGACGTGTGATCGGCTCCTGGTCATCAAGGACGGGGAGCTCGTGGCCCAGGGCACCGAGGAGGAGCTGGGCCAGCGCCTGGGCGGCGGGGGGTTCATCGAGGTGGAGGTGCGGGGCGAACGGACGCGGGTGCTGGCGGCGCTCGAGGGAATGGGGCCGGTGCGCGTGATGGGCGAGGCGGAGGGCGTGGTGACGCTCCGGGTGGAGGCCCCGGCGGACCTGCGGCCGAAGGTGGCCCGGGCGGTGGTGGATGCGGGGCTGGAACTGCTCCGGTTGGACCGTGGGGTGGAGAAGCTCGAGTCCCTCTTCCTGCGGCTCACCCAGGCGGGGGAGGGGAGCGCAACATGATGCGGACGCTGCTCATCGCGCGCCGCGAACTCGCGGCCTACCTGCGCACCTTCCAGGGGTACATCATCATCGCCATGGTGCTGGCGGTGGATGGCCTGCTCTTCAACGCCTACGCGCTGGGCGGGGTGAGCAAGCGCTCCTCGGAGGTGCTCTCCCTCTTCTTCCTGTTCTCCAGCGGCACGACGATGGTGGCCTCGGTCTTCATCTCCATGCGGTTGCTGGCCGAGGAGCGGCAGGCGGGCACGCTGGCCCTGCTGTACTCCTCGCCGGTGAAGGACCATGAAATCGTCCTGGGCAAATTCCTCTCGGCGCTGGCCTTCCTGGCGCTGATGACACTGGCCACGCTCTTCATGCCGCTGCTGGTGATGGTGCACGGCAAGCTGTCCCTGGGCCATATCGCCGCTGGCTACCTGGGGTTGCTGCTGCTGGGGAGTGCCTCGCTGGCCATCGGCACGTTCGGCTCGGCATTGGCGCGCAACCAGGTGCTGGCCGCCGTGCTCTCCGGGTGCATGCTGGTGGCGCTGCTGACGTGCTGGCTGCTGGCGCGCATCACCGAGCAACCGCTCTCGGACGTCTTCAGCGCGCTGGCGCTGTGGAACCAGCACTTCCAGCCCTTCCAGGCGGGCGTGGTGCACGTGCGCGACGTCGTCTACTACCTGCTCGTCACCTACGTGGCCCTCTTCGCCGCCACGCGGGTGCTCGAGGCGCGGAGGTGGCGGTGAGCCTCCGTCCCAACCCCTGGGTGTCCGTGCTGTACGTGGTGGGCCTGGTGGCCCTCTTCCTCGGCGAGCGCGTGGTGGGCGCTGGCTCGATGAGGCTCGTGCTGAGCGGGTCAGGCCTGACGCTGGTGGGGCTCGCGGTCGCGTGGCGCGTGTCGCGGGTGGTGCGGACCTCGGGAGTTGCGCGCGTGCTGGAGCGCTGGCTGCTCGGCCTCTTCTTGCTGGGCGGGCTCGGCTTGTCGCTCTACTTCCTCCAGTCGGATGCGGCGGCGTTCCTCGTGCCAGTCGCTTCGTTGAAGCGGCGGGTTCCGGAGCTGACGGGGGTGCTGCGGGCGCTCTTCCCCGCGCTGCTGGTGACGGCGCTGTTTCCGCTCGCGCTGGTGGAGCTGGCGGCCGCGTCCATGGCGCGTGGGCCCGTGCTGGTACCAGGCCGGTTGCGCGCCGCGCTCCACTCGGGGCTGGGGATGGCCTTCGCGCTCATCTTCGCCTTCTCGACCCTGTACGTGGCCACGCGGGCGGACGTCTCGTGGGACCTGGCGTACTTCCGCACCGCGAGGCCGGGCGATGCCACGCGCCTGCTGGTGCGCCGTCTTCCCGAGCCGGTGGAGGTGACGCTCTTCTTCCCGCCCGCCAACGATGTGCGGCAGGCCCTGGAGCAGTACTTCCGGGAGCTGGCCCGGGAGTCCGGGTATCTCGAGGTGGAGGTGCTGGACCAGGCGGTGGAGCTCTCGCGGGCGAGGGAGCTGGGAGTAGGGGAGAACGGCTCCGTGGTGTTCAGCCGGGGCCAGCGCATCGAACGGCTGAAGGTGCCGCTCGAGCTCGACAGGGCCCGAGGGCAGTTGCAGCGGCTGGACGAGGACGTGTACCGGCGGCTGCGGGTGGTGTCGCGTCCCCGCCGGGTGCTGTACCTCACGGCGGGCCATGGTGAGCGGGGCCTGCTGCCCCAGGCCGCCACGGCGCTGGAGAAGGCACGGCCCGGCCTGTCGCAGCTCGAGGAGTGGTTGCGCGTGCTGAACGTGGAGGTACGCACGCTGGGCATGGCCGAGGGGCTGGGGACGGAGGTGCCGCGCGATGCCTCGGTGGTGGCCATCGTGGGGCCCGGGCGCGACTTCTCCCCGGAGGAGCTCGCCGCGGTGCTCCGGTACGTGGAGCGCGGTGGGCGGCTGTGGCTCGCGCTGGAGCCGGACGGGCCCGGTCTCGAGCCGCTGTTGGAGCCGTTGGGCTTGAAGCTGCTGCGCGTGCCCCTGGCGAATGATCAGCGCTTCCTGCTCATGAGCCACCAGCGGAGCGATCGAGGCAACCTGGTGACGGCGAGCTTCTCCTCGCACGCTTCCGTGGGGACGCTGGCCTCGTTGGGAAGCGACGCGGCGCTCGTCTTCGCTGGCGCGGCGGCGCTGGAGCCCGTGCAGCCCCTGCCCAGGGGCGTGGCCCAGGACGTCTCGGTGCGAGCTCCCGCGGAGACGTTCCAGGACGGCGACCAGGACTTCACCGCGGACGAGGGAGAGCCCCGGCGGGCCTGGCCCCTGGTGGTGGCGGTGGAGAAGGCCGGCGTCTCGGGCGCTTCGCCCTCGCGCGTGGTGGCCATGGGTGACTCGGACGTGATGACGGACTCCGGCCCACGTGGCTATGGCAACCCGTACCTGCTGGTGGACACGGTGCTCTGGCTCCTGGGTGAGGAGGAACTGGCGGGCGTGGTGTCCAACGAGGAGGACGTGCCGCTGCAGCACACCCGCCAGCAGGACGTCCTCTGGTTCTACTCGGCCGTCTTCCTCGCTCCCTCGCTGGTGCTCGGGGCGGGCTTCCTCGTGACGCGGCGCCGGAGACGGCGAGGTGCGCGATGAGGGCGCGAGGTGTGGTGCTCCAGGGCGCGCTGGCGGCGGCGGGATTGATCGCGGCCTTCTTCGTCTGGCAGCGGGAGCCCGCCGGCGTTCCCGGTGAGGTGGTGGTGCTGGACGCGCCGAAGCAGACACTGGATCGCGTGCGCTACGAGGACGCATCCGGCTGGGTGGAGCTGTTCCGCGAGGCGTCGGAAGATGGTGCGTTGTGGTTGCGGCTGGGGACGAAGGCGCTTCCGAGGGAGCTGCGCGCCAACGAGACGGCGGAGAAGCTCTTCATCCGTTTCGCGCCGCTGAAGGCCACGCGGAGCCTGGGCGTGCTGGATGCGGAGACACTGGCCGAAGTCGGGTTGAAGGACAGTCCCCGGAGGCTGGCGGTGAAGCTGACCAGCGGAGAGCACGTCTTCACGCTGGCCTCTTCTTCGATTGGATGGGGCAGCCCGTACCTGCGGCGGGAGACGGACGGGCGGGTCTTCCTCCTCCCGCCGTCGCTGCTGCCCGATCTGGAGAACGCCGCCAACCGACTGGTGGACCGGACGCTGCACGCCTTTGGCGCCGGCGAGTACGACGTCCTCACCGTCACCTCCGGGGGCTCCTCGCGAACCTTCCTCGTGCGTGCGCGGGCGCAGCGCCCGGCGGAGCTCGTGCCTCGGGATGCACCGGACTCAGCGGATGAAATGGCTCGCAAGTGGCACGAGCGGGTCTGGCTGCTCGCGCCGGCGCAGGCGGACTTCCTCGGCCGGGGAGAGGCGCCGCCCGGAGGCGAGCCCCATGAGGTGTTCCGCGTGGAGTACCGGCATGGGGACGCGCGCCTCGGCTGGCTCTCCGTGGCGCGGGGGGCGGGAGGCGAACTCCATGCCCGCACCGAGCACACCGCTGGCTGGGCGAAGCTGCCCCCCTGGGCGGACTCCCTCGTTCAAGATGCCGAGAAGGTCGCCGCGGGGCGCTGAGTGGCCCGTTCGTTCCGGCTGCTCGTCTACTCGGGCTTCTTCGCCGCTTCCATGGCGCGGTTCACGTAGGCGAAGAGCTGTGGGTCGAGCCCGAACCTGGCGCCCATGGCCGGCTCCTGCTGGTACATGGTGCCCAGCGACTTCTCGATGCCGGGGTTGCCGCCGGTGAAGGCGCGGACGAGCTCGCCCCAGCGCCGGGCGAGCTTCTGCACGGGCTCGCTGGCCGGGTCGGTGCCCTTCTCCATCTCGGCGCGCACCTTGGCGATGAGCTGGGGCCACTCCTCCTGGACCTGGCGGATGGCGTCCTCCCCCAGGGCCTGGCGGCGCGCCTCGAGCTCCTGGAGCTGCTCCGGGGTGTAGTACTTCTCGAACATGGTCATGACCTCGATGGTTTGAATGAGTTGATCGACGGAGGGCGTCTCCGCCGAGCGGAACTGCGTGGCGAGCGCCTCCAGGCGCCGGCACAGTTCCTGTTGGAGGGCGAGCTGCTCGCGAGCCCGCGCGAGGTGCAGCTCGAGCACCCGGATGGGCGAGAAGCCGGGCTCGTCGATGCAGCGTTTGATCTCCTCCAGCGAGAAGCCGAGCTGGCGGAGGGACAGGATGCGCTGCAACCGGGCGACATCCTCCGGGGTGTAGAGCCGGTAGCCGGACGCCGTGCGGAGTGATGGCGAGAGCAGGCCCAGCTCGTCGTAGTGGTGCAGGGTACGGATGGACAGCCCGGTCCGCCGGGCGAGCTCGCCTACCTTCAGGGGTTCGGGCTGCAAGGTGCACGCTCCTTTCGACCACACCGATGTGTGGCTGCCAGGATGGGTACACCCTCACGTCGCGTGAGGCTCAAGGGGAAAAGCGAGGCCTGCCTCCTCCCCGAGCCAGTGGGCGTCACGCGCCCCGGTTTCGTCGCTACGCGGCCGGGGACACGGTCGCGAGCACGCGCTGGACCTCCTGGACCAGCGCGTCCGGCAGGCACGGCTTGGTGACGTAGGCATCACAGCCGGCGTCCTCCGCCTCGCGCGAGTGCCCATCCAGGGCATGGCCGGTGAGCGCCACCACGGGGATGGAGCGCGTGCGGGGATCCTTTTTGAGGCGCCGGGTGGCCTCCCAGCCATCCATCACCGGCAGCGAGAGATCCATGAGGATGACGGACGGGCGCAGCGCGAAGGCCTTCTCCACGGCCTCCAGTCCATTGCGCGCCTCGGCCACGCGGAAGCCGGAGTACTCGAGGTACTCGGCGTACATTTCCCGGGCATCCTGGTAGTCGTCGACGATCAGTACGAGGGGCGAGATGTCGTTTCGAGCTGTGCTGTTCATGTCCGCCTCGTGCGGCGTGGAAGGTGCAGTGTGAAGGTCGAGCCCTGTCCCACCGCGCTCTTGAGCGAGATGCGTCCATCGAGCATGGCGGCCAGACGGCGGCAGATGGAGAGACCCAGGCCCGTGCCTCCATAGGCGCGCGTGGGGGAACTGTCCACCTGCTGGAAGTCCTCCCAGATCTTCTCCTGGTGACCGGGGTCGATGCCGATGCCGGTATCGGCCACTGCGATGTGGAGCGTGGCGGTGGCGACCTCGTACGAGGCCAGCACCTTGATGGAGCCCTCGTGGGTGAACTTCAGGGCGTTGGACAGGAGGTTGACGACGATCTGCTTCACCTTCTGCCGATCGCTGTTCACCGGGGGCAGGTTCGGGTCCACCGAGGTGCTCACCACCAGCTTCGAGCGCGCGATGATGGGATCCAACTCGGCCATGACCTCCTGGACGAGCTCGGGGATGCGGAACTCGGACAGGTGCAGCGGCATCCGGCCCGCCTCGATGCGGGTGATGTCGAGGATCTCGTTGATGATCTCCAACAGGTGACGGCCGTTGGAGTCGATGCGGGTGAGGCTGCGGCGCTGGGGCGCGGGGAGCTCCCCGTTGACGCCCTGCAGCAGCATGTTGGTGTAGCCGAGGATGGCGTTGAGCGGCGTGCGCAGCTCGTGGGACATGTTGGCGAGGAACTGCGACTTGGCGGCGCTCGCCTGCTCGAGCTGGATGGCCTGGCGGCGCAGCAGCTCGTTCTGGGTGGCCAGCTCCTCGGTGGCGGCGTTCACCCGGGCGGCCAGCTCGGAGGAGGCCTCCTCGAGCCGCGCGAGCTGGTGGCCCTTGTACAGGCGCGTCAGGTGCATGCCCAGGTGGCCGGCGAGCCACGAGGCCTGGGGAGACAACTCCGGCACGGGCGCGCCCACCAGCAGCAGCCCGGGGGCGGGCGAACCGGGAGCGGCCCTGCCCAGGGACAGGGTGAAGAGGCCCGTCCCCGCCAGTGGCAGCTCCGGGGGAAGCTGGCCGGGATGGAACCAACGGGGCTCGGTCCACTGGAGCGCCTCCACCAGCGGATGCTTCGGATCATGCAGGGCGAGCACGAAGTTCCCCGCGCAGGGCAGGCCGTACGAGGCGAGCGTCACGAGGCAGTGCGAGTCCGATTCGTCGGGCGCGAGACACAGCACCTGGTCCACGTGGGCGTGGTGGACGAGCCAGGCCACCGCGGCCTCGGCACAGGTCTTGGCATCGTCGCAGCCGAGTAGCAGCTCGGCGAACGCGAGTCGCGCCTCGGGGCCGGGCGCGGGCAGCGACGGCAGGGCGGCGGTGGATGGCAAGACGCGGCGCTCCGGTGTCCTCGGGGTACGGGTCGGGAACCACTCATCAGTGGAGCCGAGGCTTCCCATGGTTGTGCGTCACCCGGCGCGAATCGCCAACACCCCCCGGTCGGGGTTGTTGGCTCGTGTACATCCCGAGGCTCCAGTGGAGGACAGGCAGGCGAGCGGGGATGGCTGGTCGCTCGCCTTCCCGCCCCTCGGCCGCGTTCCTAGCCTTGGAACATGGTGGAAGAGCGCACGCACAAGTCGCTGTGGACGATGTCGGCCCCGGCGCGGCGCTATCCGGCGCTGCAAGGGGACCTGGAAGTGGACGTGGTGGTGATTGGCGGGGGGATCGCGGGCCTCACCACGGCGTACCTGCTCAAACAGGAGGGCAAGCGCGTGGCGGTGGTGGAGATGCACCGGCTGCTGACGGGGCAGACGGGGCAGACCACCGCGCACCTCACGGAACTGCTGGACACGCCCTATTACACACTGGTCTCGGACTTCGGGGAGAAGGGGGCGCGGATGGCCGCCGGATCCACCCGGGCCGCCATCGAGAAGATCGCCGGGCTGGTGGAGGGGCTGCGCATCTCCTGCGGCTTCCAGCGGCTGCCCGCGTTCCGCTACGCGGAGACGGAGCGTGAAGCGCGAGACCTGGAGCGCGAGGCGTCCGCGGCCCGGCAGGTGGGCCTGATGTGCTCGCTGACGAACGAAGTGCCGCTGCCCTACCCGGTGAAGCTGGCGCTGCGCGTGGAGGATCAGGCGCAGTTCCATCCGCGCGAGTACCTGCTGGCGCTCGCCGAGGGGATTCAAGGGGGCGGCAGCCACATCTTCGAGGAGACGCAGGCCACGGAGCTGCACGAGGGGGTGCCCTGCCGGGTGCACACCTCGCGGGGCATCATCACCTGCAGGGACGTGGTGGAGGCGACCACGACTCCGCTCAACCGCGTCTTCCTGCACACCAAGCTCTATCCGTACCGCACCTACTCGGTGGCGGGGCCTCTCGAGAGTCCGCTGGAGGCGGGGCTCTATTACGACAGTCAGGATCCGTATCACTACATCCGCACCCAGCGGGTGGAGGGCGTGGACTACGTGATTGTCGGGGGCGAGGACCACAAGGTGGGAACGGAGGAGGACACGGAGCGCCACTTCGAGGCGCTGGAGGCGTACACGCGGCGGCGCTTTCCGGTGACGCGAATCGATTACCGCTGGTCCGGACAGGTCATCGAGCCCGCGGACGGACTGGCGTACATCGGGCGCAACAGCAATTCGCGGCACGTGTGGGTGGCCACGGGCTTCTCGGGCACTGGCATGACGTTCGGGACGCTATCGGGGATGATTTTGACGGACCTGATCCTCGGGAGGCAGAACCCGTACGCGGCGCTCTACGACGCCACGCGGGTGAAGCCGAAGGCGGGGGTGAAGGACTTCATCCAGGAGAACGCGGAGGTGGCGTTCCACTTCGTGGCGGACCGGCTGGCGAAGCCGGAAGGGCACGACCTGTCCGAGGTGCCAGCCGGGGAGGGCCGCATCCTGGAGGTGGACGGGAAGAAGGTGGCCGTCTTCCGCGAGGAGGGTGGGGCGGTGCACGCGGTGAGTCCGGTGTGCACGCACCTGGGGTGCCACGTGCACTGGAACAAGGCCGAGCGCTCGTGGGACTGCCCGTGCCACGGAGCCCGCTACAGTCCGACGGGCGAGGTGCTCAACGGTCCCGCCGTGAAGGGCCTGCCGTCGAAGAAGATCCGCTGATCCGGGAGGCGCATTTCGAGGGCGGGAGGCTCACGCGGCGACCGTAGGATGGGCCGCATGAGCTTCTCGCGCTTCAGGATGGGCCGCCACGTGCGTGGTGCCGCTGTGCGACGAGGAGGCTGGTGGAGGGGCCCAGCGCGAGCCGCTGATGGGGACGTCCTCTCGCGGTGCCCACGGGGGTGGACCCCGTCTTCGAAATCCCCTGGCACAACTGGAAGACCCGGGAGTTGAGCGCGCCCAGGCTCTTCCGTCACCAGTGCCTCACCCCTCCACGCGAGCCCTTCGAGAAGCACCACATCTTCCCGCAGGAAGCAGCGTTGGCCAGATGGTTCAAGCGCAATGACATCGACATCCATGCCTTCACCATCCGCTTGCCCAGGAGCTTCCACCGATGGCTGCACAGCAATGGTTCCCAGGGTGGGCAATGGAATGAAGCATGGCGGCAATTCATGAATAAGAGTCGTGATATCGCCAATGCGGATGACATCTGGCGGTTCGCGGGCGAGCGCATGATGCGGTTTGGAGTGAATGGACCACTCGTTCCCTATTCTTGCGATTGAGTGGAAGGTGGCGAGCACTCGCATGCAATACTTCGTCGTTCATGAAGACAGGTCAGCGGGTTACACGGGCTTCATTGAAGCCGTGCATAAGTGGCTGCTTCCGGGCATCCGCAACTGTCCCGTTTGCAAGGCCACCTGGGGGGCCGGTTTCTCATATCCCTCCGTGGACCTGTCCCCGGTGGCGGCCCTGGCCGATTTCGAGGAGGCTCGAGCGGAGCCCATCGAAGAGTATGAGCGGCTGTGTGAGCTGGTACGTCCCTTGCTGCCCGCGGGAAGCGTGTTGAGACCCGGGTCGGACTTTGGCCCATTGGTTGGCAAGGCTCAGGGCAGCTTCGGGTCGTTCGTCATGAACTACTCCTGGATATTGCTGGTACAGCGCGAGGCGCTGGAAAGGCTCCAGGCCGAGGGACTCCGAGGACTCAAGGGCTGCCGCACCGAGTTGCGCTTCCGCCAGCGAAAGTCACCCGAGCTGCTCGAATTGGAAGTCCTCCCCGTAGGGCGTACGCACCCGGATTGTCTGCCCCCTGAGCGCAAGCCCCCGTGCCCTCGTTGTCATCGCCTTGGCCTCTCGCTACCCAAGGAACTGCTGTTGGACGCCAGCACGCTTCCCAACGAGCGGGATCTGTTCCGGCTGGAGGACTTCTCCGGAGTGATCGTCTGCACCGAGCGTTTCGTCGACGCCTGCCAGCGCCTGGGCCTGGACGGCGTTGCCTTCAAGCCTCTGCCGTCGAAGGAGAGCCTCTGAGCCGGGAGGCGCTTTTCGAGGAGGGATGTGCACGCGGCGACCGAAGGGTGGGCGCATGAGCATCTTGCGTCATCCACCTCCTGGCGGTGCCCTCGGACACCTCGGGAGGCGCACGAATTGAGGTGGAGCGGCTGGGAATGAAGCGCCTGGATGGCCTGGCCCTCCCCGGACGCAGGCTCCTGGCCCACGTCCGGAGAGCGCCTGCGTGAGGGCTACTGCGCGAAGATCTTCACCGACGACATCTTGTCGTTGGCGCCCTGCGGGATCAGCGGCGTATCCGCGGTGAACGTCCACATCGTCCCGGCGAAGTTGTCGTCCTGATAGACCTGCACCGTCCAGCCGGCGGGGACTCTGAGCGAGCTCATCCAATCGTTGGGGATGCCCGCCGCGTTGAGTTGCGCGAGCGTGTAGCTCCCGGGGTCCAGCGAGATCCCGAGACCGCCGTACCCGCCGTCCGCGTAGAAGATGGCTCCGGGAGGCTTGGTGGCCTTCACGTTGTCGAACGCGGCCGCGCTGTCATGGGCCCGGAGTCCGAGCGCCCCCGAGGCATACGTGGCATCGATGGCCGTGACGCTGGGGACCGTCGAATGGTTCAGATAGACCGAGATGCGGTCGCCGTTGGCCACGACCTTGAGGTGATAGGTGACGTTCGGATCGATCGCCGCGGTGGCGCTCGCGAGCTCGGTCCAGGTACCTGCGTTCGCCTTGCCCAGAATCACCCTGTCACTGCCCGCGGCGATGCCGGCGTAATAACCCTTGTAGGCGTCGAGCCCGGCTCCCGGGTTGCTCACCCGGAACATCAACCCGGCGTCCCCGGAGGCGCCCGGCGTGACATCCGCCTCATGGGTCAGCGCGGAGAAGTTCGTGTTCAGCAAGGCCTTGGCGTCGGGGCTCCGTTGGGTGACATAGCGGCCGTTCGACACGGTCCACGTCGCGCCGTAGGTGGTCCAGCCCAGCGCGTTGCCGTCGCAGAAGTTGTCCTGGCTGCTCATCTCCACCGGTTTGATCGTCCCGTCGCTATTGAAATACATGCGATCGTAGGCGAGCACGCGGTGATTCCCGTCCGTCTCTCCGAGCGGACGGCGGTGATAGAAGATGTACCAGTCGTCCGTTCCAGGGACGTTGACCACCGTGTTGTGACCCGAGCCGGTGGCGATGGCCGCGTTCTGGCTGAGGATCGTCCCCGCCTTGGGGAAGGGCCCGAGCGGCGAGTCGGCCATGCCATAGGACACGCGGTAGTCCGGCCCCGTCCATCCACCCTCGGACCACATCAGATAATACTTCCCGTTGCGCTTGAACATCAGCGCGCCCTCGACGTAGCCCGAAGGAGTGATCTCCTTGAAGGACGAGCTGTCCAGGCTGATCATGTCACTGTTGAGCCTGACGACGTTGCAGTGCCCCCAACCGCCGTAATAGAGGTAGGCTTGGCCGTCGTCGTCGATGAAGACGTTTTGATCAATCGGCTGCGCGCCGTTGATGAACGTGCTGATCAGGGGGCGGCCGATCGCGTCGACGTAGGGGCCACCGGGGTTGTTGGACTTCGCGACCCCGATACCGCCCAACTGTCCGTTGCTCTGGATGTCGTTGGCTCCGAAATACAGATAATAGGTGTTGTTGCGGAAGATGGGCGACGGAGCCCAGATCGCCCGGGTTGCCCAGGACACGTTCGCCTTGTCCAGCACCTTGGAGTGCTTCGTCCAGTGGATGAGATCGGAGGAGGAGAAGGCGTCCAGATAGGTCTGCTCATCATAAGGAGCGGAGTACGTCGGGTAGACCCAATACACGCCGTTGTAGAACTTGATATCCGGATCGGCGTACCAGCCGCTCACGAAGGGATTGCCGGAGGTTCCGGGCGAGCACTCCGGGGCCAGGGGCGCACCTGCCACCCCTTCGGGTCCAACGTCTGCTCCACCAACGCCGGGAGCTTGCGCATGCGACCCATTCTCGCCGCCGCCGGTGGTGTGGTGTGACGTCGTCCCGGCGCCGCAATGGACCGTGGCGGTCAGGAGCAGCGGCGCCAGCGCCAGGCGGCCCAGCCAGGGACGTTGCCACGCGGACCCTGGAGGCAATGACTCTCTATCCATGCGACGGCCTGCACATCCATCATCGAGCGTCGATTTCATGGCCCGCATCCTGCGTCGCGCAGTTCTTTCGTTCAAGGCTAATAATTCGTGGATATCTGTTCTGTCTGGTTGTTGCTGGGTCGCGCGGGTTGTGTAGGGATAGGTAAAGAAAATGGCGGCGCCTTGGCGGTAGGATGGGCCGCATGAGCTTCCTGCGCTCCGGAATTGGGCTCGCGCTGCTTGGCGTGCTGCTGAACGCCTGCGTCACCTCCGTGCCCGTGGTGCGTGAGGAGGCCGGGGCGCCCGAGGGCGTGTCCTCTGCATGGGAGGAGGCCCGAGCGGACGCCACGTGCGTGGTGCCGCTGTGCGATGGGGAGCGGTGCGCCATCTGGCGTTGCCAGGACGTGGTGGAGGCGGAGGCCCACCCCGTGCGGCTGGCGCAGGCGATGGTTCCGGCGCCCGCGCCGGCACCGATGTTCCGCGCGCCGCTGGTGGAGGGGCCCAGCGCGAGCCGCTGGTGGGGACATCCTCTCGCGGTGCCCACGGGGGTGGACCCCGTCTTCGAAATTCCCTGGCACAACTGGAAGACCCGGGAGTTGAGCGCGCCCAGGCTCTTCCGTCACCAGTGCCTCTCTCCTCCGCGCGAGCCCTTCGAGAAGCACCACATCTTCCCTCAGCAGCGAGTGCTGGCCATGTGGTTCAAGCTCAAGGGCATCGATATCCATGCCTTCACGATTCGCGTTCCCAAGAGCTTCCACCAGTGGCTGCATAGTGGCGGGCCCGAAGGTGGTCAGTGGAATGCGGCCTGGCGGCGGTTCAAGGATGAGAAGCCGGATGCCTCCCCGGATGAGACCTGGCGCTTCGCGGGTGAGCTCATGATGCGATTCGGAGTGAATGGCCCGTTTGTGCCCTACTCCTGCGAATAGAGGAGCTCACTGATGCGCCATTTCAGAATTACGGAAGACAGCTCCTCGGGATATACGGGCCACGTTGACGCTGTGCATAAATGGCTGCTTCCAGGCATCCTCACCTGCCCTGGATGCAGGACCACTTGGGGTGGGGGCTCCAAAGCCTACCCCTCGGTGGACTTGACCCCGGTGGTCTCCCTTGCGGATTTCGAGGAAGCCCGAGCCTCGCCCATCGAGGAGTACGAAAAGATGTGTGAACTGGTGCGTCTCCTGCTTCCCCCGGGCGCCCTGTTGGAGCCCGGGGCGGGTTTGGGACCGCTCGTTGGCAATGCTCGGGGCCGCTTCGGGCCGCTCGTGTCTCTTGACCGCTGGTGGCTCCTGGTGCAGCGCGAGGCTCTGGAGCGGCTTCAGTCCGAGGGCCTCCGAGGACTCAAGGGCTGCCGCACCGAGTTGCGCTTCCGCCAACGCAAGTCACCCGAGTTGCTCGAATTGGAAATCCTCCCCGTGGGGCGTACGCACCCGGATTGTCTGCCTCCTGAGCGCAAGCCCCCGTGCCCGCGTTGTCATCGCATGGGCCTGTCGCTACCCGAGGAACTGCTGCTGGATGCCAGCACGCTTCCCAGTGACCGGGACCTGTTCCGGCTGGAGGACTTCTCCGGAGTGATCGTCTGTACCAGGCGCTTCGTCGACGCCTGCCAGCGCCTGGGGTTGGACGGCGTTGCCTTCAAGCCGCTGCCGTCGAAGTAGAGGGCTCATCCGTTGCTGCGCGGGGCTCGCGTGGGTGGCACGATGGGCACATGCCCGCAGCGACCGCTCGTGTCCTTCCCACCGCCGATGCCGTTCCTCCCGCCGAGCGCCTCCTGCCCGAGGGCTTCACGCCCGCCGCGCGGAGGGCCCTGGCGAAAAAGGATCCGACGCTCGGCGCGCTGATGAAGCAGGTGGGGCCCTTCCGCATGAAGGTCAATTCGATCCAGAGCCCCTTCCTGGCGCTGGCGGAGTCCATCGTCTACCAGCAGCTCACGGGGAAGGCGGCGGCCACCATCTTCGGGCGCGTCTGCGAGCGCGTGGGCAAGGGGCGGCGTTTCACTCCGGAGGCGGTGCTCGCCCATCCGGTGGAGGGCCTGCGCGAGGCGGGGCTGTCCGGCGCCAAGACGGCGGCGCTCAGGGACCTGGCGACGAAGGCGTTGGAGGGCGAGGTGCCCACGCTGGCCCGGGCGCGGCGCATGAGCGACACGGAGCTGGTGGAGCACCTCACGAAGGTGCGTGGCATCGGGCAGTGGACGGTGGAGATGCTGCTCATGTTCCGGCTGGGCCGGCCGGACGTGTTGCCGGTGGACGACTACGGCATCCGCAAGGGCTTCATGCGCACGTACGGTCTCGAGGAGCTACCGCGCCCGAAGGAGCTGTTGGCGTACGGTGAGCGCTGGCGCCCGTGGCGTTCGGTGGCGAGCTGGTACCTGTGGCGCTCGCTGGAGCTCTCGAACGACCCCGCGTCTCCGGGAGGCGGGCGTGCATGACCGTGTATGTCCCCTCTCCCCCTGGGAGAGGGCTAGGGTGCGGGTCTGCCCGCCCCGAGCCCGAGTTCCCCCTTGCCCTTCTTCCGGGGCGCGTGTCCGCTCCACGCCCGAGTCAGCAACTCACGCACTTGCGCATTCGTGACGTCCGGGTAGCTCTCGTATCCATCCGACACGGAGACGAAGGGCTCGGGCTGGGAGCAGCAGACGACGTCCTCGAACTCGCTGGCGAGCAGGCGCAGTGCCTCCTCGGCGCCCACGGGGACGGCGGCGACCAGGGCCCGAGCCCCGGCCCTGCGAAGCAGCCCCGCCGCACGCCGGAGCGTCACGCCCGTGGCCGTGCCGTCATCCACGACGACCACGGTACGCCCCTCGAGCGAGGGCACGGGCGCGGCCGGCCGCATGGCGCGCACGCGCTGGCGCAGTTGCCGCCTGGCGCGGGAGAGGGCCTGTCCGAGCGCCTCGTCGGAGAGATCGAGCGCGTTGAGCGTGGCCTCGTGGAGCTGCAGCGCCGCGGGCGCGCCGAGCAGCCCGAGTGTCACGTCGCGCGGGGAGGGTCCCCTCGCGTGGAGGATGGGCTGGACGACGGCCAGGTCCAGCGGCGCATCGAGTGCACGGGCGACCTCGAAGGCCACGGGCACGCCGCCATGAGGCACGGCGAGCACCATGACGTCCTCGCGCCCGGCGAGGTGCGAGAGCGACCGGGCCAGCGTCCTACCGGCCTCGGTCCGGTGACGGAAGGGGACATTCATTTGCGCACAACGTGCGCCCCTCTCTCGGGTATCGCAATACGGGGAATCACCCTCGCGTCCAGGTCACGACGCTTGCCCGAGTCCCCGCCGGGAGGAAATGCGCTCACGCGTTGCCTCGCCGGGTGTACGTCTGTACAGTGCCCGACCCCATGAAGTCCGAGAAGGAAGAAGGGTCTTTCGCCGGGCCTCGGCGCAAGCCCTGGACGGGTCCCCGTGGTCTCGACGCCGTCCTGCGGGGTTGGCGTGATGACAAGCAGGTCTGGCCCAACATCGTCCTCGACGAGGTGACGCCGGCCCGGGCTGGAGCCTACGCGCCCATCCCCGAGGAGGTGTCGCCCCAGGTGCGCGAGGCCCTGAAGCGCCGAGGCATCGACCGGCTCTTCTCCCACCAGGCCGAGGCCTACCGGCTGGCGCGCTCGGGGCGCAGCCTGGTCATCGCCACGCCCACGGCCTCGGGCAAGAGCCTCTGCTACAACCTGCCGCTGCTGGACCAGTTCGCGCGGGAGCCGCAGGCGCGCGCCCTGTACCTCTTCCCCACCAAGGCGCTGTCGAGAGATCAGGAGGAGTCGCTGCGCGTCTTCATGCGCGAGGCGGGCCTGGAGCACGGCGCCATCACCTTCGACGGGGACACGCCGGGGGATGCCCGGCGGGCGGCTCGCGAGCGCAGCGGCGTGGTGCTCACCAACCCGGACATGCTGCATACGGGCATCCTCCCGCACCACGCGAACTGGGCGCGGCTCTTCTCCAACCTGCGCTACGTCGTCATCGACGAGCTGCACACGTACCGGGGCGTCTTCGGCTCGCACCTGGCCAACGTGTTGCGCCGGTTGCAGCGCGTGGCGGCCTTCCATGGCTCGTCGCCGGTGTTCATCCTGGCCTCGGCCACCATCGGCAACCCGAAGGCCCACGCCGAGCGGATGCTGGGCCGCGAGGTGTCGCTCGTCTCCGAGAGCGGAGCGCCCTCGGGTGAGCGCCGGATCATGGTCTACAACCCGCCGGTGGTGAACGCGGAGCTGGGCATCCGCGCCAGCTACCTCAAGAGCGCGGTGCGGCTGGTGGCGGACCTGGTGCGCGCCGAGGTGTCCACGCTGCTCTTCGGCCAGTCGCGCAACAACATCGAGGTGATGCTCAAGTACCTGAGGGACCGGTTCATCGAGGAGAAGATGGACCCGAATCTCATCCAGGGCTACCGCGGCGGCTACCTGCCGGGGACGCGCCGGGCCACCGAGGCGGCCATGCGCGCGGGTGAGGTGCGCTGTGTGGTGGCCACCAACGCGCTGGAGCTGGGCATCGACATCGGCTCGCTGGACGCGGTGGTGTGCGCGGGCTACCCGGGCTCGGTGGCGGCGTTGATGCAGCGCTTCGGACGCGCGGGTCGCCGGGGCGCGGGCAGCCTCGCGCTCCTCGTGACCTCGAGCTCGCCGTTGGATCAGTACTTCGCGGGGGATCCGAAGTCCCTCACGGGCGCTCCGGTGGAGCACGCGCGCATCGATCCGGACAACGTGGAGATCCTCGTCCAACATCTCAAGTGCGCGGCCTTCGAGCTGCCCTTCGAGGAGGGGGACACCTTCGGGGACGTGCCGGCCGAGTCCACCACGGACGCGCTCGGCTATCTCGCGCAGCACGAGGTGGTGCACCCCACGCCGGGCCCCCAGGGCAAGCGGATGTTCCACTGGTCCGCGGACGCGTACCCGGCCAACCACGTCTCGCTGCGCAGCGTGGGCTGGGACAACGTGGTCATCATCGAGCTGGGCACGGATCGCACACTGGCGGAGATGGACTTCCGCTCGGCGCACACGATGTTGCACGAGCAGGCCATCTACCAGCACGAGGCCGAGCAGTACCAGGTCGAGCGCTTCGACTACGAGAACCACAAGGCCTACGTGCGCAAGGTGGCGCCGGACTACTTCACCGACGCGATGACGTACGTGCGGGTGAACGTCATCCAGGAGGACCAGGGCGCCGCGCTCGGGCCGGACCTGCAGGCGGGCATGGGCGAGGTGAGCGTCATCGAGAAGGTGGTGGGCTACAAGAAGATCAAGTTCCACACCCACGAGAACGTGGGCTACGGGGACGTGAACCTGCCGGAGATGCAGATGCACACCACCTCGCTCTGGCTCACCGTGCCGGAGAGCGTGGTGCGCTCCATGGGCGCGCCGCGGCCCGCCGTCATCGATGCGCTCCGGGGAATAGCCAGCGCGCTGCGGACGGTGGCCTGCGTGGGGCTGATGATCGACCCGAGGGATATTGGCAAGACGCTCGGGAGCAAGGACGACGCGGACGGTCCGCCGCGCAAGGACGGAGGCGTGGGTTTCGATCCGACCATCTTCCTCTACGACAACATTCCGGGAGGGGTGGGGCTGGCCGCGCGTCTGTTCGACCAGCGAGAGGAGTTGTTGCGGCGCGCGCGGCGGCTGCTGGAGTCGTGCGGCTGCGAGGATGGGTGCCCCGCGTGCATCGGCCCCGCCGCGGGCGTCATGCCCGGCAGCGCGCCGGTGGACACCCACCCGCGCAAGCGGCTCGGGTTGGAGATTCTCTCGGCCCTGGGTGTCGTGGCCCTGCAGTAGGCGAGGTGCGCCGTGGACTTGAAACGCAAGCTGGCTCGGCTCGGCGGCGTGGGTCCCGGCGGCAAGCCGGGGGCGAAACCGTCTCCAGCTCCGCAGGCCCCGGAGGTGGAACCTGCGTCCGTCGCTCCGGCGGTGGAAGTCCCGCCCACGCAGGTGGAGGATCCTCCCTCCGAGGCGCCTCGGAACGAGCCGGATCCGCGCGTGGTTGCCTTGCGCCGGATGCTCGGGGATTGGGCCGAGCGTCGGGGCGCGGCGGTGGGTCGCCGGGGCACCTCCGCGGCGCCGCCTCCGGGTCCTCTGCCCGCGGAGCCCCGAAGCACACCGCACGGCGTCGTCCATGTCGCCGAGCGCGTGCTGCCACCGGACCACCACCACGGCAGCGCGCCGCTCGCGGAGGCGCTGGATGTGGAGTCACCGCTGGTGGCGAGCCTGGCGCTGCAGCCGGGGCTGGCGGGCGTGGACTTCCGGCGGATGCTCTTCCTGGACACGGAGACGACGGGGCTCGCGGGCGGTACGGGCACGGTGCCCTTCCTGGTGGGCCTGGCCTGGTTCGAGGGCCGCTCGCTGCGGGTGCATCAACTCTTCCTTCGCAAGCTGGGAGAGGAGGCGCCGATGCTGCGCGTGTTGGCCGAGCGCATGGCGGAGTCCTCCTGTCTGGTGACGTTCAACGGCAAGAGCTTCGACTGGCCGCTGCTGCGAACGCGCTTCGTGCTCAACCGCGTGACGCCTCCCGCCGAGCTGCCACACCTGGACCTGCTGCACTGCGCGCGCCGCGTCTTCAAATACCGCGGCTCCGGGACGCGGCTGGTGCACCTGGAGGAGCAGGTGCTCGGCTACCACCGGGTGGGGGACGTGGACGGCTCGTTGATTCCGGACCTCTACTTCCGCTTCCTGCGGGGCGCGGATGGCTCGGCCCTGACGCCGGTGCTGGAGCACAACGCGAACGATCTTCTGTTGCTGGCGGCGCTGCTGGGCGTGCTGGTGCGGCGCTTCCGGGCGAGCGGCGCCGAGGGGAAGGATGCACGCGACCTGCTGGGCTTCGCGAGCGTGGCGCTCCGGGCGCGGGACTATGAGCGGGCCCACGCCTTCGCCCGGGCCGCCGCGGCGGGAGACGGAGGTGCGGTGGGCGTCGAGGCGCTCGCGCTGGCCTCCCGCCTGTCACGCCGGGTGGGGGATGACCAGACGGCGGCGGCGAACCTCCAGCGGGCGCTCGCGTCGGCGCGGGCGGACCAGGCCGCGCCCCTCCACCTCTCGCTGGCCAAGCTGTACGAGCACGATCTCAAGGACCTCCCGCGTGCCCTGCACCACGCGCGGCTCGCCTCACCCGCCGAGAGTGGCGAGGCATTGCGGCGCCGCATCGAGCGTCTGGAGCGCAAGCTCTCCCGCGTGGCACGTGAGTACACGCTGGACTTCGGGGCCTCGCCGCCCCGGAGCGTGTCGTGAGCCGCGGGGTGTGCGCGGGAGCCGACGGAGCAATCCTCCCTCCAGAGCGAGCGCATCATTAGCGCATCATCGAGGGGATGCACCTGGGCACTTGACCCGCACCCGGGTGCTTCCCAACTGCGGCGGGCCTCGCGGCTACTGACGGATGACCTGCACGTCGTCCAGGTGGACGAAGCTGCTGCCGCTCGTGGCCTTGGTGTGGAGGCCGAACTCGAGGTAGCCCGCGGTCACGGCGATGGTCGGCGTCTCCAGCTGCGTCCAGTCGCCGTACGTGCCGAGCTCGGTGGCGGCCGGCGTGCATTCGGCGCAAATCTTGGCCTGGAGCCGGGAGAAGTGGAAGTCGCCGCCCTTCCGGACCCAGGCACGTACCCGGTAGTTGCCGTTGGGGATGTTGTTGAGCATCTGGTACGTCCACGTCTCGAAGGCCCCCGGGCTGTAGTGCGTCAGGTGGTAGGTGCTGTGGTGGCCCCCGTTGTAGGTCTCGGTGAGCGCGGCCCCGGCGGTGCCATCGGGCGACCAGGTGTTCCAGCCCGTCATACCGGACTCGAAGCCGGCGTTGACGACGGTGGGAGAGGTGGGCGGCGGCTGGGTGTCATTGAGGATGTTCGCGGCCTGATCGGGTTGCAGGGCCACGAGGTAGTTGAAGGCCTGGTCGAGCTGGGCCTGCTTGGATGCGTCGCCCGCGTACTGCTTGCGCTGCTCATGGAGCCTGGCGATGAGTTCCAGCTGGCTCTGCCCGTAGGACACACCGAGCTTCTGCTGCAGGGTGGTCAGGAAGCCATAGCCGAACTCGCGCGTCGGCTCGATCATCGTGCCTTCGCCGTAGTCGTTCCAGGTGGCGAGTTGGATCCAGTTCACGCCGCTGTTCTTGGCCATGTCCAACGTCTGGCCAAAGGTGCCGGTCCCATCGTAGGGCAGGCCCCACGTTGGACCGCCCCAGCCCCCCTCGGAGTAGAAGGTGTTGAAGCCCGGGTAGGCCACGCCGAACTTCACGTTCAGCGGACGGTTGTCATAGAAGTTTTGCAATCCGGTGATGAAGTCCGAGTAGATCCACGGGTACTCGCCCTGGGCGTTGGCCCCGGCATCACCGCTCTGGTACCAGAGCGTCAGGAAGGTCGGCTTGGGTGAGAGGGGCGAGAAGATGTTGCTCCAGTCGTCCGGCGACTTGAAGGTCTGCGGTCCGAAGTCCAGGAGCAGGGGCGCGTTGTTGACCTTGATGTAGTTGCTCCGCGAGAAGTAGTTGTCTCGCAGGTAGGCCATGTCGTTACGGGCCGCGGCGAGTTTGTCCGGAACGGAGCAGCCGTACGTGGGCGCCAGCGTCAGGTTGTGGTCCTCGTAGACGATGGCGAACTCGAGACCCACCGCGGCGGTCTTGTTGATGAAGGCCTCGGCGTTCTGCCTGTTCTTGGGGTAGTCCACGCAGTCGAGGGTGCCGGGCCAGTCGATGAGCACGCCATCCACGCCCGCGTACTTCATGAGCAGCAACTGGTACTCCACCACGTCCTTGTCGCCCGACGCGTAGGGACCGATCAGCGGATAATAATGTGAGGCGATCTGCCGCTTGCCCGTGGAGTCGACCACGTCGGGGTTCTTGGTGCTCATGGTCCAGTGGACTCCCCAGGTGCCGTTGCCCGAGGACTCCCTGGTCTCGAACCAGGGCATCAGGTGGACATAGACCTTCTTCGTGAAGGTCTTGCTCACGGAAACGGGGGCGGTGAGGGTGGCGGTGGGCTCCTTCTCCCCCGAAAGGGTGATGCTCTGGCTTTCGGGCGAGGCTAGACCACATCCCGTCAACATGAGCGCGGCGAACGCGCCCGCTCCTTCGGAAAGGAAACGACGATGTTCCATGACATTGATCTCCTTGAGGCCGAGAGTCCCACCACGCCGTGTCTGGAATGAGACGGTGATGAGACAAACGGCGCGGATGCGCGCCGCGCGGCAGTCACTAACACGCTATCGATGTCTCGGAAAGGATTATTGATATGTCAAAGAATATGGCGAAAACAAAACAGACGCGTGGCGGGCGGGGAGACCGCGTGACGTGAGAGGAAATACCTATGTCGACGCGAGTGGGTTCCGGGTCAGGGGACTCGAGGCCTTGGCGAGGACATTGAGCGTGTCGTCCACGCGTGCGAGCCAATGAAGGAAGATGGGAGGGCTCGCCGGACCGCGCCGCACGGTCTCCTCTCCGACGAGTGCTCTCCGGGCCTTTTCGAGCAGCGCGGCCGCGGGCTCGAGGGTGGGCTTTTCATCCTGGTCCAATGTCCGCGCGAGCGTGCGCGCATTGCTCGCGAGCCTGGCTGCCGCCTCGCGAATCAATTCGTGGACCTCGTCGTGTACCTGCAGGACGCCCTTGCCCAGAGCGAGGTGCCGGACGAAGACGACGAGCTCGGAGACCGAGTGCACCGTGCGCGCCGTTCGGGGTGCCAACCGTACGAGGGAGCCGGTGAGGGGACGCGCCACCGTCCTCAGCTCACGAAGCTTCGCATCGAGGGTTCTCGCCAGGTCGATCAACCGGGCCGGGTCCGACTCCGGCGAGCGATTCACCACGGCTTCCTCGAGGTAGTCGCACACCGCGGAAAGGACCTGCTTCGCGGTCGCGTGGATGTGCACCGTCGTCCGCTCCGGGAGGAGGAGGGTGGCGATGAGCACGCCGAGCCCGGCGCCGATCAGCGTCTCCTCGATGCGCAGGACGAGGAGGTCGGGGGAGAACCGGCCGAGCAGGCTGTAGAGGACCGACAACATCGTGGTGAACCAGAAGACCATCCACCCGTAGGAAATCCGTATCAGATAGAAGCCGAAGAAGACGCACACGAAGAGGCTCACGAGCTCGACGGTGCGGTGTCCGCTGACGACTCCCGCGAGCAACAACCCGGCGATGACTCCCAGGAAGGTGCCGAGCACCCGGGACCAGCCACGCAGCAGGGTGTCGCCGAGCGTCCGCGTCCTCGTGAAGGTGACGAACGCGGTGATGACGGCCCAGTACCAGCGCTCGGAGGACACCGCGTGGCCCACCACCATGGCGAGCACGCACGCCACGGTGACCTGGAGCGCCTGGCGCGTGGATGGATGGAGGCCGTTCTTCGGGGGCGCCCCCTGGGGGCCCGTGCCCGCCTTCACCGCGGTCGCCTGTCCTGGTGCGAGCCGGGGGAGCTCGCCCGGGAGGTTGGCGGCGGCCTCCACCAGGTCCGTGATGGAGGTGGCGAAGCGCCGGGCATCCGAACGGCCCTGCCCGGATTCGGGCGCGCCCGACACGGTTTCCTGGAGGTGTGCGAGGTGCTCCTGCATCACCTTTCGCGCAACCGGGTCTCGATTGCGCACGGAGGCGTGTGCGGCGAACAGGGCCTGCCGGAGCTCCTTGCGCGCCTCGAGGGGCAGCGAACCCGACTCCACCACCTGGCGGACGGCGGCGATCACTCGGTCGGCCGCGAGCTCGAGGTCGAAGATCCGCAGTCGCAGGGCGGGCTGGCAGCGGGTGAGCAGGTCCTCCACCGCGAGCGCCGCGTCGTTCAGGCGATCGGCTTCACGGCGGAGCCGACGCTGCATGGCGGGAGTCACCCGTCGCTGTTCGGGGAAGTCCGTGAGCTCCCAGAGTACGAGGGCGACCGTCTTCTGGAACGACCGGACGAAGCGCCGCAGGTCGAGGTCGGGACGGTCGCGGACGAGCACGAACCGCACCGCATAGGCGATGCAGATGGCGACAGCGATGGCGCCGACGAGGGCCGGTATCTGCGCCAGTTGCGCATGGAAGAAGAGCGCGTTGAAGAAGGCGAAGAAGCCAATCATCCCCATCGCGAGCCCCCTGGGCCCGAACCGGCGCACGTAGGTGGCGATGAAGATCGTCACCGCGAAGGCCGCCGCGCCGAGCACGGGGACTTGGGAGGCGAGCGTTCCCACGACGATCGAGACCATGGCCGGGAGTGCCAGGAGCAGGGTCGTGAGACGCTGCTCCCGGGGCTTGGGGTCCGTTGCGATCTGGGACCCCATCATCCCCATCATGGTGCCCACCATGGTGACGGTGGGTGGCTCGCCCAGCAGGCTGGCCAGCTGGGAGATGACGAGGGCGGACAGGCCCGCCCCCAGCATGGAGCGCAGGCCCATCCGCAGTCGGCCCAGGTCCGGGTCGGAGGTGACGAAGAGATCCCAGAGATGCGTCGGGTGTAGACGGCGCTTCAGACGTCCCAAGCAATTCCTCCCGGAGGAGGTTGCGAATGGGAGAGCGCGAATGCTCGCCCGGTTGCCCGGTCGCTCAGGGACGTGTTGGCCGAGCGGACGCGAGGATGCGCCGCAGTGCTTCCACTTCCGGCCTGGGGAGCGGGAGGAGGGGCGCGCGCAGGGGCCCCATCTCCGTCCCGAGCAGCTCCAGGCCCGCGGACACCGTGCGTGGCAGTCCTCCCTTCACGATGAACTGGAGGAGCGGGAGCTGCTGCTGGAACACCTTGCGTGCCTCCACGAGGTTGGCCTTCTCCACCACCTGCCGGTACAGCTCCAGGGTGAGCTCGGGGATGAGGTGCGCCGCGGCGGTGCACCAGCCCCGGGCTCCCGCCGCGAAGGCCGCGAGGGCGAGCGGGTTGGAGCCGTTGAAGAAGGCCACCTCCTCACCCGCCACCTGCCGCAGGCGGTGCATCCTCCCGACGTCTCCCGTGCTCTCCTTCACCATGGTGACGTTGGGAATCTCCAGCAGCCGCGCGAGGAACTCCGGCGTCATGTCCAGTCCGCCGGTGGCCGGGTTGTTGTAGGCCATGATGGGGAGGGAGATGGCTCGGGCCACCGTGTCGAAGTGCCGGAAGATTTCCTCCTCGGTGAGCTTCCAGTAGCTCATCGGGATGATCATCACGGCATCCGCGCCCACGCGCTCGGCGAAGCGGGCGTGGTGGAGGGTTCGCTCGGTGGTGAGGCTCGAGACGCCGACCATTACCGGGACTCGGCCACCCACGACCTTCACGGTCGCCTCGGCGACGGCCTCGCGCTCCTCGTCGTCCAGATAGGGCAGGCTGCCCGTGCTCCCGAGCGGGGCGATGGCATGGACGCCCGAGTCCACCATTCGCCCGGTGAGCGTCCGGAGCTTGTCGAGGTCCACCTTCCCGTCGGTGCGGAAGGGCGTGAGGGTGTAGCCGATGATGCCGCGCAGCGGAACGTGACGGTTCATGTCAGCCCTCCTCCTCGTCCTCGCGGACCGGCTTCTGACCCTTCTCCGGGACCTCCTCGCGCAGGGCGATGCCTCCCATGTTCTGGAGCATGGGCGCGTTCTCGCAGGCCAGGTAGCGCGCGCGTTGCGTGGGGTGGGTGTTGACGTGGTTGTGCCAGGCCCACACGGGGATGTAGAGCGCGTCGCCCTGCTTCCAGGGAATGCGCTTGCCCTGGATGTCCGAGTACCCCTCTCCCTCGAGCACGTAGAGGACCGTCTCGTACGTGTGGCGGTGCCTGTTGGAGGACTGGCCCGGCTCCAGCCAGCCGATCGTCATGCTGAGGGCGTGCGAGGGCAGGTCCACGAAGAAGACGGGGTGCTTGCGCTCCTTCGAGTAGCCCTCGTTCTGGCCTGCGCTCTCCACTGCGGGGTGGAAGAGCTTGTCGGGGATCACCACGCGCGGGCGTGGGGGCGTCTTGTCGAAATCGGCGGAGTGGTACCTCGTGCTCTGGGTGCTCACGGTCTGGCTCATGAATGGGCCTCCTTGTGTGCGGCGGAAGGTAGAGACCTACCGGCACCCTCGAAAGAGCCGGTTTGGCGAAGTAGATTGGGCCGGTGCTGCGTACCTGGAAGCTCACCCTGGAAGTCGATCCGTCCTCGCCCGTGCCGCTCTTCGTCCAGCTCGCGCGCGCGGTCATCCGAGACATCGAGCGGGGGCGGTTGTCCCCAGGAGATGCTCTCCCCGGGACGCGGGCACTGGCCGTCTCCCTGGGGATTCATCGCAACACGGTGGACGCCGCCTATCGCGAGCTCGTCCAACAGGGCTGGGCGTGCGCCGAGCCTTCCCGCGGCACCTTCATCTCCCAGGCGCTCCCCGTGGCGACGCCGAAGGGGTTCGGTGGCTCGCCCCGGCAGCGGATGCCCGCGCGGCCGGGCTTCTCCCTTCCGCGAGAGGAGCTGTCTCTCGAGTGGGCGTCACCCGCTCCCAAGGGGGTGCTGGTGTTCAACGATGGCGCCCCCGACGTGCGTCTGGCGCCAGCGGTGGCCCTGTCGCGTGCCTTCCGTCGGGTCCTCACGGGCCGCGCCCGAACGGCGCTGGGCGTGGGAGATGCGCGCGGAGAGCCCGGATTGCGCGAGGCGCTCGCGGGGATGCTCAGCCGCACACGGGGCCTCGCCGCGGGGGCGGATGACGTGCTCGTCACGCGGGGAAGCCAGATGGCGCTCTTCCTCGTGGCGCGTGCCCTCCTCCGCCCGGGAGATGCCGTGGCCGTGGAGGGGCTCGGGTATCGGCCCGCGTGGGACGCGCTGCGGCTGGCGGGCGCCCGGCTCGTGGGGCTCCCGGTGGATGCGCAGGGCATGAGGGTGGACGCGCTCCAGGCGTTGATGGCGAAGCAGCCGGTGCGTGCCGTCTATGTGACGCCCCATCACCAGTACCCCACCACCGTCACCCTCACCGCCGCTCGGAGGATGGAGTTGCTGCGCCTGGCCACCGAGGCGCGCGTGGCGGTGGTGGAGGACGACTATGACCACGAGTTCCACTACGAGGGCAGGCCCGTCCTTCCCCTGGCGAGCTCGGACCGGGCCGGGTGTGTCGTCTACGTGGGCTCGCTCTCCAAGCTGATCGCTCCGGGGTTGAGGCTTGGCTACGTGGTGGCTCCCGCGCCGCTGGTGCGTGCCCTGTCGGCCCTTCGGACGGTGGTGGATCGCCAGGGGGATGCGCCGCTGGAGCGGGCCCTGGTGGAGTTGCTGGAGGAGGGGGAGTTGCAGCGGCATGCCCGCAGGGCCCGCCGGGAGTACCACGCCCGGCGGGATGCGCTGGCGGAAGCGCTGCGCGAGGAGCTGGGAGGCTCCGTGGACTTCGAGGTGCCGGCGGGTGGGCTCGCGCTCTGGGCCCGGGTGGACGAGGCTCTCGATGTGAGCGCCTGGGCGGAGCGCGCGGCCTCGCGCGGTGTGCTCGTCACCCCGGGTCATGCCTTCGCGCTCGAGGGGAGGGGCCCGGCGGCCTTCCGCTTGGGCTTCGCCTCGCTGACGCCCCAGGAGTTGCGCGAGGGCGTGCGGCGCCTGGCCCTCGCCCGCCCGCGGCGGAGCTGAGCTCGTCCTACGCGCTCGTGTGGCGCAGCACCAGGGCCTCCAGCCGGCCCAGGGCCTTGTCCAGCACCTCCATGGAGGGGCCGAAGGACAGACGCACGTAGTTGCGGAATCGCGAGGGGCGGGCGCGGCGCTTGCCGGGGTTCACGTCGAAGAACTCGCCGGGGACGGTGATGATCTTCTGCTCGAGCGCGGCGCGGAAGAAGCCCATGCCATCATTGAGGGGCGGGGGCAGGCCGGACACGTTGCCCCAGATGTAGAAGGTGCCATCGGGAGTCCGGTCCGTGCGGATGCCGAGCCGCTCCAGACGCGAGTGGAAGCGGTCGCGCTTCTCTCGGAAGTGGTGGTTGATGGCGAGCGTCTCCTTCACCACGTGCTGCTCTTCCAGCAGGGGAATCGCGGCGCGCTGCAGGGGACGGCTGCCGCCACCATCGAGGAAGCTGCCCGCGCTGGACACGGCCTCGATGACCTGGCGGGGGCCCAACGTCCACGTCATGCGCCAGCCCGGGTAGCGCCAGTTCTTGGTGAAGCCGTCGAAGAGGACGAGGGGATCCTTGTTGACGTCCTCCACGTAGCGGGCGGCGCTCTCCACGGGGAGCTGACCGGGGCGGCCCGTCCAGATGTAGTGCGAGTAGAACTCGTCGATGAGCAGGGTGCACTCGAGCTCGCGGGCGACGGACACCCAGCGCGCCAGCTCGTCGCCCTGCACGAGCTTGCCGGTGGGATTGCAGGGGTTGGAGAAGAGGAGGGCGGAGAGGCCGCGGCCCTGCACCTCGCGGCGAAGGTCCTCGTGGGTGAAGGCGTAGCCGCGCTCGCCCTCGAGGAGGATGGGGATGGCGGTGAAGGCCTTGAAGACGTCCAGCAGCTCCTCGTAGGCGGTGTAGTCCGGGAGGAAGTGGCCGAGGTTGACGGAGCCGAGGCTGGCGGCGGCGCGGGTGAGGGCGGCGCGGCCACCGCCGGAGAGGGAGACGTTCTCCGCGCTGTACTGGCTCGGCAGGCCGCGCCGGTACAGCCGGTTGTAGAGGGCGGCGATGGTCTCTCGGACTTCCCAGAGGCCGGCCACGGGGGCGTACTCGAGGTCGTTCACGTCCACCGTGACGCTGCCGACGCGAGGGGGGGCGTTGGGCAGGTCCCCCGTCTCGGGTTGCCCCTGGCCGAGGTTGCACCATTCGGGGTCGCCGCCCCGGTAGCCCCGGCGCATGGCCTCGGCGGTGACGTAGATGACGCCCGTGCGCGGCACGGTGCGGAACGCTGGCAGGGAGAGGTCGTCGCTCACGGGCCAGACGCTAGCGGAGAACGCGCGTGGCCTTCATCCACTGAAATGACCTCCCATGAGGGCCCATGCGTCAGGCTTGCTCGCCGCCCTCGGGGCGAGGTGCTGAGCATGGGGTCATCAGAATCCCGGCCATACCGGTTGGCGCTCATGGCGGAGCGGACGCGAGCGGCTTTGTGTTGCTGGCAGTGCCCTCTCCGGGAATAGGCGGAACGGCCCAAAGGCGTCTTCAGCTTGACCTGCCCGGTTCGACGGGAGACAGAAGAACGGTCCCAAGTAGGGGAACGCCCGGCTGGGGTGTTGGCCAGTAAATCATTCGTGTCCACCTCCGGTATCCGGAGACCGGTATTTTTCCACCAATCGAGGTAGGGGAGAAACGATGACGGAGCTCAAGCGGGTGCTTCTCGTGGAGGACAGCCCCAATGACGCAGAGCTGACGTTGGAGGCATTCGCGGAGAGCGGGCTGGCTAACGAGGTGGTGTGGGTTCGGGATGGCCGGGAGGCGCTCGACTACCTCTACAAGGAAGGCACATTCGCCGAGCGACCCGACGGGCTACCGGCCGTGGTCCTGCTGGATTTGAAGATGCCCAAGGTGGATGGGCTGCAGGTGCTCGAGCAGATCAAGACGAACTCGCAGCTCAAGACGGTTCCGGTGGTGATGCTCACCAGCAGTCGGGAGGAGGCAGATCTGGCGCGCTCCTACGGTCTGGGCGTCAACGCCTACGTGGTGAAGCCAGTGGGTTTTCCTGAGTTCGTCAAGGCCTTGAAGGATCTGGGGCTGTTCTGGGCGGTGGTGAACGAGCCGCCTCCAGGCTCGCTCCGGAGGTCCAACCTTTCGTGAGGCCACGGGTCGCAGAAGCGCATCGTGCACAGGTGTGGGCACCAGGCCGCACGCTGTCCCTCCTCCTGGTGGAGGACAGCGTCCTTGATGCCGAGCTCATCGCCGCGCGCCTCGAGGAGGGCGGTCTGCTCTTCGAACTGACCCGCGTGGACAGCTACGAGCGCTTCAACGCGGCCCTGGCCGGGCGCCGCTTCGACCTCATCCTCAGCGACTACAGCATCCCCGGCTTCGACGGGCCGAGGGCCCTGGCCGCCTGCCAACTCGCATGCCCGGAGGTGCCCTTCCTCTTCGTCTCGGGGGCGCTGGGCGAGGAGCGGGCCATCGAGCTGCTCAAGCGCGGCGCCACCGACTACGTCCTCAAGGATAGGCTGGAGCGGCTGGTGCCGAGCGTCGAGCGCGCCCTGCGCGAGGCGCACGAGCGGAGGGAGCGCCACCTGGCCGAGGCGCGGCTGCAGGAGCGCGAGCACACCCTCTCCACCCTCATGGCCAACCTGCCGGGCATGGCCTTCCGACGCAAGGCGGGGGGAAGGCCGTGGCACCTCGAGTTCGCGAGCGACGGGTGCCTGGCGCTCACCGGCTGGCCCCCCGAGGCCTTTGCTGCCGGCGGAGCGCTCAGCTGGGATTGCCTCCTCCACCCGGAGGATCTGGAGCGGGTGGAGTCCGAGGCACGGTCCGCCTTCGCCGAGGGGCGCCAGCTCACGACCACCTACCGCATCCGCACCCGGGGAGGCGAGGAGCGCTGGTTGTGGAGCCGCTCCCTTCTCCGGCTCGGTCCGGATGGCACCCCGGAGTGCTCCGAGGGCTTCGTTACCGACATCACCCAGCAGAAGCTGGCCGAAGAAGAGGTGAAGCGGCGCATCGAGTTCGAGCAGCAGCTCATCGGCATCGTCTCGCACGACCTGCGCAACCCCCTCTTCGCCATTACCCTGGGGGCCTCCACGCTGCTCAAGCGCGAGGGGCTGGACGAGAAGGTCACCGGCTCGGTGCGGCGCATCCTCTCGAGCGCCGAGCGCGCGGGCCGCATGATTCGCGACCTGCTCGACTTCACCCAGGCGCGGCTGGGTGGCATCCCCGTGGTACGCACCCCGCTCTGCCTCCATGCCCAGGCGGGCCAGGTCCTCGATGAGCTCAGGCACACCCATCCCGAGCGCGGGTTGGAGCTCACCCAGGAGGGTGACACTCACGGGGAGTGGGATCCGGACCGCGTCGCGCAGGTCATCACCAACCTGGTGGGCAATGCCCTCAAGTACTCGCCTCCCGATAGCGTGGTGAGGGTGCGTATCCGTGGCGAGGAGCGCGCGGTTCTGCTCGAGGTCCACAACAGGGGCGAGCCGATTCCTCCCGAGCGCATTCCCCATCTGTTCAAGCCGCTGAGCCGTGGCACGGACAAGACGGACATGCAGACCCGCAGCATCGGGCTGGGGCTCTACATCGTCGACAGCATCGTGCGCGCGCACGGTGGCTCCATCCACGTGAGCTCCGCGGCCGCGGAGGGAACGCTCTTCTCCGTCCGGTTTCCGCGCAGCCCCTCTTCCTCCTAGAAGACCCCCCCCATGCATCCACTCGACTTTGGAGAGATCTTCCGGCTCTCTCCCAACCCCTACATGGTGCTCGACCGGCAGCTGCGCTACGTGGCCGCCAACGACGCCTACCTGCGCTCCACGGCGAGCCGGCTCGAGGACATCAAGGGCCGCTACCTCTTCGAGCTCTTTCCCCACGACCCGGACAACCCCAACAACGCGAGCATGGTGATGTTGCGCACCTCCCTGGAGCGCGTGCTTGCCTCGCGGGCACCGGACGTCCTGGCGCTCATCCCCTACCGCGTCCCCATGAATACCGAGACGGGCGTCGTGGTGAAGGAGCGCTTCTGGAGCGCCACCCACGTGCCCCTGCTCGATGAGCGCGGGGAGGTGGCCTACATCCTCCAGCACACGGTGGACGTGACGGAGCTGGAGCAGCTCAAGCAGGCCGCCAACGAGGCCAAGATGGAGTGGCGCGAGACCGCCACGTCCGCGGTCATGGAGGCGGGCGTACTGGGCCGGGCAAGGATGCTCCAGGAGACCAACCGGCTGCTCGACTCGGAGCGCCGCCACCTCCGGGGCCTCTTCGAGCAGGCTCCCAGCTTCATGTGCTTCCTGCGTGGGAAGGATCACGTCTTCGAGCTGGTCAACCCCGCCTACGCCCAGCTGGTGGGACAGCGGGAGCTGGTGGGCAAGCCCGTACGGGAGGCGCTGCCAGAGGTGGTGGATCAGGGCTTCATCGCGCTGCTCGATCGTGTCTTCACCACGGGTGAGCCCTTCATCGGTCGTGGAGTGGGTGTCTCCATTCAGCGGCGCGCGGGGGGGCCGCTGGAAGATGCGTACGTGGATTTCATCTACCAGCCCATCCAAGGGGTGGACGGTTCGGTGGCGGGCATTTTCGTCCAGGGGCACGACATCACCGAGCAGAAGCGCACGGAAGCCGCCCTCAAGGAGAGCGAAGCGCGCTTTCGGAACATGGCGGACCACGCCCCCGTCATACTGTGGGTGACGGACGCCTCGGCCTCCTGCACCTACCTCTCCAAGGTCTGGTACGACTTCACCGGGCAGACCGAAGGGATGGGGCTGGGAGAGGGCTGGCTCTCCGTCGTGCACCCCGACGACGCCCGCGCCGCCGCGGACGCGCTGCGCGCCGCCACGGAGAGGCGCGAGGCCTTCCGCAGGGAGATGCGGTTGCGGCGCCAGGATGGCGAGTACCGCTGGGTCCTCAACTCCGCCACCCCCCGCGTGAGCCCCACGGGCGAGTTCCTCGGGTTCATCGGCAGCGTCCTCGACATTACCGAGATCAAGCGAGCGGAAGAGGAGATGCGGCGCTTCAACCAGCAGCTCGAGCGGCGGGTGCAGGAGCGCACCGCGGCGCTGCTGGAGGCCAACAAGGAGTTGGAGTCCTTCAGCTACTCGGTGAGCCACGACCTGAGGGCTCCCTTGCGCCACATCATGGGCTTTGCCCAGTTGCTCGAGTCACGCTCGAGCGCGAACCTGGATGCCACGGCCCGTCGCCACGTGAAGACGATCGCCGACGCGGCCCGGCAGGGCGGCAAGCTGGTGGATGACCTGCTCGAGTTCAGCCGCATGGGCCGCACGGAGCTGAAGAAGGCGTCGGTGTCGCTGCGGGACCTCGTGGCGGAGGTGCAGCGCGAGCTCTCGCCCGAGATGGAGGGGCGCAAGGTGCAGTGGCGGGTGGGGACACTGCCGGAGGTTCAGGCGGACCCGGCGCTGTTGCGTCTGGTGCTCAAGAACCTGCTCGCCAATGCCCTGAAGTATTCGCGGCTTCGCGAGGAGGCGGTCATCGAGGTGGGGGCCAGCGAAGGGGAAGGCGAGACCGAGGTGTTCGTGCGCGACAACGGTGTGGGCTTTGAAATGCAGTACGTCGACAAGCTCTTCGGCGTCTTCCAGCGGCTGCACCGGCCCGAGCAGTTCGAGGGGACGGGGATCGGCCTGGCCAACGTGCGACGCATCATCGCCCGCCACGGTGGGCGGACCTGGGCCGAGGGCGCGGTGGATCAAGGCGCCACCTTCCACTTCACCCTGCCGCACGCGGAGGTGGCGCGGTCACTCTCCGCCTGATTTCCTCTCACTGGTTGGTGGCCTGTTGTCGGCAACGGGTGCTGGTGACTGCGGGGGCTCCGCGGGGGACTGCCCATGCCAATGAGGTGAAGGACCGTTCCTCCCTCGACCGTGCTGTGTTTGCATGGTAATCTTGAATAGGGTCTTCTTGACCGGCTGCGCGTAATCGTTTACGGAGCGAGCATGCTCAGGAGTTCCTGCTGGGCGATTGTGTTGTGGCTGATGAGTAGCACCTGTGGCTGCTCGACGCCCAACCCTCATGTCCCAGGATTGATCCAAAGTCCGTAGGAGAGGTTTTGAAGAGGCGGAGAGCAAGTCCAGACATTCACAGGCAAAGAGGGAGCATCCCTCCGGACGGCGCCTGAAAGAGGGGCGCCGTGGAAGGACAGGAGTGAAGGTACACAGGCCGAACAGCCAGGGGAGAAGAGGCGCGGGAAGGCCGGAGCGGGAGCAGCTGGCGGGCGCTCAGGCAAGTGTGGCCAGACTCTCGGGCAGCACGGCCAGACCCAACAGGCCCTGGTAGAGCACCTCCATGGTGCGTGCGAAGCTTTGGGGCCGTTTGTCGCGAGTCGGCAGGTGCGTGCGCACCAGGGCCAGCAGGTTGTAGGCCAGCAAACGCAGCCAGCTGAGCACCAGGGGTGCATTGCCTCGCAGGCTGGGCGAGGCGCTGTCCTCCTCCAGCACCACGTCCGCTGTCCAGTTGGGCCCGTTCTCAATCCCCCAGTGCCGGCGTACCAACGTCAGCATCCGCTCCGGGGACAGTTGCCCTGTGGGAATGGAGGTGAGGAACAGCCGCGTCTCCACCTTCGGCAGCTCGCCGTCTCTGGTTCGCGTCTGCCGCACCCATACCCATTGCTGGGCGCCGGGAAAGTCCTCCTCTGGCGGCTTGTCCACCACCCTCAACTCCCTCTCCACCCACTCCCCGCTCGTCCGCTCGCGCGTGCGCACCTTCACTGGCGCCACCGCCAGCGCCACCCACGCCTTGTCATGTAGCCGGTGGAAGTTCTCCTTGAGCGCCATCAGGTAGTGCTTGCCCGCCTCCCTCACCACCCGCGCATTGGCCGCGCTCGTCATTCCCGCGTCCACTGTCACGTACTCGAAATGCCGCCCGAACTTCTCCACCACCCGTTTGAACAACTCCGGGAACGCCGTCGCCTCTCCCTGCTTGCCTTCCAGCAACTTCTGGTCGAGCACCGGCTGGGCCGCGCTGCTGGTGAGACTGGCGCGCAGCGCGTACGGGTACCAGTACTCCCGCCCCTGCTCATCCTTCGTCGTGTGGCTCGGCTCGCACGGCGGCTGCCCCGGCGTGCTCTCCCCTGCCTTCCCGTCAATGCTGACGACGCCCCGGGCGAAGAGCTCATGGCGTATCAGCCCCACTTCCAGGCCTCGGTGCACCATCTGGTGCACCTCCTGCTCCAACCCCTCTGGCTCCAACTTCCCCAGCAGCCTATCCAACGTCGTGTCGGACACCGGCCGCTTCAGCCCCTCGGGCGCCGTGCCTTCGCGCAGCATGTCCTCCCCAGCGCCTCGGCATGCCTCAACACCCGCCGCCCCACCGCCAGCGCCTGCACCAGCAGCATCAACATCGCCGCCAGCGGATGCCTCTGTCCCCGGCGGGCCCGGGGGTCCTTTACCTCCTTGAATGTCAGCCCCAGGCTCGCCATCATCCTCTGCACGCGGGAGGGGGTTTCCTGCTCGTCCTTCTTCCCCTTCCCGTTTCCCGCTTGGGGTGTGGATGGCCCGCCAGTCCTCCCGCCCCGGTTTTTCTTCCCACTCATCCTTCTTCTCCCCGGACCTGTCCGGCCCGTCTCCGGCTCTGTGCTGGCGCTCCCCCTCGCGATCAGCCCGCGGCTGCTCGCCTCCGGTGGGCGCCTGTAGGCGGGACTATACTTCAGCCGTAGGCCTGGGTGGGATGACCTCTCCCGTGGGACTTTGAATCAAGCCTGACCCTCATGTCCGGGTGCGCCGCATGGAGGATGGATTACTCCAGGTGCAGGGCCCCACTGGCCGGACCGTTCAAGACGAGCGAGGAACTGGCCGCGAACGCATGTGAAATCATGACCCGCCAGCCCGGTGCGTCGAATGGTGCCTACGGGTTCGAGTACTGCGCGTTGCACTATTATTCCGGGATGAAGGATGCGTTCTTTCTCAGCTATCTCTCCGACATCGGAGGTAGCAAGGAGGGCGGAAAGAAGTATTGCGAACTTCCCAGGTCTCTTGACGATCCTGAGCACACGGACGCCATCATCCTGGGTGGAGCGCACTCTCATCCCAACAATCGACAGTTCTCGAGGGAAGATCTGAGCATCGATAGCCAATGGCGTCCGACACGGTTCTTGGATAAGCGCACTGGACGAATCTTCGACCGTGACTTGCTGATGCTCTACCGGGAGAGGAGTGGAGAATGCAGAGCGTATGGTTATAACAACACGTCACGTGTGGTCTCGGCTTTACGTGAAGGCAGATGGGCTCCCATTGGCCAGGTCATCAATGAAGATGGAGACATTCGGATGCTCGAGGGGCAAGGTTGGTTGCCCTGAGATGATGCCCGGAAGTGGAGCATGGCGGCGGATTGGCGCCATGAGCCGTTCTCACGATGTTCAGATCAATGAGACGTCATGAAATCGCTCGTACCCGTTGTGCTCTGCTTCTCCTGCTTCCTGACGGGTTGTTCTCTGCTGTCCCACTTTGGCTATTACAAGCGTCCCACGGCGGAGCGTGCGCCGTCCGAAGAGGCGGAGCAGGTGAGGTTTCCTGACTCCTTCGAGCCGGGGGTGCATCTGAATGGACAGCACATGGGGGCACTCAGGGTCGCGATGGATGACTTCCTTCCTCCCGGTTCGAAGGTGAAGGGAGACAACGAACGGATCGCCGAGTGTCTCTCTCGTTGGTCGACGTATGATACGTCTGTTCTGCGGGCCAACGACGACCTCTACTTCGTGAGCTTCCTGCCCCGGCTGTCCCGATGTGGCCTTGATGCCATTGTCCTCGACGCCGGAGCGACCTATGCCATTGATGGGAGGGGCCGCATCCTCGACGTGCGATAGCGCGGGCCCCTCACCGCATCGGAATCCTCTGGGTTGTCAGCCGCGCACCAGCGCGGCGAGGATGTCCTTCCAGTGGGAGTAGAGGGAGAAGTGCCCGCCTCCCTGCAGGAAGTGGGGTACCGTGTTCGGGATGCGCGCGTGCAGGTAGCGTCCCATCTGCAGCGGCACGATGGAGTCTCCCTCCCAGTACCAGAGGTGTACGGGGATGCGGATGTCCTCGAGTGGGAAGCCCCACGGGGAGGTGAGCAGCCGGGCCTCTTGAATCATCCCCTGTACGCCCTGGCGCGAGGCCTCGAAGCGGAAGCCCTTCACCTGGGCGGCGATGGCTGGATCCGACAGCAGCGCCCGGTCATCCGCCGAGCACTCCTTCATCAACGTCTCCAGCGCGCGCTCGGGCTTGCGGCGCACGGTCTGGTCGTGCAGCGACATCACCGGCAGCAGCAGCCAGCCCGGCCACATGGCCATGCTGTAGGCGGCGCGGTAGTCCCGGTTCACGCCCGCCATGGCCCCGGAGCGGTTGAAAGGCGCCGAGCCGGAGACGATGGCCGCGCCCGTGAGCCGCTCGCCCAGGCGGTACGCGCAGGCCGCCACGTAGGGGCCTCCCGCGGACACGCCCATGACGGCGAAGCGGCCCAGCCCCAGCGTGTTGGCCAGTTGCTCGACGTCCGCTGGCATGTCCAGCAGGGTGCGTCCCTTCTTGAAGTCCGACTTGCCGTAGCCCGGCCGGTCCGGGGTGATGAGCCGCACGCCCAGGCTCGCCGTGAGCCCGTCATCCGGGTGCCGCATGTAGCGGGAGCCCGGGTTGCCGTGCATGAAGATGACCGGCATGCCCTCGAGGTTTCCGGACTCGACGTAGGCCAGCGTGCGCCCGTCGCGCAGCCGGATGGCGCCCTCCCTCGAGTGCACCGCGTTCTCCCTTGCCCGCGCCTCGTTCATTCTCCTGCCTCCAGTACCCGCGAGCGCTGTCCCATCCAGGCGGAGATGCGGGGCCACACCCTCACCGGCGACTTGCTGGACGCCGACAGGCCGATGTGGCCCACCGGGAAGCGCATCGTCTCGCAGTCCTTCGTGCCCACCAGGTCCGGCAGCGGCTCGCTCATGGCCGGTGGGGCGATGTTGTCCTGCTCCGCGATGATGTTGAGCACGGGGCACTGGATGTTGCCCAGGTCCACGCGCTCGCCGCCCACCTCCATGCGGTTCTGACAGAAGAGGTTCTGCTGGTAGCAGTCGCGGATGTACTGCCGGTAGACCTCACCGGGGAAGGGGACGGCATCCGAGCCCCAGCGCTCCAGGGCGAGGAAGGTGGTGACGAAGCCCGGGTCGTCGATCTGCCGGCACACGTCGAGCCACTTGGTGATGCGCTGGACGGGGCCCGCCATGAAGAAGCCGCTCTCCAGCACGTAGGTGGGCACGTTGCCGTAGGCATCCACCAGCGAGTCCACGTCGAAGTGCCGCTGCTGCGTCCACAGCGAGTAGATGCCGCCCTTCGTGAAGTCCACGGGAGTCGCCTGGACCACCAGGTTGCGCACGCCCTCGGGGTAGAGCGAGGTGTAGGCCAGCGCCATGGTGCCACCCATGCAGTAGCCGTAGAGCGTCAGGTCCTCGCTGTCGCTCACGCGCAGCGTCCAGCGCACGGCGGAGCGCAGGTGTCCGCCCAGCAGCTCGCTCCACGTGAGGTTCTGCTCGTCCTGCCCGGCGACGCCCCAGTCGATGGCGTAGACGTCGTAGCCCTGGCGGGTGAGGTACTCGATGAGACTGCGGCCGGGCAGGAAGTCGAGGATGTACCAGCGGTTGATGAGCGAGTAGACGAAGAGGATGGGCGTGCGGAAGCGGCGCCGGGGCGAGGCGTAACGCAACAGACGCATGCTGCCGCGCGTGTACACCACCGAGTGCGGGGTGGGGCTGATGGGCGGCTCGCGGACGTTGGCGGCCTTCTCGATGAAGGGCTTGAGGTACGGATAGGGGTTGATGGAGCGGTCCTGCAGGGCCTGCGCGAGCGAGCGCGAGACGTCGACCTGGGACGAGACGAACGAGCGGATCCGCTGGATGGCTTGGGCGGGCCGATTCACGAGTGAGCTCCGGGTATCAGGTAGCCGCTACCATAGCTCAGGGCTTGAAGAGCCGCAGGACGGTGTCGGTCGAGGGAAATGGCGTGTCCCTCATCTGGGGGAAGAGCTGCGTCAGCGCGAGCCCCTGCACGGTGGCAATGAAGGTCCGCGCGAGCTCCTCGGCGGGGACGTCCACGATCTGCCCCGCCTTCTGTCCGGACGTGATGAGCTCCTCGAGGTTCCGGTTGAACTCGGTGCTGTAGCGGTCCAGGGCCTGCTCCACCGCGGCGGGGATACTCTCGCTGGCATGCGCCTGCACGAGGATGAGGGGGATGGCGGGCTGCTTCCGGATGCCCTCCAACATCTGGGTGCAGACGTAATGGAGTTGCTCCCAGGGCGTTCCGGGCCTTTGCCGCGCCGAGACGAGCAGCTCGATACCGCCCCGCACGGTCTCATCCACGAGTGCGGCGAACACGGACTCCTTGTCCGGGAAGTAGTGATAGACGAGCCCGTAGCTGATGCCCGCGGCGGCGGCGAGGTCCGTCATCTTGGTGGCCGCCAGTCCCCGGCGAGCGAAGACCTCGCGCGCCGCCTTCAGCAGCGCGCGCCGCCGCTCCTCCTTCAACCGTTGGTTCTGTTCTGCGGTCCGAGGCATGGGAGACCTCGCGGATGCCAGGAGCTCTACCTGGACGAGGGCGTCCGGCGACGGCGGGGCGCGGGGGTGGAGGAGGGGGCCGGCTGCTGCTCCTGGCGCTCCAGCAGCTCGACGACGTGCTCGAGCTGCGAGCCGAGCGCCTCGACCTGATCTCCCATGCGGCGCAGCTGGTCGCGAAGGGCATCGACCTCGGAGGCGGTGGGCACGCGCAGCGAGTGCAGCGTCTTCTCCATCATCGAGGTGCGGCGGATCTGCTGGGTGAAGCCACGGCGCATGAGGCCGCCGCTGACGCGCAGGAAGGTGGGGCTCTCGGCGAGGCGCGCGGCCACCTGGGTGAGACCCCGCTCGGCCTTGGCGAAGACCTGGCCCGAGCGGGTCTCCGGGCTGGTGAGCTGCCCGACCTTCTTCAGGGCACGGGCGAGCAGGCCAGGGGAGGGGCGGGAGTCTGGGGCGGTCATACCCCGGAATCCTACCTCGGACTCACCGGACGATGGGCACCGTCACCGGCTCCTTGTCGTCGATTTCGACCTCCACCTTGCCCACGCGCCACAACACTTCACTGAAGGTGACCTTCATCCGGCGGCCATCCGCGGTCGAGATGAGGGCCTCGCCCTTCTTGGGCAGGAACTCGCCCACCTCGTACTGCAGCTCGGAGAGGGTGATGTGATCCGTGCCCAGCGGCCCGGTCACCTCGGCGGGCCCGTCGAACACGAGCGTGGTGCCGCCGATGAGGGGCAGGCCATCCTCGCGCAGGCCCACCCGCCCGTTCACGCTGTAGCTGCTGCCGGCCCGGCCCGGGAGGGCGCCAGCGGCCTCGGTCCAGAAGCGCTTCTCGTCGCCGCAGGTGCCGTAGCCCACCTTGGCTTCGAGCGACTCGCCATCCACCTTCAGCCCGCGCAGATCGGCGAAGACGTCCATCCGCTCCTCGCCTCCCTGGTAGATGAAGGCGCTCTGGCCGGACACGGTGTGCCCGTTCACGGAGCAGTGGGCCTCGGGGAAGGAGAGCACCACCGCGTCCGAGGCGTCGCCCCGGGCCTCGGTGGTGGCGGTGACGCAGGCCACCTGAACCTGGATGCCATCGGTGACCTTGCCCACGAAGGTACGGCGGGGCTCGCCGCAGGTGTAGACGGGGAGGAGTCCGAGCAGCTCGAGCGCCGTGCGGGCCTGGTGCGCCGCGTGGACCGCGAGGTCCACCCGGGCCCTCGCGTCTTCGATCTCCTCCTTCGACGGTGGCTCCCGGCCGCAAGAGGTGGAGAGGAGGACGAGGGCGAGGCAGGTGGGAATTCGCATGGGGACATCTCCGCGGAGGGGGACCCGGCTGCTCGGGGTCCCGGACGGATGTCATGAGAGCAACCCGCGTGCCCTCCGTACAAACCCGCGAAGTCCCGAGGCCCGGTCCTGAGCCCGTGCAGGGGGTTGCACGGTCTGGGGGTGGATTCGTCACGCTCGGACGGTTGTACCGGGAGGACGGGGAACGGCATGCTCCCGGCAACCCGAGGCCCCCGACATGCCCCAGCCAGAGATCACCCTCTACCAAATCCCCATCTCGCACTACTGCGAGAAGACCCGCTGGAACCTCGATGCCAAGGGGCTCTCCTTTCGCATCGAGAACCTGATTCCCGGCCTGCACCGCCTGGTGACGAAGCGCCTGACGAAGGGCGGCCGAGGCACCGTGCCCGTGATGGTGGATGGGGGAAGCGTCGTCGCCGACTCGACCGACATCGCCCTGTACCTGGAGCGAGCCCATCCATCGACGCCCGCGCTGATACCGGCCGCGGGGCCCGAGCGCGAGCGGGTCCTCGAGCTGGAGGCCTGGTTCGACGAGGTGGCGGGCAAGCACGTGCGCCGCTGGGTGTACGCGAAGCTCTTCGCCAGTGACGCGGACATCAAGTCGTTCATGTTCAACGCGTTCACGCCGTCGCTGCGCCTGGTCGGGTCCGCGATGCTCCCCCTCATCAAGGCGGCCATCCGGCGCCAGTACACGCTGACGCCCGACAAGGTGGAGGAGTCGCGTGTGAAGATCCTGGAGGGGATCGATCGGCTGGAGCGGGAGATTCAGGGAGACCCCTCTCGCTATCTGGTGGGCGAGTCCCTGTCGATCGCGGACATCACCGCGGCGGCGCTCTACGGCCCGTTGATGGCGACGGAGGGTTCTCCGTATGCGGTGCGGCCCGGAGAGCTGGTTCCGCCGGAGATCGCCGAGCTGCGCGCGGCGATCCAGGCGAGGCCCGCGGGCCAGTGGTTGCTGCGGCGCTACAAGGAGGATCGTCGGCGACTGGCCCGTGGGTTTGGCGCGCGCTCCGAGGCGGCGAACGGCTGAGTCCGCCGTCGATCAGGGCACCCAGAGGCGCAGCAGTCCCACCGCCGCGCCTCCCAGCACGAGCCATGCGGAGTTGACGCGGTAGCGGATGAGCAGCACGGCGCTGGCGAGCGCGAGGCCCACGGTCCACACGTCCACCAGGGCGGCGCGCCCGAGCTGCCAGGTGACGGTGGCCATCAGCGCGAGCGAGGCCACGTTGACGCCGTCGAGGAAGGCACCGGCCACCCACGAGCGGCGCATGCGGGGCACGAGCGGTCCGCTCACCGCGACGAAGAAGAAGGCGGGCAGGAAGATGCCCACGGTGGCCACCACCGCGCCCGAGGGCCCTCCCAGCACGTAGCCGATGAAGGTCGCCGTGGTGAAGACGGGCCCGGGAGTCACCTGGCCCACCGCCACCGCGTCGAGCAGCTGGGCCTCGGTGAGCCAGCCCCAGCGCTCCACGAGGTCCGCGCGCAGGAAGGCGAGCAGCACGTAGCCACTGCCGTAGAGGATGGATCCCACCTTCAGGAAGAAGAGGAAGAGGCCGCCGAGGTTGAAGCCCGGAGCCGCCGTCGCCGCCATCACTCCGCCCAGCGGCAGGCCCGGGAGGAGCGCCTTCACGGATGGAGCCACCCCTCCACTCTCGCGCCTTCGGGCCACCAGACGGCACAGCGTCACGAAGCCGCCCGCCAGGACCAGCAGGAGCAGCTCGTTCACCCCGAGGAAGCCCAGCGCCGCGCAGGCCACGCCCACTCCGGCCAGCAGCTTCGTCTTCGCCGCCCCACGCGTCAGCCCCCAGATGGCCTGGAGCACCACGGCGATGATGACGGGCTTCACGCCGTAGAGGAGGTTCGCCACCTGCGGCAGCTGTCCGAAGCGCGTGTACACCCAGCCGATGGCCGACACGATGAGGAACGCCGGGAGGATGAAGCAGGTGCCCGCCACCACCAGTCCGCTCCAGCCCGCGCGCCGGTGGCCGATGTGGATGGCCAGCTCGGTCGAGTTCGGTCCGGGGATGAGGTTGGTGGCTCCCAGCAGATCCAGGAACTCCTCGCGCGTGAGCCATTGGCGGCGCCGGACGACCTCGTCCTCCATCATGGCGACGTGGGCCGCCGGGCCGCCGAAGGCCGTCGTCCCCAGCCGGAGGAAGAGCAGCGCCAGCTCCCGCAGCGCGCCGGGCTCGCTCATGTCCGGTTCCCCGTGCGACCCGAGAGCCGCGCGTCCACCGACAGGGGCCCCGCCCCGACGAGCAGCAGGAAGAGGGAGCCGAGCAACATCGAGAAGTCCGTCCGGGAGTCGTGCGCCATGTTCCAGAAGCCGCGCTGCAGCAGGATGGGCACCTTCGTGCTGGCGATGGCCACCAGCATGTCGATGATCAGTGGCACCGCCGCCAGCCGCGTCATCAGTCCGAGCAGCAGGAGTGTGCCCCCGACGATCTCCACCCCTCCGACGAAGGGCGCCAGCACCTCCGGAGCGGGAATGCCAATCTTCGTGAAGCGGCCGACCCCCAGCTCTCCGGGGAAGAGGAACTTCTGGATGCCCTCGGAAAGGAAGACCGCGCCCACCATCACCCGGATGAGGAGTGTGGCCGGTGGTGCCCCACTGTACAGAAGACGGTCGAAGCGCATGGTCATCCCCTCTCTGTCGCGGCGCATCATCTGCCACGGAGGGCGCCTGGAGAATGAAGAATCCATTACGACCTGGCGTGTCGGAAGGGGTTACTGGGGGCGGGTGGACGCCGCGCTCCCGGCCCGGGCAGCATGCGCGCCTCCGAAGGGGTGCGGAATCCCGGGCGTCCTGGGAATTCCCCGTCGCTTCCGGAGTTACCTTCCTTCGTCCCACCCGACACAGCACAGCGAGAGCGCATGAACAGCATGAAGTTCCTCCGTCATTCCTGGGCTAGCGGCACGCTCGGCGCCTGCCTCCTCCTGGGGTGCACGGCCACGACTCGCAGCACCCCGCAGGATGCGACCCTGCAGCAGTCCACGCCCGCCCAGACCGCGAAGCCCCGGGCGCTCGGTGTCGAGACGAAGTACTTCGACACCAGCGTGCGCCCGCAGGACGACTTCTTCCGCTACGTCAACGGCACGTGGCTGAAGACGGCGCAGATTCCCGCGGACAAGGGCCGCTATGGTTCCTTCATCGAGCTGCGCGACAAGAGCGAGGCCGCCCTTCGCGCCCTCATCGAGGAGGCCGCCGCCGCCCAGGACAAGAAGGCCGGCTCCGACCTGCAGAAGGTCGGCGACCTGTACCAGAGCTTCATGGACACGGCGCGCATCCAGTCGCTCGGCATCGAGCCGGTGCGTCCGGACCTCGCCCGTGTCGCCGCGCTCGAGGACAAGAAGGAACTGCCGGAGCTGTTCGGCACGCTGGCGCGTCTGGGTGTCCAGACGCCGTTCTCCACCTACGTGGGCCAGGACGCGAAGCAGGCGGACCGCTACATCGTCTACGCCAACCAGAGCGGCTTGGGCCTGCCGGATCGCGACTACTACTTCAAGCAGGAGCCGCGCTTCGTCGAGACGCGCTCCGCGTACCTCGCCTATATCGAGACGCTGCTGCGCCTGGCGGGTGAGAAGGATCCCTCGGGTGGGGCCAAGGCCATCCTGGCCCTGGAGACCTCGCTGGCGGAGAAGCACTGGGATCGCGTGCGCAACCGTGACCGCGAGGCCACCTACAACCTCAAGAGCGTCGCCGAGCTGGACAAGCTCACGCCGGGCTTCTCGTGGTCGCGCTTCCTCCAGGCCGCGGGCGAGGACAAGACGCCGGGCGTCATCATCCGCCAGCCGGACTACTTCCAGGCCCTGGCCTCGACGCTGGCCAGCACGCCGCTGCCCACGCTCAAGACGTACCTCTCCTTCAAGGTGCTCGACAGGTACGCGCCGCTGCTGAGCAGCCCCTTCGAGGAGGCCCACTTCGTCTTCTACGGCAAGACGCTCCAGGGCCTGCAGGAGAACCGCCCCCGGTGGAAGCGCGGCGTGGAGACGGTGGACGGCGCGCTGGGCGAGGTGCTCGGCAAGCTCTACGTGGAGCGCCACTTCAGCCCCGAGAGCAAGGTCCGCATGCAGGAGCTGGTGAAGAACCTGCGCGTGGCCTTCCAGAAGGGGATTGATCAGCTCGAGTGGATGAGCCCCGCCACCAAGGCGCAGGCCCAGGCCAAGCTGGCGAAGTTCAACGTGAAGATCGGCTACCCGGAGAAGTGGAAGGACTACTCCGCGCTCACCATCGACAAGGGCGACCTCGTCGGCAACGTGAGGCGCTCCAGCGAGGTCGAGTTCCGCCGCAACGTGGACAAGCTCGGCAAGCCCATCGACCGGCTCGAGTGGGGCATGACGCCGCAGACGGTGAATGCCTACTACAGCTCGACGATGAACGAGATCGTCTTCCCGGCCGCCATCCTCCAGCCGCCGTTCTTCAACCCCGAGGCGGATGACGCCACCAACTACGGCGCCATCGGCGGCGTCATCGGGCATGAGTTCAGCCACGGCTTCGACGACCAGGGCAGCCGCTCCGATGGTGACGGCAACCTGCGCGACTGGTGGACCGCGGAGGACAAGGCCGCCTTCCAGCAGCGCACCACCATGCTCGCCGACCAGTACAGCGCCTTCAGCCCGCTGCAGGGCCTGAACGTCAACGGCAAGCTGACGCTGGGCGAGAACATCGGCGACCTGAGCGGCCTGACCGTGGCCTACAAGGCCTACAAGCTGTCCCTGGGCGACCAGGGCGCTCCGGTCATCGAGGGCTTCACCGGGGATCAGCGCTTCTTCCTCGGCTGGGCCCAGGTGTGGCGCACGCTCAACCGCGACGATGCGCTCCGGCAGCAGCTGCTCACGGATCCGCACTCCCCGGGCGAGTACCGGGTGAACGGCGTGGTGCGCAACATGCCCGAGTTCTACTCGGCCTTCGGCGTGAAGGAAGGCGATGGCGCGTACCTGCCGCCCGACAAGCGCGTGAAGGTGTGGTGAGCGACACCTGAGGGCGCGCTCCCGGGGACGGCTCCGACGCGGCGAGTCATGGCCCGTCTCGGAAATACGTCCCCGGGCTGGTAGGTTCGCGCGCACCATGAAAATCCGCGCCTTCTCCGCCGTTGCGTGCGCTCTCTGGCTCACGCACTGCAGCCATGCCCCGACGCAGCTGGAGGCCCAGGCCCCCAGCGCGTCCCAGGGCACCGAATCCGGAGCCACCCCGTCCGCCACCGTCCAGGCGCCCGTGCGCCTGCGCTATCCGGCCGCGCGCAAGGACTCCGTGGTCGACAACTACCACGGGACCGAAGTGGCCGATCCGTACCGCTGGCTGGAGAACCCGGACTCCCCCGAGTCCCGCCAGTGGATCGAAGCCGAGAACCAGCTCACCTTCGGCTATCTGGAGAAGATCCCCGTCCGCGCCCGCCTCAAGCAGCGGATGACCGAGCTGTGGGACTACGAGAAATATAGCGTGCCCTGGCGTGAGGGCTCCCGCTACTTCTTCCACCGCAACAACGGCCTGCAGAACCAGTCCGTGCTCTACACGGCCGACTCGCTCGAGGCCGAGCCCCGGGTGTTGCTCGATCCGAACACGCTGTCCGCGGATGGCACCGTGGCCCTGGCCGGCCTGGACATCACCCAGGATGGCAACCTGATGGCGTACGGCGTGGCCTCCGCCGGCAGTGACTGGAAGGAGATCCGCGTGCGCGACGTGCGCACGGGCAAGGATCTGCCGGACGTCGTCAAGTGGGTGAAGTTCTCGAACCCCTCGTGGACGAAGGACGGCAAGGGCTTCTTCTACAGCCGCTATGACGAGCCCAAGGCCGGCGAGGCGCTCAGCGGGACCAACTACTACCAGAAGCTCTACTTCCACAAGCTGGGCACGGCGCAGAGCGAGGACACCCTCGTCTACGAGCGCAAGGACCAGAAGGAGTGGGGCATCGGCGGCTTCGTCACCGACGACGGGCGCTACCTCGTCATCGACATCACGCGCGGCACCGAGCGCAAGAACCTCGTCTTCTACAAGGACCTGAAGGATCCCAAGGCCAAGGTCGTCGAGTTCCTGCGCGATTGGGAGGCGGAGTACGAGTACATCGACAACGATGGCTCACTCTTCTGGTTCAAGACCGACCTGGATGCGCCGCGTGGCCGCGTCGTCGCCATCGACCTGCGCAAGCCGGAGCGCAAGAGCTGGAAGGAGGTCATCCCCCAGGGCACGGAGACGCTCTCCTCGGTGAACCTCATCAACGGCCAGTTCATCGTCGGCGTGATGAAGGATGCGCACTCGCAGGTGCGCCTGTACTCGCGTGACGGCAAGCTCGCGGGCGAGCTGCCGCTGCCGGGCCTGGGCACCGTCTACGGCCTCGGCGGCAAGCGCGAGGACACGGAGACCTTCTACGCCTACTCCAGCTACACCACGCCGACCACCATCTACCGCTATGACCTGAAGAAGGGCCAGAGCGAGGTGTTCAAGGCGCCGACGGTGAAGTTCGACCCGTCGCAATTCGAGACGACGCAGGTCTTCTACACGAGCAAGGATGGCACCCGCGTCCCCATGTTCCTCAGCCACAAGAAGGGGCTGAAGCTGGATGGGACGAACCCCACGCTGCTCTACGGCTACGGCGGCTTCAACGCGCCAATGACGCCGGGCTTCAACGTGGCCAACCTGGTGTGGATGGAGCAGGGCGGCGTCTACGCCGTGGCGAACCTGCGCGGCGGCGGTGAGTACGGCCGCGAGTGGCACGAGGCCGGCATGAAGCTCAAGAAGCAGAACGTCTTCGACGACTTCATCGCCGCGGCCGAGTGGCTCATCTCCCACAAGTACACCACCCCCCAGCGCCTGGCCATCAACGGCCGGTCCAACGGCGGCCTGCTGGTGGGCGCGGCGGTGACGCAGCGTCCGGACCTGTTCGGCGTGGCCCTGCCGGGCGTGGGCGTGATGGACATGCTGCGCTTCCACAAGTTCACCATCGGCTGGGCATGGACGAGCGACTACGGCTCCGCGGAGAACCCGGAGGAGTTCAAGGCGCTCCATGCGTACTCGCCGCTGCACAACCTGAAGCCGGCGCGCTACCCCGCCATGCTCGTCCACACCGCGGACCACGATGACCGCGTGGTGCCGGGCCACAGCTTCAAGTTCACGGCGGCCGCCCAGGCGGCGCAGACCGGCGAGGCCCCGGTGCTCATCCGCATCGAGACCAAGGCCGGCCATGGCGCGGGCAAGCCCACGAGCAAGATCATCGAGGAGTACACCGACCTGTGGGCCTTCTCGCTGGCGCAGATGGGTCTGGGCGGTGAGCAGCCCGTCGCGGGTGATCAGACCCGCTAGAGGCCGGTAGGGGCGAGCGGGCATCCGGGCCCTGCCTGGAACGCCCGCTCGTCGCCTTGCCTCCGACTGGAGGGCATCCACCTTGTTCGGGGACGACTCGGACAAGGAGATGCAACGTGAAGAAGCTTTCCATCCTGGCTGCCACCGCCGTGCTCGGCCTCTGGGGCTGTGCCAACACCTCGAAGGCGCGGGAAGCCGATGCGCCCACCATGGAGGAGATCATCAGCGAGGAGCAGGCGCGCGAGTCCCGCGAGGACGCGCCCACCGTCTATGACACCACGGTCTCCGGCGACAGTGGCACCCACAGCACGGTGACGACCCCCGACGGGCAGACGTGGGATGTCCAGGAGGAGCCCGGCGGCGACGAGCCGAGGACGCCGGCTGATGAGGCCACCGGTGGCTCCGGCGAGGTGGAGGCTGACTCCGAGGTCATCGACGAGGGGCCGACGGACGATGCGAAGCGCCAGACGGACGAGGCTCCGCGGCGGTAGGAAGCACCTGCTTCCAGGAGCCCGGGCCGGACTCGGCTCCTGGAGTGCGCGGGGTGTCCGGGCTCAGCTCTCCAGCGAGGCGCGCAGGAACCAGGCGTGCTTCTCGAACTCGGTGATGATGCCCGTGAGCAGGTCCACCGTGTCCGTGTCCTGGTGCTGCTCGGCCACCTTGCGGCTCTCACGTACGCCACTCAGGTACGCCTCGATGCGCTCGGCCAACAGCCGCACGTGCTCGAGGTCCTTCGTCGTGTCCTGCGGGTAGTCCGGGATGCGGCTCGTCTTCGCCACGTGCCGGGTGGTGCCATACGCCTTGCCTCCCAGCGTTACCGCGCGCTCGGCCACCGAGTCGTTGTGGGTCGCCAGGCTGACGGCGAAGGTCTCGAAGAGCGGATGGAGCGCCGCGAACTGCGGGCCCTTGATGTTCCAGTGGGCGACCTTGATCTGACTGTGCAGATCCAGACCATCGGCGAGTCGCTCGTTGAGGGTGGCGGAGACGGCGGAGCGGGTCTGCTCGGGAAGGGGGCTCGGGCTGCGGTACATGCGTTCGTTCCTTTCGTGTTCGTTTGCTTCTTTGGATGCGTGGACTCCAAAAGCGACGCGCCCCCCGGTGTTTCCACCGGAGGGCGCGTCTGATGTCAGCATGAAGCGGAACGCCTACTACGACTCGAGACCCACCGCCGCCGCGTGGATGACCGCGGCGATGCGGACGGCGTCGTGCACCTGGTCCTCGGAGAGACCGCCCTCGATGACGACCTTCTCGTGGGCCTGGATGCACGTCTCACAGCCGTTGATGGCGCTCACCGCCAGGCAGACGAGCTCGAAGTCCACCTTGTTGGTGAGCACCTGCACCAGCCGATTCATCCGCAGACCGGCCCGCTTGGTGGAGTAGGACTCCTTCCCCACCATGTGGCGGAACCGGTAGTAGATGTTGTTCATCCCCATCAGCGAGGCCGCGGCGCGCGCGTCCTCGATGACGTTCTCGGCCTTCTCGCCCAGCGCCTGACGGGCCTCGTTGAGCAGGGCCTTCTTGATCAGCTCGTTACGAGCCGCGTAGGCACTGCCCACCGCCACCCCCCAGCGCTGCTCGGGGGTGAGGCTGTTGTTCTCCAGCACCGACTGGAGGTTCAGCCGGGTGTCCCTGTGGGCATCCGCCAACTCACCACGAACGACTTCGAGCGACGCCATGGCGTATTACCCCGCCTTCGCCAGCTTCTTGGTGAGCGTCTCCTCGCCCTTCTGCCAGTTGCAGGGGCAGAGCTCGTCCGTCTGGAACGCGTCCAGCGTGCGGAGCACCTCGCTCACGTTGCGGCCCACCGACAGGTCGTTCACCGACACGTGCCGGATGATGCCCTGCGGGTCCACGATGAAGGTCGCGCGCAGCGCCACGCCCGCGTCCTTGTGCAGGATGCCCAGGGCCGCGCTCAGCTCACGCTTGATGTCCGCGAGCATCGGGAAGGGCAGGTTCTTCAGGTCCGGGTGGTGCGTGCGCCACGCGTGGTGCACGTACTCGCTGTCGGTGCTCAGGCCGAGCACCTGCGCGTTGCGGTCCTGGAAGTCCTTGTCGCGCTTACCGAACTCGGCGATCTCGGTCGGGCAGATGAAGGTGAAGTCCTTGGGCCAGGCGAAGAGGACCAGCCACTTCCCCTTGTAGGAGTCCTGGTTGATCTCCTTGAACTCCTTGCCCTTCTCCAGGCTCACGGTGGCAGTGAGGTTGAACGCGGGAAGCTTGTCGCCAACGGTCAGCATTTGGTTCGACTCCTTCGGGGTTGAGGCCCGCCTGCTGGCGGGCCGGACAGGTTCGTTTCGCGTACTACTTGGAGCAGCGTTCGTGCCAGGGAAACTCCACCAATGATTCCAAAGGGTTGACTCCTTCCCACTTCACGAACGGTGCCGCCGGTTCGGTACATACCGAAATATCGGTGTCAGACGCCACTGACATTTCGGTGTCGCCCCGGTTATTTAAGCTGACGCATGGCGGATGACATCGTTGCGCTGACACGGGCCGAACTTCGCAGGGAAGCCCGGGACCTGATCGAGCTGGCGACCTCGGAAGAGACGGTGGCGGAGCTGCTGCGCCGGGGCCTGGACTGGCTCACACGTGTGGTTCGCTTCGACCTGGCGACCCTCTTCTTGTTGCGAGAAGGAAAGCTGGTGGCGGTGGCGGCACGGGGGCCGTTGGCCTCGGAGCAGGTGCGGCGCCACGAGCTGAAGCTGACGGACTTCCCCACGCTGCGCCAGGCCCTGGAGACGCGCCGGGCCCGGGCCTTCACCCATGAGGACCACGCGCACGGGGACGGAGACCCCTTCGATGGGGTGTTGGATCTGCCGCCGGGGCACTCGTGCATGGTGGTGCCGTTGTGCGCGGGGGAGCGCTGCTACGGGCTGCTGACGTTGGACCGGACGGAGTGCGAGACGTACCCGCAGGCGGTGGTGGACCTGGTGGAGGTGTACGGACAGATGCTGGCCACGTCACTGCAGGAGACGGAGCAGAAGAGCACCTTCGAGCGGCTGCACCGGAGGGAGCACGAGCACGCGCGGCTGCTGGAGGCGCAGCTGGGTGGGGACGAGGTGGGGGTGCTGGAGACGTCGCGCAGCGCGGCGGTGCGCGAGCTGGCGCGGCGGGGGCGGCAGGTGGCGGAGACGGAGACGCCGGTGCTGGTGCTGGGCGAGACGGGCACGGGCAAGGAGCGGCTGGCGCGAGCGGTGCACCGCTGGAGCCCCCGGGCGGAGGGGCCCTTCGTGACGCTCAACTGCGCGGCCATCCCCGCGGGGCTGTTGGAAAGTGAGCTGTTCGGCCACGTGAAGGGGGCCTTCACGGGCGCCACGCGGGACAGGGCTGGCCGCTTCCAGATGGCACATGGGGGCACGCTCTTCCTGGACGAGGTGGGTGAGCTGCCGGTGGAGCTGCAGGCCAAGCTGCTGCGAGCCCTGCAGGAGAAGACCTTCGAGCCGGTGGGCAGCGACCGCACGGTGCGCGCGGACGTGCGGATCCTCGCGGCCACGCACGTGGACCTGCAGAAGGCCATCGCCGAGCGGCGCTTCCGGGAGGACCTGTACTACCGGCTGAGCGTCTTCCCGCTGCGGCTGCCTCCCTTGCGCGAGCGGCTCGAGGATCTGCCGCAGCTGTGCGCGTTCCTCCTGGAGGAGCAGGCCCGGCGCACCGGGCGGCGGGGGGTGAGGGTGACGCCGGAGGGGATCGCCCGCCTCGCGGCGTACGACTGGCCGGGCAACATCCGCGAGCTGGCCAACGCGCTGGAGCGCGCCACCATCCTGTCGCGCAAGCCGGAGCTGGGCGCCGAGGCGTTCGACCTGCCGCTGCGCGTGCCGGAGACGGTGGACGGCACGGTGGAGGCTCCGCCGCTGCAAGCAGGCGCGGTGCCCACACTGGAGGAGGTGCAGCGGCAGCACATCCTGCGTGTGCTGACGCTGACGCAGGGCCGCATCTACGGCCCGGGAGGCGCCGCGGCGTTGTTGGGTCTCAAACCCTCCACGCTGCAGAGTCGCATGAAGAAGCTGGGAATCGCCCGGTTGGAGCAATACGTGGCGAAATAGACACCCTTCCTGGAGGAATCATGAGCGATCCGCAGCCGCAGCAGCCTCGAGACGGCGCACCGAAGCCCGCTTCGTCGCGCACGCCCGTGTTCATCGCCCTCGGAGTCGTCGTGGTGGCCCTCCTGGGCATCGGTGGGTACCTGCTGTGGCGTGAGAAGGAAGTGCCGGCCGCCATCCCGCCTCCCGCGCAGCCCGTGGCCGAGGCCCCGTCCACTCCCGATGCCGGGTCCGATGCCGCGCCCGCCCAGCGCATGCCGCCCCTGGGGCAGAGCGATGTCCGCGTGCGCGAGCTCGTGGCGCTGCTGTCCCCCGAGCCCCTGTTGCAGAAGTGGCTCGCCTCCACCGAGGATCTGATCCGGCGCTTCACCTCGTCCGTCAGCAACATCGCCGAGGGCGAGAGTCCGCGCGCCGCCCTCTCGTTCATGGCGCCTCCGGGGGCCTTCCAGGTCATCGAGCGCGACGGCCGCACCGTCATCGCCCCCGAGAGCTTCGCCCGCTATGATCCCGTGGTGCGCGTCATCACCTCGCTCGACACGCAGATGAGCGCGCACACGTACAAGGCGCTCAAGCCGCTCATCGACGAGGCCTACGGGGAGATCAGCCGCCCCGGCCAGCGCTTCGACCAGACGCTCTCCCAGGCCATCCAGCGGATGCTCGACACGCCGGTGCCCGAGGGGGACCTGGAGGTGGTGGACACGCCGGGCGTGAACTTCACCTACGCGGCGCCGGAGCTGGAGCAGCTCAGCGCCGCCCAGAAGCACCTGCTGCGCATGGGGCCGGCCAACGCCCGGGCCCTCCAGGCGAAGCTGCGCGAGCTGCAGGGGGCGCTCGCGCTGCCCTCCGCCAGCCGCTGAGCCGGCTCACCCGCGCTGTGGGGGCTCCGCCATGTAGAAGTGGAAGCGCGTGACGGCCCGGTACCCCATGCGGCGGTACACGGGCAGTCCCGCCGGGGTGGCGTGCAGCACCGTGCGCTCGATTCCCCACGCCTGCTTCGCCTCGGCGAGCGCGTGGCGCATGACGGTCTCGGCGCAGCCGAGCTGCCGGTGCGAGGGCAGGGTGGCCACCATCGCGATGTAGGCCACGTCCCGCACCCGGATGACGGCGGCGCTGGTGGCGGCCTCTCCGTGGCGGTATCCGACGAAGCCCTTGCTGTCGCCCGAGAAGAGTCCCGGCACGTCGAAGGCCTCGCGTCCTACCGGGAGCGGCACGTCGTAGCAGAGGGAGTTGACGTCGGAGAGGTCGCTCCGCCCCCGCGAGTCCTCCGCCTGGCGCACCTCCATCACCGGCAGGGGCCGCATGGGCGGTGCGAGGCGCTCGGCCACCATGCCGGTGGCCACCAGGGACGGCTTCAATCCGTGTGGGGCGAAGAGCTGCCCGGCCCGCTCGCGCAGCCGGGGCGGCACCCAGTCCTCGCACAGGGCCAGCATCCACCCCCGCCCCTTGGGGAGGAAGAAGCTCGCGGCGGCGGCCGCGGCCCGCTCCAGCGCCTCCTCCGTCTCCACCGGGGCCGGAAGGAAGGCCGCGTTCATCATCGACCAGGAGACGTTGCTCGACGCGATGCACACCTCGGGCAGGTCGAGCACTTCTCCGGCGACGCTGTTCCTGGCGAAGAAGCGCCAGGACTCATGGAACTGGGTATTGGATTCGTGGATCTCGTCGATGGACATGCGGGGGCTCAGCGCGAGCCCGCATTATTGGAGCCTCGCTCCCCGAAGGCCAGCGTGGTGAAGGAGGAGGCGTAGAGCAGTTGGTAGGCGGCTGCGCTGCCGAGCACCCGCTTGACGTAGAGGCGCGTCTCCTCCACCGGAATCCGCTCCACCCACTCGTCCAGCTCGGAGTCGGGGAAGCGCGACAGCCAGCGGTCCACCGCACCAGGGCCCGCGTTGTAGCTGGCCACCGCGTAGGCCGGGTTGCCCGCGAAGCGTCGTTGCAGGCTGCCCAGGTACGCCGAGCCGAGGCGGATGTTCTCCCGGGGCTCGAGCAGCGCCGCGGGGGTGGCCAGTGGCACGTTGAGCTGGCGAGCCACCGCGAAGGCCGTGGCCGGCATGAGCTGGGACAGCCCCAGCGCTCCCGTGGGCGAGCGCGCCCTGGGGTTGAAGGCGCTCTCCTCGCGGATGAGGGCCTGCATGATGTCCGGGTGCACGCGCGCCGACCGGCTGTGCTGCACCACCAGGTTGCGGAAGGCGTGCGGGTAGGCCGCGGCGTAGATGAGGCGCGTCTCGGCCTCGGTGGGCGCGGCCAGCCCCTCGCGCCGCAGGGCCCACGCGATGCTGCGCGCGTACCGCTCGTAGCCGGACGAGTGGAGGATGTGGAAGAGCAGCCGGATGGACTCCTCGCCGCGGCCCTTGCGGTCCACGGCCAGCAGCTCCGCGGGCGCCTCGCGGTGCTCCAGCTTCAGCAGTTCGATGCCGGTGACGAAGTGCGGATCCTGCGCGAGGTTGCCCGCGTCCAGCGGCCAGACGTCCGCGTTGGCCAGGGGGCTGCGCAGCCGATCCAGGACGGCGCGGGCCCGCTCCGGCGCCTCGTGCGTCAGACGCGAGCGCGCCAGCAGCCCGTACCACGTGGCCGCGCCCTCGGCGGCCACCCGCTCCATCAGCGCGTGCGCCTCCACGGGACGGTTCAGCGACAGCAGCACGCGCGATCGCCAGTAGCGGGCCCGCTGCACCGACTCGTGCGTGGAGCCCTTGCCCTTGAGCTCCTCGATGCGCGAGAGCGCCTCGAGCGCCGCTTCGTTCTGTCCCTCTGCACGGTGCACCATGAAGCGCTGGAAGAGCGCCTCGGACGCGAAGTTGCCGTCCGGATGGTGGGCGATGAGCTGATCCAGGTAGCCCATGGCCGCCACCTTGTTGCCCAGCTCCAGCGACTTGTGCGCCGCGTAGAAGAGCGCGTCATCCGCGTACGGGTGCTGGGGATAGTCCTGCGCCAGCTTCAGGTAGGTGGGGATGGAGCTCTCCGGCTCCACCACCGACTCCGAGTAGCCCAGCACGTACAGAGCGCGCGGGCGGAGGTTCTCGTCCTGGCACTGCTCGACGACGGGCCGCAGCGCGCGGATGGCCAGCGAGTGCTTGCGCTCCTTGCGCAGGGCCGTGCCGTAGGCGAACTGTGCGCGGCAGGCGAGCGGATCCGGCAGCTCCATCTTCGGAAGCAGCCGCTCCAGGATGTCCATCGCCTCGTGGTTGTGGTGCAGGGAGAGCAGCGTCTCGGCGCGCGCCACCTTCCATTTGGGCACGTAGGGCAGGTCGCGCAGCCCCTTCACGGCCGCGGAGGCCTCCCTGGAGAAGGGATGGAGCGCCCACACCGCGAGGTGCGCCCGGTGCTCGCCGTTGTAGTCGGCCTGGTAGCGCGCCAGCCGGGCGATGGTCAGCCACGCCCTGGCCTGCGCGGGGTTGTTGGGCTTGGGCGAGTCCGTCTGGACGATGGGGGTGAGCGCCGCCACGGCCCCGGCGTAGTCCCGCTTCTTCTTCTCGAGGATGGACGCCATGCCGAAGCGGGCGTCCTCGTAGCGCCGCGCGCCCGGGGACACGGCTCCGTAGTGCTGGATGGCCTCGGTCCACTTGCGCATCCGCTCATGGGCGCGCGCCGCCTCGAAGTGGCAGTAGTCGCGCAGGGGCGGATGGGCCTCCGCCAGCGACGCGAACTCCTCGGCCGCCGTGGCCCACTGCCTCATGCGCAGCGCGCTCATCGCCCGGAGGTAGCGCACCGGCGGCGTGGCCTCCTGGGTCTCCAGCAACTGGCGCGCGGTGCGGTAGCGGCCCCGGTCATACGCGGCCTTCGCCTTCGCGAGCTCTCCCTCCGCGAAGTAGGACTTGATGTCCGAGCGCTCGAACTTGCGCACCCACTGGCGCTCACCGGGAGCCACCGGCTCCGCGGGCCCGATGGTGAACTCGGGTGGGGCCTCCTCACTTTCGCTGTCCAGCGAGGAGTCCAGCTGGGGCCGGGAGGAAGCGCTCTCGGCGAGATTGGAGATGTCTCCGTCCTTCTGCTGGACCGTGTTCTGCGGGCCAGGCGCCGGCTGCTCGGCTCGAGCGGGCGCCACCCAGAGGGCGGCGACGAGTGGCCAGCTCATCAGCGGGCTCGTGTGCCGCAGGATGCCTCGGAGCGTTGCGTGTTCCAGTCCCACGACCATTCCCCTTGTTCGAGGCACGCATATCGCGTGAGGGCCTAGAACTAGGGATGGCCCGCAGGCACCGGGAGTGTGGGAGGTTGGCGCTATGCGCGCGTGCGTTGTCTCGTGCACGGCTCACATCCCCACGGGAGGGCAGGCGAGCAGGCTGCACGACAGTGTCTCCGCGGGGCTCGTTCCCTCTCGAAATCTGGGAACGCGAGCGCTCAGGAGCCGTGGGTTTTCACGGGTGAAGCAGTGTCATCTCGTTGGCGTTGGCGCTGTGCGGCGAACGTCAATCGAGGAAGCGGCGCTCTCACCGCTTCATGTCCTCTTTGTTATCTCTCGGCCAGGGGCCCATGAGCCGGGTGGGCATCCCTCGACTTCCTCCTGGTGCGGTGCACTTCGACTGTAGTGGATTCCGGTGGGGTGGCTCGCGGCGTAAGGTGCGGTGCCATGGCCATCACCCAACTCGAGGTCGCCGGGTACCGCTCGGTGCGCGGTCTCGTGCTGCCCGTGGGTCCCCTCACCGTCATCGTGGGGCCCAATGGCAGTGGCAAGACGAACCTCTATCGCTCGCTCTTCCTCCTGTCCGCGGCGGCCGATGGCCGGTTGGCTCAGGTGCTCGCCGAAGAGGGCGGCGTGCCCAGCGTGCTGTGGGCGGGCTCGCGCGAGAAGAAGCCCGTGCGCATGACCGTTGGCGTCACCCTGGATGACCTGGCCTACGAGCTGAGCATCGGTCCCGTACCTCCCGCGGGTGGGAGGGACAAATACTCCCCCAGCCTCTTCAACCTCGATCCGGAGGTGAAGGAGGAGCACCTGTGGTCACTCGATGGCGGGCGGCGCGCGGTGCTCATGGAGCGCAAGAACCGCACGGCCTTCCTCCGGGACTCGGAGGGCAACCGGACCTCCTTCCCCGTGCAGCTCTGGGAGGGCGAGTCGGTGATGTCCCAGCTCGCCGAGCCGCACCGCTTCCCTCGCCTGTCCGAGTTGCAGCGCACGCTTCGGATGTGGCGCTTCTACCACCACTTCCGCACGGATCCGGAGGCGCCCCAGCGCTCGCCACAGGTGGGCGTGCGCACGCCCGTGCTGGCTCATGATGGGCGTGATCTGGCCGCCGCCCTCCAGACCATCATCGAGATCGGAGATGAGAAGGGGCTCGAGCGCGCTGTCTCGGATGCGTTCCCGGGCTCGCGGGTGGAGGTGCAGGCGCCGCAGGGGCGCTTCAGCCTGTTCCTCCACCAGCCGGGGCTGCTGCGTCCTCTCGCCGCGCGCGAGCTGTCGGACGGGACGCTGCGCTACCTCTGCCTCCTGGCGGCGCTGCTGAGTCCGCGACCTCCCGCGTTCCTCGCGCTCAACGAGCCGGAGACGAGCCTCCACCCGGAACTCCTGGCGCCGCTGGGGCGGCTCATCGTGGACGCCTCGCTTCACGGTCAAATCTGGGTCACGACCCATGCGGAGCCGCTGGCCCGGGCCATCGCGGAGCGCTCGGGGGTGGAGCCGGTGCGGCTGACAAAAGAACTCGGGGCAACAGTGCTGGAGGGAAATGAGGCGCCGGAGGAATAATCCCACTGTCCGGCCTCTCGCCTTGTGGCACTACTGCGCCGTGGTCATTTTCGCGACAACGATTGCCACCCCCATGAGGCTGTCATGAACGAATTGGCGACCAAGCTCGCATTGGTGCGAGAGAACATGAACGAGCACGGTCTGGGCGCAGTCCGCCTTCGCGGCGTGGACTGGTTCGCGTGGATGACGTGTGGTGGCTCCAACGTGGTGATCCTCTCGACGGAGGCGGGCGTCGCGGAGGTGCTCGTCACCGCGGACGGTGCCTGGGTGCTCACGGACAACATCGAGGCGGCTCGTCTGGAGCAGGAGGAGCTGCCTCCTGGGCTGCAGGTGTGGTCGCATCCGTGGCAGGACAGCGCTCAGCGCGAGGCCTTCGTGGCCGAGCGTCGCGGGTCTGGCTCCATCGCCTCGGATCGTCCCTCGGCGGGCGAGGTGCCGCTGCCCGAGCGCCTGACGCGTGCCCGCTGGTCGCTCCTTCCCGAGGAGCTCGATCGCTACCGCGCGCTCGGACGGGATGCGGCCGAGGCGATGACCGAGGTGCTGCTCGCCGCGAAGCCGGAATGGACGGGCTTCGAGCTGGCCGGCGCCGGGGCCGAGGCGCTCTGGGCGCGCGGCATCCATCCCACCCTGACCCTCGTCGGGGACGAGCGCCGCCTTCCCGTGCACCGGCATGCCACGGCCTCGAAGGATCGGCTCGGGGGCCGGGCGATGCTCGTCTTCTGTGGTCGCAGGCACGGCCTCTTCGCCAACCTCACCCGCTTCGTCTATTTCCGGCAGCCCTCGGCCGAGGAGCGCCGGCTCGCGAACGACGTGGCTCAGGTGGAGGCCGCCGCGTTGGAGGTGTGCCGCCCGGGCACCACGCTCGGCCAGGTCTACTCCGCGCTCGTCCAGGCCTACGCCGCGGCGGGGCATCCGGGAGGCGAGGCGTTCCACCACCAGGGAGGCTCCTGCGGCTACCTCTCCCGGGACGTGGTGGCGCGCCCTGGCTCGACGGTGGCGCTCGAGCTCTACAACGCGATGGCGTGGAACCCCTCCCTGCCCGGCGCGAAGATCGAGGACACGGTCGTGGTGTCCCCGGATGGCCTGGAGATCCTCACCGTGGACTCGCGCTGGCCCACGGTGCAGGTGGCGGGGCGCGCTCGGCCGGATCTCCTCGTGCGCTGAGCCCCTTCAGGTAGGTCCACGAAGGAGTGCCACTGGGAACAGGAGCTGACAACCGCAGCCAATTTCCCCTCTCCCAGAGGGAGAGGGGACACACTCCGTTAGCGCTGGCGCTGCATCCAGCGCCAGGCGGACTCCACGATGGCGTCGAGCTTCTGCTGCGTGGGCCGCCAGCCGAGCTCGCGCACGATGCGCGCGGAGCTGGCGATGAGCACCGCTGGATCTCCGGCCCGCCGCGGTCCCTTGCTCACGGGAATCTCCCGTCCCGTGACGCGGCGGGCACAGTCGATGACCTGCTTCACGCTATAGCCCTCACCGCCGCAGCCCAGGTTGTAGATGGAGCTCGGGTGCCCCTTGGCCAGTGCGTGCAGGGCGAGGATGTGCGCCTGCGCCAGGTCCACCACGTGGATGTAGTCACGCACGCAGGTGCCATCCGGGGTGGGGTAGTCGTCGCCGAAGACGGTGACCTCGGGCCGCTGGCCGGCCGCCGCCTGGAGGATGATCGGGATGAGGTGCGTCTCGGGATCATGGCGCTCGCCGCTGCGCTCGGTGGCACCCGCGGCGTTGAAGTAGCGCAGGCTCACGAAGCGCAGCCCGTGGGCCTCGTCGTACCAGCGCAGGGCCCGCTCGAAGGCGAGCTTCGTCTCGCCATACGGGTTGGTCGGCTGGGTGGGATCCGTCTCCTCGATGGGTTGCTTGGCTGGCTCGCCGTAGACGGCGGCGGTGGAGGAGAAGACGAGGTACTTCACCTCCGCCCCGAGCATGGCATCCAGCAGGCTGAGCCCCCCGAGGACGTTGTTGCGGTAGTACTTCGCCGGCACCTTCACCGACTCGCCCACCAGCGAGTCGGCTGCCATGTGCACCACCGCCTCGACCTTGTGGTGGGCGAGCGTCTCGCGCAGCAGCGCGGTGTCGAGCAGATCGCCCTTCACGAAGGTGGCGCCCTCCACCACCGCCTCCCGGTGACCCTTGTAGAGGCTGTCGTAGACGACGACTTCGTCACCCCCCCGCAGCAACTCCTCCGTCACCACGCTCCCGATGTAGCCCGCACCGCCCGTCACCATGACCTTCATCGACAGTCCCTCCACACTCCGCGCAGACCGCCCGGCCACCGCCGGCTGCCCGTTGCGCGGGCTTGTTTTCATTTTCCTCGAGGTAACGCTCGAGGGCCTTGGTGAGCGGGGGCATGAGTTGGGCGCGCTCGCTCGACAGGGCACTATAACGAGGCCTCGGTGCCGACCACCCGAATGATTCGAGGGGACGGCCCTCCACCCGCCGCGGGTTGAGTCCCATCAGGGAGGCGGCCTGGCGCGCGAGCTCCGCCCACGTCACCTCGCCCTCGTTGGTGAGGTGCCAGACGCCGCTCGCCTCGTCGAGGAGCAGATCCAGGCAGGTGTGCACCAGGTCTGGCACGTACGTGGGGGAGACGACCACGTCGTCCGCCGCCGCGAACCGATCCCCCTTCGCGAGCGTCCCGAGCGCGAGGGTGACGAAGTTGTGGCGATCCCACGGGCCGAAGAAGGCCCCCGTGCGCACCACCAACGCCTCGGGCATCCGCTCCAGCACCCTGCGTTCGGCCTCCACCTTGCTGCGGCCGTACTGGTTGAGCGGCTGTACCGGGCAGCTCTCCAGGTAGGCCGAGTTGCGTTCTCCTCCGAAGACGAGGTCCGAGGAGAACGTCACCAGCCGCACGCCCCGCGCACCGCAGGCGGTGGCGAGCACCTCTGGACCGAGGGCGTTCTCCCGGAAGCATCTCGCGGCGTCCAGCTCGGCATCGTCCACGCGCACGTAGCCCGCGGCGTTGATGAGGGCCCAGGGTTGGAAACGCTCGATCGCGCGCTCCACCGACTCCAGCGAGGCGATGTCCATGTCCTGACGCGAGAGAAGCTGGAAGGCGATTCCCCGATTCTTGCACAGCCGGGCGAAGGCCCGTCCCAGCGTTCCCGTCGCACCCGAGATGAGGACGGGCCGGGGGGCCTTGGACCTCGCGCGCCGAGCGGGCACATACGTCACGTAGGGCACCGGGCTGTCGCCATGGAGGCTGGCGGCGAAATTGACTTCCGGCCGCTCCTTCCTCCGCCACCAGCCCGGCGAGGCGAGGACCGGGTGCTCGAAGTCCCCGCGGGTGGCCAGCGCGTGCGTCATCCGGGCCAGCGCGGTGGGGCGTGGGCGCGGCGCGCGCATGTCGAAGACGCCGGGCTCGTAGAAGCCGCGGTCGGCCGTCACCAGCGTGTTCCAGTCGTAGGCCCCCAGCAGGCTCCACACCGTGAGGGCGCGCACGTCCACGCCCTCCGCGCGTAGCGAGCAGGCCGCCTCCCACGCCTCCGCCAGCCAGCGCAGCTGGTCCTCCCGCGTGCAGCCCAGGTGCACCTCGGTGAGGGCCACGGGCAGCCGGTAGCGCTCCCACGCCCAGGCGAGCACGTCCCGGTGGCCGGTGATGGCGTTCTTCCACACTCCGGCCACATGCACGTCCGCGTAGGCGTCCCGATGGTTTCCGCCGTGGGACCAGGCCGGGTAGTGCTCCATCCGCTCGTCGAGCAGCCGGTCACTGGTGATGTAGTAGTTGAGCCCCACCACGTCCGGGGGCATCGGGTTGTCGAGGAACCACCCGAGCTCCTTCTCGGAGACGCCCCATTGCAGCAGGTGGGGCCACAGCGGGTGGTAACGATCGATGCGCCCGCAGAGCAGATCCAGGCTCAGCCAACGCCGGTGGTTCTCGAACTCCGCCTGGTAGGCCAGATGCGGAGTGCTGTACGTGCGCCCCATGTCCTCCGTCTGGATGAGGCGGGCTCCGGGATTCACCTCGCGGATGGCGCGCATGGCCTCCACGATCGCGCGGCACTGCACCATCATCGTGCGCGCGAAGGTGGGGTAGTCCTTGCCGTGCGGATACCAGTGACCGTACAGCCCGCTGAAGCGCCCGGTGGTCAGCGGCTCGTTCACCGGGGTGTAGTCATCCACCCACGGGTAACGCTCGGCCACGGCCCGCGCGTACCGTGCGAGCTCGAAGGGGAAGGCCGGGTCCACCAGGCTGGTGTGCCGCGGTCCGCTGCCGTGGTGGACGAGCCCGACGATGGGCCTCACCCCCAACTTCCGCAGGCGTGCCAGTCGCGCGTCCGGCCAGGTCCAGTCCGCCCGCTCGGGACCGAGCGGGGCGAGCTGCTCCCACAGCACCGGGTAGCGCAGGGCCTTGATGCCGAGTGCCGCGATGAGGTCCAGATCCTCGATGCGCTCCCAGTGGCCGCTGCGCCGCATCTGGTCGAAGTACCGGTCACCCACCCGGTTGACCGTGCCCTCGACGCCTCCCCATATCTCGGGGAGGCCATTGGAGCTTCCGGAGGTCGCGCTCACGCGTGCCCCTCCACCTGCATGTCGAGCAGCTCCCGGCGGCGCATGCCGATGATCTTCGTGCACAAGGTGAGCGCCTGCGCCACCACCTGGTCCATGTTGTAGTACTTGTACGTGGCCAGCCGGCCCACGAAGTGCACACCCGGCGTGTCCTTCGCGAGCTGCTCGTACTTGCGGTACAGCTCGGCGTTCTCCGGGCGGGGCACCGGGTAGTACGGGTCACCCTCGGCGGTGGGGTACTCGTAGACGACGCTCGTCTTCGGGTGCTCCTGGCCGGTGAGGTACTTGAACTCGGTGCAGCGGGTGTACGGGTACTCGTTGGGAAAGTTCACCACCGGCGCCGCCTGGAAGCGCTCCGTGCTGTGCGTCTCGTGGCGGAACTTCAGCGAGCGGTAGGGCAGCTTGCCGTAGCAATAGTCGAAGTACTCGTCGACCGGGCCCGTGAAGATCATCTCCCGGTAGGGGATGATGTTCTTCACCTCGTGGTAGTCCGTGTTCAGCAGCACCTTGATGTTGGGATGATCGAGCATCCGCTCGAACATCCGGGTGTACCCGTGCAGCGGCATCACCTGGTACTTGTCGCTGAAGTAGCGGTCATCGCGGTTGGAGCGCACCGGGATGCGGGCGATGACGGTGGAGTCCAGCTCGCTCGGATCCAGGCCCCACTGCTTGCGCGTGTAGTTGCGGAAGAACTTCTCGTACAGCTCCTTGCCCACCTTGGTGATGATGACGTCCTCGGAGGTGCGGATCTTGTCGCGCTTCTCCGCGAGCTTCTGCAGGAACTCCTCCACCTGGAAGGCGGTGAGGTTGAGGCCGAAGTACTGGTTGATGGTGGTGAGGTTGATGGGGATGGGCATGAGCTGCCCGTCCACGCTCGCCAACACCCGGTGCTGATAGGGGCGCCACTCCGTGAAGCGGCTGAGATAGTCGAAGACGTCTTGCGAGTTGGTGTGGAAGATGTGCGGGCCGTACTTGTGCACGAGCAGCCCGTCATCGTTGTAGTGGTCGTAGGCGTTGCCGCCGATGTGCGGCCGCTTCTCCACGATGATGACCCGTTTGCCGTACACAGTTGCGAGCCGCTCGGCCATCACACTACCGGCGAAGCCCGCACCCACGATCATGTAGTCGAACATTTCGTCTTCCTCGCTCGGGGCGCCCGTCAGCGCCGGTTGTCTCAAACGGTGGCCATCTCCTCGGATGCCGCCGCGACCTCGGGTGTCACACCCACCTCGCGCCGCGCCGAGGCCGCGTCGAGCAGGGCCTTCATCCCGGACCAGGTGTTGTCCCAGGACATCTCCGCCAGGTACTCGTCCACACGGGGCAGCCACGCGGCGCGGTCCTCGGCCAGGGCCGCCTCGCAGGCGCGCACGAAGTCCTCCGGCGTGTCCGCGATGCGCACCAGGCCCAGCTCGCCGTAGGGACGCACCACGTCACGGATGGACGTGGACACCACGGGCTTTCCGGCCGCGAGGTACTCGGGCGTCTTGGTGGGCGAGATGAAGCGCGTGGACTCGTTGCGCGCGAACGGCAGCAGCGCCACGTCCCAGCCCGCGAGGTATGACGGCAGCTCGGTGTAGAGCTTGCCACCCAGGAAGTGGAGGTTGGGCCGGCGTGGCAGGGTCGCCGGGTCGATCTTCACCACCGGACCGATGATGACGAGCTGCCAGTCGGGGCGGGCGTCGGCCACCGCCTCGAGCAGCGCGAGGTCCATCCGCTCGTCCACCACGCCGAAGAAGCCGAGCCGGGGATGGGGAATGGATGCCTGGTCCGCGGGCTCTCGGAGCTCGCCGCGCGCGGTGGCGAAGTGCGCCACGTCCACGCTGCTGGGGAAGGCGTGCACGCTGTGGTGCCGGTCCCGCTTGGCCTCATAGAGGCTCTGGCCGCCGGTGAAGACCACGTGCGCGCGCTGGAGCAGCTCGAGCTCGTAGCGCAGCAGCGCGGGCGGCGCGCCCCGGAAGGCCGACAGCTCATCCATGCAGTCGTAGGCCACGGCCCGTGGCTGGAGGTGGCGCGTGAAGGGCAGCGCCATCGGGGTGTAGTACCAGCTCACGTAGTGGCGCACGGCGTGCTCGAGCAGGAGCTCGTCGAGCATCTCCTGTTGCAGGGCCACCACCCGCTCCGGGTCGAGACCCTCCGGCAGGTGGGGCACCGCCACCCAGACGCCCTCGGGAGAGCGGGTGACGTGCAGCCGCGGCCGGCCCTGCCCGAAGATGGGCTCCTCGTAGAAGAACACCCGGCGCTCACGCGCGAAGCGGCTGAGCAGGTGCTGGGGACGTTGGAAGACGAAGTTCCAGCGCAGATGCGAGAGGCAAACAAGATCCGGCAACTGCTGAGTTCCCACCACGGTGTTGCTCGACTGTGTCGTCATCCGCCCTCCTCCGTATCCGTACACGCCCTGGGGTACGGACAGAGGGTGGGCACCTCTCTCAGTCACTCCTACTGACCTGAGGTACAGAGGTGGTCCGCCCGGTCGCTCGCTCTCACCCCGCGGATCAGACCGAGGGGGCAGGCTGGGGAACGAGGACGGTGGCCTTGTGAGGCGCGCGCTCGCCGTAGCGGGTGGCGATGCGGAGCGCGGCCTCCGCGCCTTTTCCCGTCCGGGCGAGCATCACCACGGAGCCGCCGAAGCCGCCGCCGGTCAGCCGCGCCCCGAGGACGTCGGGCTCCTCGCGGGCGAGGTCCACCAGGAGATCGATCTCCGGGACGGACACCTCGTAGTCGTCCCGCTGCGAGGCGTGAGAGGCGTAGAGCAGGGGGCCCAGCGCGGCCAGGTCTCCCGCGCGCAGCGCCCGCACGGTGTCCAGCACGCGCGCGTTCTCGGTGAGGACATGGCGCACGCGCCGGCCGAGTGGCTCGGGCAGGGCGAGGGCACGCGGCAGCTCCGCGTCGGGCAGGTCGCGCAGTTGTTCGACACCGAGCAGCTTCGCGGCGCGCTCACACTCGGCACGGCGCACCCGGTAGTCGCCGCCCGCGTGGCTGTGCGTCACGCCCGAGTTGATGACGATGGGCTCCACCTGCGCGGGCAGTGGCACGCGCTCATATTGGAGACTGCGCGTATCCAGGAAGAGCGCCGCGCCCCCGTGCGCGAGGCTGGAGGCCATCTGGTCCATCACGCCCACCGGCGCGCCGACGAAGTCGCACTCCACCTTCTGGCCCAGCAGCGCGACGCGCACGTCATCCAGCTTCAGCCCGAAGCACTCCCGCAGGCCGCGCAGGAGCGCCACCTCGAGGGCGGCGCTCGAGGACAGGCCACTGCCGAGCGGTACGTCCGAGCGCAGCCACAGGTCGAAGCCTCCGAGCGCATGGCCCTCGTCGTGCAGCACGCGGGTGACGCCCTGCACGTAGTCGAGCCAGCCCCTACCGGCCTTCTCCTGTCCCAGCTCGTACGTGTCCACCTTCCCGGAGGCTCCGAGGTTGGCGCTGAAGGCGCGCACCTGTTGGTCCTCGCGCGGGGCCAGCACCACCTCGGTCTGCTGGGGAATGGCCATGGGCAGCACGAAGCCACCGTTGTAGTCGGTGTGCTCGCCAATGAGGTTCACCCGCCCGGGTGCCTGGGCCCGTACCTTCGGTGGCCGGCCGAAGAGCGCTTCGAACTGGGGGGCATCATCCTGGGGGGCTCGCATGGCCGTTCCTCTCGTGGCTCAGGCCCCCGCGGGCTCGGGCTCGCCCGTTTCGGTCGTGGGGCGGGGTCTCCCGGAGGGGGCGGGGGGCATGGGAATGTCGCTGAAGAAGCGCGGGCCTCGCGTGGCCTCCGCTATCCGCTCCAGGGGGAACTTGGGCGTGCGGTCCGAGTAGAGCAGCCCGTTCGCCTCCTGGTACGTGTCGGCGAACTGCGTGTAACAGAAGCCCGCGAACAGATCGAGCGAGCGCACCACCTCGAGCAGCGCGGTGTAGCGGCTCTCCAGTTCGTCCGGCCCCTTGCACTGGGTGTAGCCCCACTCCCGCTGGTCGCCCCTCGCCATCGAGATGCCGCCGAACTCGGAGAGCACGATGGGATGATCGGCATGAGGATGATCCGACAGGATGATCACCCGCCCACCCGGGCGCTCGCGCCGGAACAGGTGCGGGCGCACCTCGTGCGAGTGGTAGCGTTTGCCGATCTCCGCGGGGTCCGAGTCGTAGTCGTGGATGCCGATGATGTCGGTGGCCACGCTCTCCCAACCGTCGTTGCCGATGACCGGGCGTATCGGATCCAACGTGCGGGTGAGATGGAAGAGCGCCTGCACGTAGTGCCGCTCGGCGGCGTTGTCGGGCAGGTTGGGCACGCCCCAGGACTCGTTGAGCGGCACCCACGCCACGATGCACGGGTGGCTGTAGTCGCGCGCGAGCACCTCGAACCACTCGCGCGTGAGCCGCTCGACGGACTGGCGGGTGAAGCGGTAGGCGCTGGGCATCTCCTCCCAGACGATGAGCCCCAGGCGGTCCGCCCAGTAGAGGTAGCGCGGATCCTCGATCTTCTGGTGCTTGCGCACGCCGTTGAAGCCCATGGCCCGGGCGAGCTCCACGTCGCGCCGGAGCGCCGCGTCATCCGGCGCGGTGATGCCGGTGCCATCCCAGTAGCCCTGGTCGAGCACCAGCCGCAGCGGGTAGGGGCGTCCGTTGAGCACGAAGCGGTCGCCCTGTACCGAGACGGAGCGCAGCGCCGTGTAGCTGTCCACCGCGTCGAGCAACTGGCCGTTGGCGTCGCGCAGCTCGAGCCGGGCTTTGATGAGCGTGGGCGAGGAGGGACTCCACAGCAGCTCGTTGCGGAAGTCGTCGATGCCCGGATCCGAGAGGGCGATGCGGCGGTACACCTCGCCCAGCACCACCGTGTACGAGTCCTGGGCGAGCAGCGTGTCTCCCACGCTCAGCCGCACGTCCAACCGCAGCCCCTCGGGCCGCGTCCCCTCGATGTGGACCTCGAGCCCCAGCTCCCAGCGCGCGAGGTTGGGCGTCCAGCGCAGGCTCTCGATACGGGTGACGGGGACGCGCTCGAGCCACACCGTCTGCCAGATGCCGGTGGTGCGCGGGTACCAGATGGAGTGGGGCTGGAGCTGCCAGTCCTGCTTGCCTCGCGGCTTGGCGAGATCGGCCGGGTCGTCCTCCGCGCGCACGACGATCTCCTGGGGACCGTCGCGGTGGAGCAGGTCGGTGATGTCGACCTTGAAGGGCACGTAGCCGCCCTCGTGGTGGGCGCAGCGCGAGCCGTTGACCCAGACGGTGGCCGTGTGGTCCACCGCCCCGAAGTGCAGCACCAGGCGCTCCTGCGGACCCATCGTGGGCGGCTCGAAGGTGCGGCGGTACCAGCACGCGCGATAGAAGCCGGTGTCCCCCACGCCGCTGCGCTCCGTCTCCGGAGCGAAGGGCACGCGGATATGGGCGTTCCAGCCCACCTCGGCCGGGACCGACCACCGCCCGAGCGGATCCAGCGCGAAGTCCCATCGTCCATTGAGCGGGCACCAGGCCGCGCGCCTCAGCTGCGGGCGTGGGTAACCACGCGCCTCGGTGCCCCCATCCTCCTTCGCTCCCGCCCAGGGGGAGGGAACGGGTGTGGCCTCCGGTACAGTGGCCCCCGGTACAGCGGAAGTGTTTGCCGCACGCGTCGAGTCCTGGCTACCCATGCGGCAAGAGTAGGCACCGCGTGTGGATGAGCAGTGTGGGTGCCTTCCCCGCCCGGTCGCGGAGCATCCCGGCGGATGCGGCCGTCAGGGCGCGGGCGGCGGTGGAAGCGGTGAAATGGCTGGGGCGAGAGCCTTCAACTCGCGCCCTGACACCGCTCGGGTGGTTGAGCGTCCACCAACCCGGCGCGTCCTGTCCTGGAGGACAATGCGTACCGGGGGATGAGAGCTGAACCTTGTGCCCGTGACCTGCCAACCGATGGATACGGACCTCGATAATCCTCAATTCGCGCGCGATGGCTTCGACGCCGCGAGCTTCCGAGAACTGCTCGCCCGCTACCAACGCGGTGAGCTGGTCGAAGCTCCGCCGCTCGCGGGCTCCCTCCAGTCACTCGAGGAGGGTGACATCCGCGCGCTCCCTCCCGAGGGGTCTCTCGACTACGAGGCGTACCGGGCACGCGGTGAGGAGGCGTTCCGCCAGGGCCAGGTGGCCGCCCTCATCGTGGCCGGTGGCGCCGGCACGCGTTTCGGTGGTGGCGTGAAGGGGCTCGTGCCCGTGGTGGGGGAGCGCACCTTCCTCGACTTCAAGCTCGCGGAGGCGCGCCGGCTGGGCGAGCGCCTCGGGCGCCCGGTGCCCGTGGCGGTGATGACGTCCTTTCTCACCCATGACGAGATCGACGCGCACCTGACGCAACGGGGTCAGAAGGAAGGTGTGTTCCTCTTCCGACAGCGGATGCTTCCGCGGCTCACGCCAACGGGTGAACTGTTCCGAGGCCCGGACGGCAAGCTCTCGTTCGCTCCCTCGGGACATGGGGACGTCTTCCGGGCCTTGCACGAGAGCGGGGTGGGGGAGGAGCTGCGCCGGCGCGGCGTGCGCTGCGTGTACTTCTCCAATGTGGACAACCTGGCGGCGACGCTCGACCCGGTCGTCATCGGCATGCACCTGGCGTTGGGTAAGGCCATGACGGTGGAGGTGACGCCGCGGAAGAACCCCAGCGGGGCGCTCGACGCGGGCGCGGCGCCGGTGCGCTTGAACGGCCAGCTCCAACTCGTCGAGAAGGTGGACCCGGCCCAGCACGCCTTCATCTCGACCAACAACATCACCTTCGACCTGGAGGCCATCCTCGACAAGGAGATTCCCATTCCCTACCGGGTGGTCTCCAAGAAGGTGGAGGGACAGCCCGTGCTCCAGCTCGAGCAGGTAACGGCGGAGGCCAGCAGCCTCACCCGTCCGGATGGTCAGCCGCTCCTCCCCGTCGCCTTCATCGAGGTGAGCCGGACGGATCCGGTGACCAGCCGGTTCGAGCCGGTGAAGGCGCCCGATGACCTTCCGCGCGTGGCGAAGCGGCTCCGCCAGCGCCTCGTGTCTTCGTGAGGCACCTGCCTCGGAGCATGTCCAAGGGCCTCGGTCAGTGGACCGAGCCCTCCAGCCACCAGCGCACCGCCTCGCGCGTCACCTCCTCGGGGACGACGTGCGGGCCCTTGAACTCCACGTAGTGCACGTCCTGGCCCGCGCGCTCGAACACCTGCATCAGCCGGCGGCTGCACCGGTCGATGGGGAGCACCCGGTCATCCGTGCCGTGGCTCATGAAGATGCGCGGCGTGCCCTGCCGTCTGGGTGGTACGGCGAAGCCCGGGGAGAAGGCGATGATGTGCCGGAACAGGTCCCCATTCCCGATTCCGAGCGAGAGCGCGTACGACGCTCCGTCGGAGAATCCCCCGATGGCCACCCGCGCGGGGTCCACCGCGTACTGCTCGAAGACATGCGCGAGTGCCTGATCGATGAAGTGCACGTCCGGCCCGTAGTCGTCCACGATGACGTCCCAGGTGGGGCCTCGGGAGCCCGGTGCCAGGAGGATCACGTTCGCCTCATCGGCCCGGGCCAGGAGCAGCTCCAGTCCATGTTGGGCCGAGCCTCCGGCTCCATGAAGCATCACGGCGAGCGGCGCTGGCTGATCCGGCCGGTAGCCTGGCGGCACGTAGATGATTCCATCATGTCCGAGGCTCAAGCCCAGGGGGTGCAGGCCCAGAGCTCCTTCGATCCGAGGGGTTCCCGGCCGCGCATGCAGATGCCCCTGCCGGGCGGAACGCCAGGCTTCGTCCCGCTGTCCCGCTTCCACCTTCTCTCTACTCGTCATTGGCTCCACCATCCCGTGGACCACACACGCCGCGAGGCCATGGTCCTCACCCTGTTCAATCTGGGATGCGAGACCAATCCTTCCTGGAGGGGGAGAGAGCGGAGCGCATGGCACGAACGACCAGGACGAAGCGGGGTGGAAATAACGGGCACGGCAAGGCCAGACGCGAGAGCACGGCACAGAGCCGGACCCAGACGGAGCGGCCGAGCGATGGCTCCCTCCACCCTCCGGCGCGCACCCTGGCGCCTTCCGAAGCGCGACGGCCGGTTGCCGGCGGCTCATCATCAGAGGATTACCAGCGCACCTTTCGTGAACTGGGGTGCAAGGATGTCGTCCACCTGGGCATCGAACAGCGCGCGGACCTGCTGCTCGATCCACCGCTGGAGCTGCTCGAGGGGGCCGACGTCTTCTTCTTCACCGGCGGCGCGCAGTTGAAGATCACCACGCGCTTCGCGGGCACCCGGCTGTGCAGCGCGGTCGAGGAGTTCTACCGCCGGGGCGGCACGGTGGTGGGCACGTCGGCCGGCGCGTCCGTCATGGCCGATACGATGCTCGTGTCCGGCGTCAGCGCGGAGACCCACAAGATTGGCGAGACGTTGCAGATGGCTCCGGGGCTCGGGTTCATCCGGGATGTCATCATCGACCAGCACTTCGCCGAGCGTGGGCGCATCGGCCGGCTCCTGGGCGCGGTGGCCCAGAATCCGCGCTTCATCGGCCTGGGCATCGACGAGAACACGGCGATCATCGTCGAGCGGGAGGAGTCCTTCACCGTCGTGGGCTCCGGAGCCGTCTACGTCGCCGACGCCGAGGACGTGACCTACACCAACGTGGCGGAGGAAGAGCGTGAACGGACCCTCTCGCTCTTCAACGTCCGACTCCATGTCTTGAGTCAGGGCGACAGCTTCGACCTCCGGACCCGTCGCCCGTCGCATGAGTTCGCCAGGACGGTGGAGCAGAAGATCGACAGCTCCTCGCACCACCCGGGAAACGAAGTCCGGCACTGAGGTGGCCCGGGGAGCCGGGCCACCCCTCGTATGCACTCAGTCTGGCGGCTCCAGGTAGTTCCCGTCGCCGTCCGTGATGGTGTCCATCGCGCGGCCCTCGATCTGTTCGTCGGGGACCGCGTCCGATTCAGCCGAACGGCCCTCCTCCGACTGGACTCCCTCGAGAGGCTCCTCGGGTCCTGGTGGGGCCCCGGAGCCTCGTTCCTTCGCCGGCTCTTTCATGGTGTGAACCTCCCTGCTCGAGCTCTCTCCCGAATCTGCCCACGGGAAGTCCGTTGCGCCTGATGCTTCACATCGCGGATGCAGCCCGAGCAGGAGGACGAGCCTCGGGCAGGTCGCTCGGGAGGACGCAGGGAGTGGTGGGGGTGCCTACCTTCCAGGCATCACGGGGGCAGGTGCGGCCGTGCCGCGTGCCCTCGCAGCCATGGGGGAGACGCCATGAAGAAGAAGATGCTGCTTCACGAGTTGCACCCGTCCGTCGTCCACGCGCCGCTGGCCCTGTTGCCCACCGCGACGGTGGCCGACTTCATCGCGGTCGCGAGTGGAGACAAGGCCTGGGCGAAGGTGGGCCGGCGGTTGTGGGTGGCCGGTACGGTGAGCGCCCTCTTCTCGGGACTGGCGGGACTGGCCTCCTCCCAGGAGGTGCGGCTCGAGGAGCCCCGCGCTCGGGACATGGTGTTCCTCCACGGCCTGGGCAATGCCGTCGTCACGCTCGGCGCGGTCGGTGTGACGTTGTGGCGGCTGAGCCGTCCCCCCTCGCTCGGTCAGAGCCTCATCGGACTGGTCGCCAACTCCGTGGCGCTGTACACGGCGACGCTCGGCGGCAAGATGGTCTACGAGCTGGGCGTGGGCATCAACCCGATGCCGGCGGACGCCTCGACGGGGACGTTGAAGGGACCGCCGTTGCTGTCGCGTGAGGCGCCGGCGGCGCTCGTGCGCGATGGGCTCCAGGGCCTGCGCTGGCTGTTCGGCCGCGCGAGGAGCCTCTTGTCGGGGGCCCATCCCCTGCACTCGGGCGCCAAGGGCTTTGGCCGGGGCTACGAGGGACCCACGATTCCGGACGAGGCCATGGTGCCGGACTCCACCGAGTCGCTCCCCAACGCGCCGATGCTCTGACCAGATGCGTCAGGCCCGGTCGCGGCCACGGTGCCCGCTTCTCAATCTTCCCAGGTGGCCGAGCTTCCAGAAGGACTGCGCTATCTGCCTGGCTTTTCCCTCTACCTCATGGCCGGTGCCTCGCGCTCGCAGTGGCAGCACACCCTCTCACCCGTGAAGACGCTGCGTTATTCGCTGAGCTTCCGGACCGTGAAGCACGGGCCACATTGAACCCGAGGACAAGTGCCGGCCGGGAAGGGCAGGAATACCTCTAAAAGCAGTCAGACAGCCATGCGGCTCGTCTGGAATCATCTCGATCTGGAATCCTTCCCAATGACCTCCCACTGCGTGACGGTCCGCAGGGTCCAGGCCCTTCGGGTCCCAATCTCCATGCATACAAGCCCGTGCTGCGCATCGAACTGGACATCGGTCCGTTCGAGACGCGGCCGAGCAACTCCTTTCCGGGTTTCGTCGAGCGGCTGACGTCCTGGGTGCCCGGGCTCCACACGCACGAGTGCAGCGTGGGCAGACCGGGCGGTTTCGTGGAGCGGCTGAGGCGCGGCACGTACCTGGCCCACATCTGCGAGCACGTCACGCTCGCGCTCCAGAACGAGATGGGTTTCGACGTGGGCTATGGCCGCGCACGCGGCACGGGCGAGACCGGGGTGTACACCGTGGTGATCGCCTATGAAGAGGAGGAGCCCGCGCGCGAGGCCTTCAAGACGGCGCTGGAGATGACGCTCGCCGCCATGCTCGACGAGCCCTACGACGCCGCCGCGGCCATCGAGCGCCTGCGGGAGATCGCCGACGAGTACCGGCTCGGCCCGAGCACCCGCGCCATCGTCGACGCGGCGCGTCGCCGGAAGATCCCCGTGCGTCGGCTGACCCCCACCGGCAGCCTGGTGCAGCTCGGTTATGGCATCCACCAGAAGCGGATTCTCGCCTCGCAGACATCCGATACGTCCGCCCTGGCCGTGGAGATCTGCCAGGAGAAGCCGCTCACCAACCGGGTGCTGCGCAACGTGGCGCAGGGGCTCAACCCCGCCCTCATCGTGCGGGCGCTGACCACCTTCCGCTCGGACCACCGCATGGTACCGGGGCGCTTCAACGTACTGGGGCTGGCGGGACGGCAGGTCATCCTGGACTACGGGCACAACGTCGGGGCCATGCGAGCCATCGCCGAGGCGCTGCCCCGTGATACCCACCGCCGCACCCTCATGGTGATGGGCCTGCCCGGAGACCGCCGTGACGAGGACATCCTGGCCACCACCCAGGCGTCGCTCCCCTTCGTGGACGAGTACGTGTTCCATGATCTGAAGGATCGTCGCGGGCGCGCGGAGCTGGAGATCCCCCAGTTGATGCGCAGCTGCCTGGCTTCGGACACACCCCACCACTTCGCCGCGGACCAGCGCGAGGGCATCCTCCTCGGCTTCCAGCTCTCCCGGCCCGGGGACCGGCTGGTCATCATCGCGGACCTGGTGGAGGAGGCGCTGGAGGTGCTCGAGGCGCTCGCCGATGTGGAGGTGGGTGAGGAGGGCACCTGCGAGGCCCCGGTGTCGCGGAGCTTCGAGTAGGCGGAGCGGGGCGTCCGATGTTCACCCTCATCCGCAACGGAGTCCTCCATACGCCGGCACCGGTGGACGCCCGGTCGGTGCTGCTGGTCGGCGAGCGCGTGGCCCGGCTGGGAGAGGTGGACGAGGCCGCGCTGGCCGCGCTCGGGTTGCCCTTCGAGGTCGTCGATGCGCGGGGAGGCCTCGTCATCCCCGGCTTCGTGGACCCCCATCAGCACCTCATCGGGGCCGGTGGGGAGAAGGGCTTCGCCAGCCGCATGCCCGAGGTGTCCCTGGAGCAATTGCTGCTCGCGGGCATCACCACCGTGGTGGGGTGTCTGGGCACGGATGGCTCCACGCGGCACCTGGGCGCGCTGCTGGGCAAGGTGCGGCAGTTGGTAGCGCAGGGGGTGAGCGCCTTCCTTTATACGGGCGGTTTCCACCTCCCGCCCCTCACGCTCACCGGCTCCGTGACGGATGACCTGGTCTTCATCGACCGCGTGCTCGGCGTGGGCGAGCTGGCCATCTCCGACGTCCGCTCGAGCCATCCCACGTTGGACGAGCTGGCGCGGCTGGTGTCCGCGGCGATGGTGGGCGGGCGGACCGCGGGCAAGGCGGGCGTCACCCACTTCCACGTCGGGCCGGGCCGCACCCTGCTCGCGCCGCTCCACGCACTGCTCGACGGGTACGAGGTGGTGCCCGAGTGCCTCTACGTCACCCACGCCAACCGCTCCGACGCGTTGATGGACGACGCCATCGCCCTGTCACGCCGGGGCGCCTTCGTGGACGTGGACACGGTGGACCCCGGAGCGGGCCGGTGGATCCGCTACTATCTGGAGCACGGAGGCGTGCCCGAGCGGCTCACCGTGTCCTCGGATGCCCACACGGCGGGCGCGGAGCCGGCGAAGCTACACCAGGAATTCGTCGCCGCCGTGCGCGAGCACGGGCTCCCGCTCGAGCTGGTACTACCTTTCTTCACGGCCAATCCGGCCGCGGCGCTGAAGCTGCGTGGAAAGGGCAGGCTCGCACCGGAGTTGGATGGTGACGTGGTGGTGCTGGATGGGCGCTCGCTCGAGGTCGTCCACGTCTTCGCGCGGGGGCGGCAGCGGGTGCGGGATGGGCGGCTGCTCGCGGGGAGGCAAGGAGACGAGGCATGAAGAGGCAGCCGGGGGACCTGCTGATCATCGGAGGCAGCGAGGACAAGGAATCCGACGAGGAGCAGGCCATCCTGCGGCAGGCGGCGAAGAAGGCGATCACGGAGGATGGCGGGCACATCGTCCTGCTGACCGTGGCCACCATGGAGCCCGAGCAGACCGCGGAGACCTATCGCAAGGCCTTCGGCCGGTTGGGTGTGCGCCGCATGGAGGTGCTCGACATCCGCAACCGCGAGCAGGCCTATGAGCCGGCCAACGTGGAGAAGCTCTCGGGCGCCTCGGTGCTGTTCTTCTCCGGCGGCGACCAGTTGCGCATCACCAGCCAGATGGGAGGCTCGCCGCTGCTCGAGCGCATCTTCGCGCTGCACCAGGAGGGAGTGGTCATCGTCGGCACCTCGGCGGGCGCGGCGGCCATGTCCGGGACGATGCTCATCGGCGGCTCCGGCAGTGCCACCACCAACGGCAGCAACCCCTGCCTCTCTTCATTGGCCATGGCGCCGGGGCTCGGACTGCTCCGGGGCGTCATCGTGGACTCGCACTTCTCCGAGCGGGGCCGCTTCGCGCGGTTGATGGGCGCCGTCGCGCAGAATCCCCACAACCTGGGCATCGGCCTCGACGAGGACACCGCCGTCCTCGTGAGGAACAACGACGAGGAGTTCACCGTCCTCGGCTCGGGCGGTGTCTATGTCATCGATGGGCTGGGCATCCGCTTCACCAGCCTCTCGGACATGCACACCCAGGGCATCCTCACCGTCCACGATGCACGCGTCCACGTGCTGGCCCGTAACGATCGCTTCAGCTTGAAGGAGCGTCGTCCCCTCCCTCCCTCTGCTCCCTCTGTCCCGTAGGCCGTGCGCTTCCTCGCGCGGCCTGGAATCCTCACGGGTTGGCGCTCACGTGGCGCGGGCGAGCAGCCGGGGCCGCAACCACAGGAGTCCCAGTGCCGCCGGTACCAGGGCCAGGGTGCCACGCAGGGCGGCGCGGCCCACGCGCGCCATGCCGTGTGGCATCCATCCGCCATGCGCGTCCGTTCCCTCCGGCAGGGGTTGGAAGAGGTTGCCCGGCGTCGGCGCGGCGGGGACGTCCTTGTACAGGTGCTGCCTGTCGACCATGACGGCCATGAGGCGCTCGGCCAGGCCCGGGGCCACGTAGGACAGGAGATTGAACTGGCGGGCGGAGTTGCCCACGAACATCTCCCGTCTCGGCCGTTGGGCCATTCGCACCATGGCTCGCGCCACCCGCTCGGGAGGGTATACCGGGGGCATCGCCTTGGTGCTCCGGCCGGTGTAGTTGGCCGCGTGCTGGAAGAAGGGGGTGTCGATGGTGGCCGGCATCACGGTGCATACATGGATGTCCCGCGCCTTCTTCAGCTCCAGCTCCTGTCTCAGGCTCTGGGCCAGGCCGCGGATGCCGTGCTTGGAGATGACATAGGAGCTGACGTACGGCTCCGACAGCCGGGCCACCATGGAGGCGTTGTTGATGAGCACCCCGCTGCCCTGCTCGTGGAAATAGGGCAGTGCCGCCCGCGCTCCATGCACGTAGCCGAAGAGGTTGGTGTCGATGACGCGGCGGAAGACGTCCTGCGGTATGTCCTCGAACAGCCCGAAGGCGGTGACGGCCGCGTTGTTCACCCAGACGTCCAGACGACCGAACTCCTCCACGGCCCTCCGAGCCAGCGCCATCACCGCCGTCTCGTCCGTGACGTCCGTGGGAACCACCAGGGCCTTGCCGCCCGCCGCGATGCATTGAGCGGCCAGCTCGGCCAGCGGTTGCTCACGCCTGGCCGCGAGCACCACCTTCGCTCCCCGGCGGGCGAATTCGAGTGCCGTGGCGCGACCGATTCCACTGGACGCACCGGTGATGACCACGACCGAATCCTGAATCTTCCTGGGCATGCGTTCTCCTCGTTGCTCACAGGACGCTAGGACCGCGGGTGACGGCCGAGGAGCGCCGCCTTCCTTCGGGTGGGTGTGGCTCGTTCGCCACGCCGTCCGGCTGACGACCTCGGAGGGCGACTCGTCTTGGGGTCCAATGCTGCGCGAGGTGAACAGTACCTAACCTTCCCCATGTAGCCCTTTCACAGGAGGAGGACGAGTCAATGAGGCATCTCAAGGCTGTATTCGTGGGCGCGGCGGCGGCGGCACTTCTCTTGGGGGCGGGGTGCAGGGGCGGTGGACAGCAGGGGCAGCAAGGGCAGCAGGGGACGGGCGGAGCGGGAATGAACCAGGGCGGTTCCACGACCCAGGGTGGAGGCGCGACGGGCGGTGACATGGGTGGAGGTTCCGCCATCGGCGGCGATACTGGAGGAACGGGCGCGGGCGGCGGTGGCACGGGCGGCACGGGCGCGGGCGGCGTGGGTGGCGGCTCCGGTGGCACGGGTGATGACCTGGGCGGCACGGGCACGGGCGGCACGGGCACGGGCGGCACGGGCACGGGCGGCGTGGGTGGTGGCATGGGCGGTGGCACGGGCTCGGGCAGCGGCGGCGCGGGCGACGTGGGTGGTGGCACGGGCACAGGTGGTACGGGCTCGGGTGGCAGTACGGGCCGTTGAGGCCGGAAGGCCCGACGCGCGCTGACATCGCGTGCGGACAACGTGGGTGGGTCATCCTGGTTCCACGAGGGAGGCCACTTCGCCCCCCAGTGGTTCCCTCTCACGTGGGTTCCAGCGAGACCAGGGGAAGGTCCTCAAGGCCTCGCGCCTTGGGGATCTTTTCTTGGGTGGACGCCTGTCATTGTCCTCCAGGACAATGGCAGCAGGGGCTCCCGTCAGTGTCCAAAGGCCAATACATGCTCATCGACACGCTACTGGGCGATCTTCCGCGCTCGACCTTCTTCCAAGAGCACTATCTCCAGCAGCCGCTCGCACGGCCGTCCACGGCGGCATCCCTGGGGGAGCTGGCGACCTGGGCCACCGCCGAGCGGCTCATCGAGCACACCCCGTGCGATCTGCTGCTGGTCCGCGATGGCGAGGTGTGGTCGGGTCCCCGGCCCACGAGCGCCCGGGAGGCCCGCGCGCTCCACGCGGAGGGCTACTCGCTCGTCTTGCGGCACGCGGATCGTCATGACGCGGGCCTCGCGGTGCTGGGGCGCCGTCTGTCCGCCGAGCTGCAAGGCACGGTCAACCTGCAGCTCTATTGCACCCCGGCGGGGCACGGCAGCTTCGGGTGGCATTGCGACCCGGAGGAGGTCTTCATCTTCCAGACGCTGGGGGCCAAGCGCTACCTGCTGCGGCAGAACACGCTCAACCCGACGCCCGTCCACGAGACGCTCACCGACGCGCCGGACATCTCGCGCGAACGGACGCCGGTGCAGGAGTGCCGACTCGAAGCCGGTGACTGGCTCTACATTCCCGGTGGCTACTGGCACCACGTGACCGCGCCGGAGCAGGAGTCCATCTCCATCTCCGTGGGCCTCATGCCTCCGACGGCGCTCGACGTCCTGGACTACCTGCGCGCTCAATTGTTGCGCTCGCGGGACTGGCAGCGGCGGCTTCCCGTGCTGGGGCATGCCTCCCCGCTCTCGGACGCGGAGAAGGTGGAGGCCTACCGGACCTTGTTCCAGGAACTCGGGAGCGAGCTGCAGCGGATGCTGGCGGATCCTCGGCAGGCGCTCCGGTTCATGGCGCTCACCGCCAGCGCTGGTCTCAAATCCTCGGCGCTCGGCCTGGACGCCCCGCGCACACCGGAACGCTGAGCACCTTCCCCTAAGCCAGGAGAAGAAAGTCCTGTCAGGGGCTCCCTCGGAGCCAGCGCATTCGCACCCCGTGCGCCAGTCACGACCTCATCCCCGCTGCCCTCCGGCCGCATTTTCCTCCAACTTGTCCGACAGTCGGACAAGTTGCTGAAGACCGCGCCCGGAGGGGTCCCTGTCCCTCGCGCTTCGCCGACCTCCCGACCACGCCTTTCGCGAACCTGTCCGCCGCAAGCGCTGGTGGCTCGCGTCATCGCGGAGGTTGCGCTCGCCGATGTCGAGCGCCAGCGCGGCCATGTCGAGCGCCAGCGCGGCCACGTCCTCGCGCAGCGAGTCCGGGGTGACGTGGAGCCGGGTATCCCAAGAGGGAGCCTGCCACGGCCGCGGCTCGTGTTCCCTCATGTGAGCCTCCAGGTGCCTGTCTGGGGTGACGGAAGGGGGACGTCCACCGCTTCCTCGCGAGTGGCGAACGCGAGGACGGCCCGGGTGAACTCCCGTGAATCGGTGATGAGCCAGTCGTGGCTGCCGGCGCCCACGTACACCTGTGCCCGAGGCATTCGTTCGCGCAGACGGTCCGCGCAGGACAGGGGCATGGTGTGGTCCCTCCGGCCCCACGCGAGGAGGGTGGGGCTCTGGAGCTTGGGCGCATGGCGGAGCAGCACCGCCAGGCTCCCCACCTTCACCTGGTGGAAGAAGGAGCGCGGGTGGCGGAGCGCGTTGTAGACGATGTGCCACCAGGCGCGCAGGTTGAGCCCCCATTCGAGGAAGGCATCCACCGTACGCGCCCCCACCACGCGGGGAATGGAACGCTCGCGCCGGGCTCCGATGGTGTCCGTGAGCACGAGCCTGTCCACGTATCCGCCGTACCGGGCCGCCACCAGCAGCGCCACGCCTCCGCTGTTGGAGTGTCCCACCAGCAGCACGCGCCCGAGCCGCAGCTGCTCCACGAGGCGCGCGGTCCACCGGGCATGGGCCGAGAGCGTCCACGGCCTACGGACCCGGGCCGAGCGCCCGCAGCCCGGCAGCTCCACAGTGAGGACACGGAAATGTTTCGACAGCCGGCGGATGAGCGGCAGGTAGGTGCGGGCCCGCACCAGCATGCTCGAGAGCAGGAGCAGCACGGGTCCCTCTCCGGCCTCGAGCACCTGCGCGCGCACGCCGTCCACCTCCACCCAGCGTTGGACGGGGCGTGGGGACCACAGCCCGACGTGGCTCCGCCGATGCTCCTGTGCTGGCGCCTTCAGTGGAATCCTCCCTCGGCGCCCGTTTCCTCGGCGCTATCGCTCCGGCGAAGGTCCATGTGCGGAACGTGGGGGGCGGGAGGTCACGGTGGAAGGGGCTCCCACCAGCCGGGCGAGGCGCCCCTCCATGGCTGGCGGGACCCGAAGCCGCCGGGCGGCCGGTTACCCACCGGCCCTTGTTCAGGTGTCCTGGAGATCCTGCGTGTTCATGGGCGGGGCGTGGGTGCTCTCCTCGCCCGCCATCGTGGAGAGCTCCGAGCGCAGGTCATTCAGGAAGCTCTCCTGGTCCCTCGCGTCCATGGCCCCGAGGATCCTGGGAGCGATCATCCGCATCAGGCCGAGCTGCGCCTGGAAGGGAAGGTGGAAGATGTGCTCGACCACCTCGGTCAGCGACTCCCCGGTGCTCTGCTGCGGCGCGCCCATGCCGATAGGACCCATGCTCATCGTGTCCATGCCCATGCCGGTATGGCGCTTCGTCGTCTCGGTCCCATTTCCGAAGCCGTGCACCGGCGCCCCGCGCATGCCGGTCTCGACGGTTTGCTGCGACATCCCCATCTCCATCGCGGCGGCATCTCGGACGCTCATCTCGCCCTTGGGCTTGTCGGCGTGGTGCTTCTCGGTGAGAGGGGGGTTGATTTGAATGTCGGTGTCCTTGTCGTACCGGGCCATGGGGTCGCTCCTTGGGGATGGGGTCATCTCTGCCCCTCCCGCTGAGCTATGCAGGACATCGGGCCGTACCCAGCCACGAGAGAGCGGCGCGGCCCCCGGATGCCCGCTAGCATCGGGTGCCTCGTTGCCCCTCGGCCACGGGAACACGTGCAACCCGACTCGGAAGGATTCACCTTTAGACACGCCATGAGTCCACGCGACGCCATTGCCGTTCCTGTTCCTGATGACGACTTCCAGTCCCTCGTGGGCATCCTCCCCGAGCCGTTGCAGACCGCGGTCCGGGAGCTGCCCTCCGGGGAGATCCTCGAGGTGGTGATGGACCTGGGCCGCGTGCCCGAGGCCCGTCTCACCGGACGCGTGGTGCGCCTGTCCGGGTCCCCCGTCACCCGCAAGGACCTGGAGCATGTATTGGCCCAGGTGGGCACGGTGAGCGAGGACAACCGCGCCGGCATCGAGCGCACCCTCCACCGTGTCTCCGCCATCCGCAACCGCCAGGGCAAGGTGGTGGGGCTCACGTTGCGCGTGGGCCGCGCCATCTATGGCACCATCGACATGCTCAAGGATCTCATCGGCACCGGCCTGAACATCCTGCTGCTCGGCCGGCCCGGTGTGGGCAAGACGACGAAGCTGCGCGAGGTGGCGCGCGTGCTCTCGGATGACCTGGGCAAGCGCGTCATGGTGGTGGACACCTCCAACGAGATTGGTGGGGACGGCGATATTCCCCACCCGGGCATCGGCGGCGCGCGGCGCATGCAGGTGTCGCGGCCGGATCGCCAGCACGACGTGATGATCGAGGCGGTGGAGAACCACATGCCCGAGGCCATCATCGTGGATGAGATTGGCACCTCGGCCGAGGCCTCCGCGGCGCGCACCATCGCCGAGCGCGGCGTGCAGCTCGTGGCCACGGCCCACGGCAACACGCTGGAGAACCTGGTGCTCAACCCCACGCTGTCGGACCTGGTCGGCGGTGTGCACACCGTCACGCTCAGCGACGAGGAGGCGCGGCGCCGCCGCACGCAGAAGACGATCAGCGAGCGCCGGGCGCCGCCCACCTTCGACGTGGTGGTGGAGATGGTGACGCGCGACGAGGTGCTGGTGCATCGCGACACCGCTCAGTCGGTGGACCGGTTGCTGGCGGGAGAGAACGTGGGAGGCGAGCGGCGCCAGCTCGTCGGAGGCCAGGTGGAGGTGAAGGAGGAGCCCGAGGCGGTGGCCCCACTGCCCGCGAGGCCCACGCGGCCCGGACGGCCCGCCCCGACGGGCGAGGCCCCCGTGCGGGAGGGCGCGCCCACGCCGCGACGAGAGCCCGGCCTGCGCCAGGGCACCACGCGCGTCTACGCCCATGCGGCCAGCAGGGATCTGCTCGAGCGCGTGCTGCGCGACCTCGGGGCGGATGCGCGCGTGGTGGGCCGGCTGGAGAACGCGGACGTCGTCCTCACGCTGCGCTCGCGCGCCAATGATCCGAAGTTGCGCAAGGTGTCGGAGAAGACAGGGGCGCGGGTGCTGGCCATCAAGCGCAACAGCTCGTCGGAGATGCGGCGGGTGCTGCGCGACGTCTTCCTCATCGCCGAGGGCGTGGACGAGGACCAGATCCGCGAGGCGGTGGCCGAGGCCGAGCACGCCATCCAGCGCGTGTTGAGCGAGGGCGTGGTGGTGCCCCTGGCCCCGAGGCCTCCCCGGCTGCGCAAACTGCAGCACCGGCTCGTCTCGCGCTACCACCTGGAGACGGTGAGCCACGGCAGCGAGCCCCAGCGGCACCTCATCATCTATCCGCTCGGCGCGCTGGTGGACATGCCACAGGGCCGGGAGCTGGACCTGGATGGGGAGGAGGAGGGCGCGGGAGGCCTGGCCTGAGGCCGGGGCCCGCCGCACGCCCTCCCTCCCCGGTGAGGCTCAGGTGCCCATGTGGGGCTGGTCGCCGCGCTGCTCCCGAGGCCGCTCGTCGCGCAGCTCGGCCGCCTCGCGCGCCGCGGGCCTGTCCTCCGCGGGCCGCACGCGGACGCGGTTGTGGACGTCGTGCACCCCGCGCACGCTGGCGGCGATGTCCTCGATGGCGCGCTTCTCCCAGCGCTCCTCCACCGAGCCGCTCAGGGTCACCTCGCCGTCCTTGACGAGGACCTCCACGTCACCCACGTCGACGGGGCCCTCCATGAGCTGCTCGCAGACATCCTCGCGGATGCGGTCGTCCGAGCGTTGGTAGCCCTTCGGGGGCCGGACGGGTCCGCGACGGGCCTCCATCCGCTCCAGGAGCCGGTCGTAGCTGCCGGGCTGGTAGCCGCGCTCATAGGCGCCCAGGCCTCCGCGGCCACCCTGGTTGTAGGCGCGCTCGATGCCGGAACCGGCGGCGTAGCCCGGGCGGCCCGGCCCGCCGCGGTGGACGCCCTCGTCACGCACCGGGTGCTCCATCCGCCGTGCGCGCACGGGAAATCGGGACCCCTCATGGTTGTCTTGATCACGCTGTGCCATTCGTGGACTCCTCTCCTGTCGGATGCGTGGGGTGCCGTCTCACTGCAGCATCTGGTCCTGCCGCGCGCCCGGGTTCTCGTCCCGCCGTTCCTCCTGCTGCTGGGGGCGGGCGACGCGGATCTCGTTGTGGACGTCCTTCACCCCGAGGATGTCCTCGGCGAGATCCTCGATGGCGCGCTTCTCGTCCCGGCTCTTCACCGTGCCGGAGAGGGTGACCTCGCCCTTCTCCACCCGGACGTCCACGTCGTCGGCATCCATCCAGCCGCGCATCAGCCGTTCGCAGATGTCCTCGCGGATGCGTTCATCCGAGCGCTGGTAGTTGCGCGGCCCGCGGCCCTGACGGCGGGGCAGCTCGGGGGATTGCTCGTAGTAGGGATACGCGCCCTGCATGCCACCACGGCCGGCGCCGTGACCCATCTCCCGGTCCATGTCGCGCGTGGGGCTGGTGGCGTAGCCGGTGCGCGGGCGTTGCTCGATGAACGAGGACTGGATCCGGGGCGGCTGGTAGTCGTCGTCGCCGAAGCCACGGGTGCCGAAGGCGTTGTCGCGGCCCTGGTCCTGGCTCCAGCCCTGGCCCCAACCATAGCGACGCATGTCCTCGGGGTCCGCCGAGGCGCCCAGGGCGTATTGACCCTGGCCCCACTGGTCGGTGTCGTAGTGCTGGCTGCGCTGGGCGCCGCGGGCGCCGTAGCGATCGAAGTCACCCCGGGTCCGCTCGCGCGCCACCTCGCTCCAGAAGCCCTCGCCGAACTCCTCGCCCGGACCACCGGCGCGGCGCACCCCCGGGGTGCCCCGCATCAATCCACCCCGGTGGTACTCCTCGCGGCTGTCCTGGTCGAAGCGGCCCCGGTCCTCGTCACCACCGTACTCGTAGCCCCGGCCATAGCGGCCCACGTCTTGATCGCTGAAGCCGCTACCCCGCATGCCTCCGCCACCGCCGAAGCGGCCCCGATCCCGGTTCTCCTCGCGGGAGCCGCGGCCCGGTCCCCGGTCATCTCCTCGGAATTCCCGCATGCGTCCCATGTCCCGCCCGCGCTCCTTCACGTCTCGCCGGTTGCCGCGTTCCGGGTCCTGGCCCAGTCCCTGTCGCTCGATGCCATGCCGCCGCCTGTCGGCCATCACCGCCTCCTTGGGGTATGTGAGATCGATCTCAAGGTCTTGATCGGCTCGCACCCACGGCAAGGGGGCGGGGTGGGGGCGGCTGCTCGGCTACCCATCCCCGGAGAGGGAGACCGCCGTCGACCCGTCGATCCGTCGACCCGGGAGGGGCCCGGTCGCCCGGCGAGGAGGCGGGCTAATCCGCGGAGCCTGGCGTCTCCGGGGTGACACGCTCCGCCAGGGACGGGTGTTGCGCGGACAGCACGGCGAGCTCCTGCGCCAGCCGTTGGATCTGCTTGCGCTGCTCGGCCACCTGGAGGCTCAAGCGGAAGAGGAGCCAGAGCAGCCCGGCGCACACGATCGCGAAGAGCGCCGAGGGCGGATAGTAGATGCCCATCGCGCTGGAGAGGGCGTCGATGACATTGCGCCAGAGCGCCAGGCAGGCCGTCAGCACGGAGACGAGCAGCCAGCTGAAGGTGTGGTGCTCCGACGTGCGGCGGCGCCGCGCCGACAGCAGGACGGCCAGGGCGAACACGGCCGAGAAGATGAGGACGATGATGCTGGAACGGCTCATGCTCAGACCGCCCGGAAGCGCTCCATGAAGAGCGCGAACGACACCTTGGCCATGTAGAAGGTCGACCGCCAGGCGGTGAGGGAGCTCGCCCCCGCGCGCCGCGAGCGCATCCTCACGGGCACCTCCACGATGGGGAAGTGCTGCCGCGACGCCATCAGCACGCTCTCCGGTTCCGGGTAGTCATGTGGGAAGCGCGTGGAGAAGAAGCGCATGGCCCTGGGACCGAAGCCGCGGAAGCCCGACGTCGGGTCGGTGATGCGCTGCTTGCACAGCGACGAGAGCAGCCCGGAGATGAGCCTGCTGCCGAAGCGGCGCAGCCACGTGGAGCGGAAGCTGGCCACCCCGGCGAAGCGGCTCCCCACCACCAGCTCCGCGCCCTGCTCCAGGGCCTTCAGCATCGCGGGGACGCTGTGCGGATCATGCTGACCATCCCCATCCATGCGCACCGCGCGCGAGTACCCGTGGCGCAGCGCGTACAGCAGACCGGTGGCCTCGGCCGCCGCCACCCCGAGGTTGATGGGGTGACGCACCACGTGGGCTCCCGCCGCGTACGCCCGCTCCGACGTCTGGTCGCGCGAGCCGTCGTCCACCACGGCCACGTCGATGCCGGGCAGCTCCCGCCGGAGCTCGGCGACGACATCGGCGATGCAGGCCTCTTCGTTGTAGGCCAGCAGGATGATGAGGGTCCCCGCTTCCATGGCCACCTTCTCGCCGAGAAACTCCCCTCGGGCAATAGAGGGGATGCGCTCGGATGCTCGGACGTCATGTGCGTGAAGATGTGACACACCGAATGCCGCGGTGGTATAGGGCGCCGCCGGTGGACACCGTCGACGTGAAGCCCTCCTCCTCTCTTCCGGTACCACCCCGTGGGCTCGGCACGCTGTTCTTCCTGGCGCTCCTGTGGCTGCTGCCAGGAGCCCTGGCGGGCGTGTTCCGGGCGGCGCTGGGTCTGCCTCTGTGGGTGGGAGCCCTCGTGGGCGTGGCGGGTGTAGCCGGGCTCACGTGGAAGGTTGTCTCGCGGGAGCGACCCTGGCCCACGCACGTACCACTGGCGATCCTCCAGGCGCTCTACGTCGCCACGGCGTTGGGGCTGACGTGGCGGATGCTGGGCATCCCGGCCATGGAGGGACTGGTCTCGGTCGGGGGAGGGGACGCGGGCAACCACGTCGCGCTCCGGGCCGACTTCGTGTCCCATGAGCCCCACGTCTACCAGGGCTTCATCCTCTTCCACACGGTGACGTACGGGCTGGAGTGGCTCTTCGGCCTGGATGCGTTCACCAGCTTCCGCGCCGGTTTCTACCTCGTGCCCGCGGTCATCGCCGTGGCGCTCGCCGCGGGAGTCGAGTCCGTCGCCGGGCGGCTCTGGCGCTCGGGCCGCGCGCAGGTGGCGGCGCAGGTCGTCCTGTTGGTGGCCACCGCCGCGGCGTGGCCGTTCCTGCTGCTGCGGTTGCTGCACTACCACCAGGCGGATGGCTTCTATGGCCATCTCTTCGGGCTGGTGCCCCTCGTGCTGGCGTGGCTCGCCTATGGCCTTCCGCGCTCGGTCTGGGTGCGCTGCGGCGCGCTCGCCGTGTTCACGGTGTTCTATCGGTTCACCTACGGGCTGAACCTCGGGGACTTCCTCTTCACCTGCGGGGTGCTCGTCCTGGTGGAGGGGACCCGCTCGTTCGGCCCGAGGTACCGCTGGGGGGCCTGGCTCGTGGGGCTCGGGTTGCTCGGGGCCGCCGCGTACGCGTACTGGCGGCTCCTTCCCCTGGCGTCGCTCGTCGGCGGCATCCGGATCCACTCGCACGTGCGCGCGCTGCGGGTGCAGTGGTGGACGCTGGCGGGGCTCCTGGCGGTGCGCTTCCTCTCCCCTCGCGAGGACTCCGTCGAGCGGCGGCTGCTCGACTTCGCCCTGCTGTTCTGTGGGGTCAACGCGCTGGTGCAGTTCGCCTACAAGAAGGCGGGGCTGCCCCTCGAGTACTACTTCCTCAAGTACGGCCTGCACGGCGTGGTGCTGCTGCTGTGCGTGGCCCTGTTCGTCACCAGCATCCGGATGGGGGCGGTGTTCCAGAAGGGGCTGGCGCGCGCATGGCGCTGGGAGCTCGCACTGGCGGTGCTCGCCGCCATCGGGCTCTTCGAGGTGACGCGCGAGTGGGGCCGGGCCTACGAGGTCTACGAGCCGAGCTACTGGGAGCGCGTGCGCGGCGAGCCCCCCTTCCAGACGATGGAGGCGCTGGAGGACCGAGGAGCCACCGCGATCATCCGGCGGGTGCTGCGTGACGAGGGCAAGCGCTTCGGTGGACTGCTGACTCCCTCCTGGCCCCGGTCGAACTTCTCCAACGTCGCGTTGGGCTGGGTGCCAGATGACTGGTCCGCCAGCGGCGGACACTGGCCGCTGTTCAGCCAGGGGCAGGTGAGGGAGGGGCCGGGCCTCTGTGTCTTCTGGGAGGCCTCCGCGACGGATTGGGAGGGCTACCAGCGCGTCTCCGATGACAACCACACGCCGCTGGCGGACGTCGTCCGGAAGCTCCAGGCCCGGCCCGACAAGGTCTGCCGGGACTACGCCGCCCCGTGGGTGTCGAGCGGCTCTCGGACGCTCTGCTACCGCTGCGACTGACGCGCAAGAGTTGCGCGGTGCGTTGAAGGGGACGTGCTTGCGAGCCGGGCCGGCTCGCGAACATCATCGGCCATGCCTTCTCCTTCCTACGTCCACGGAACCAGCACCACCCCGTTGCTCGGGGAGACCATCGGCCAGAACCTGCGCCGCACCGTCGAGAGTCATGGTGAGCGCGAGGCGCTCGTCGTCGTCTCACAGGGCTACCGCGCCACGTGGAACCAGCTCTGGGAGCAGACGACGCGGGTGGCCCTGGGCCTGCTGGCGTTCGGCGTGGAGAAGGGGGACCGGGTGGGACTCTGGTCTCCCAATCGCTTCGAGTGGGTGGTGACCCAGTACGCCCTGGCCCGCATCGGCGCCATCCTGGTGAACCTCAACCCCGCCTACAAGTCGGCGGAGCTGGAGTACGCGCTCAAGCAGTCCGGCACCAGCGTGCTGCTGCTCTCGCGCGGCTTCCGCCAGACGGACTACCGGAAGATGCTCGAGGAGGTTCGCCCGCGCTGCCCCGAGCTGCGCGTCGCGCTGGTGATGGAGGATGACTGGGAGCTGCTGCTGAAGAACGGCACCCACGTGAGCGAGAGCCTGCTCGCGGCGCGCGAGGCCTCGCTCCAGTTCGACGAGCCCATCAACATCCAGTACACGTCCGGCACGACGGGCTTCCCCAAGGGCGCCACGCTCAGCCACCACAACGTCCTCAACAACGGCTTCTTCGTGGGCGAGGCGCTGCGCCTCGGGGCCGAGGACCGCGTCTGCATCCCCGTGCCCTTCTACCACTGCTTCGGCATGGTGATGGGCAACCTGGCCTGCACCTCCCACGGCTCGACCATGGTGATTCCGGCCGAGGCGTTCGAGCCGCTCGCGGTGATGCAGACGGTGGGCGCCGAGCGCTGCACCGCGCTCTACGGCGTGCCCACCATGTTCATCGCGGAGCTGGATCATCCGCGCTTCGGCGAGTTCGACTTCTCCTCGCTGCGCACCGGCATCATGGCGGGCTCGCCGTGCCCCATCGAGGTGATGAAGAAGGTGCAGTCGCGCATGAACATGCGGGAGGTCACCATCTGCTACGGCATGACGGAGACCTCGCCCGTGTCCACGCAGAGCTCGTTGGACGATCCCCTGGACAAGCGTGTCTCCACCGTGGGCCGGGTGCACCCGCACGTGGAGGTGAAGATCGTCGACCCCGCGACGGGCGCGGTGGTGCCTCGTGGCTCGCCCGGAGAGCTGTGCACGCGGGCCTACAGCGTGATGCTCGGCTACTGGAACAACCCCGAGGCCACCCGCAACTCCATCGACGCGGCCGGCTGGATGCACACCGGCGATCTCGCGACCATGGACGAGGACGGCTACGTGAGGATCGTCGGCCGCATCAAGGACATGATCATCCGCGGCGGTGAGAACGTGTACCCGCGCGAGATCGAGGAGTTCCTCCACACGCACCCGGGCGTCAGCGAGGCCCAGGTGATCGGCGTGCCCAGTGAGAAGTACGGCGAGGAGGTGATGGCCTGGGTGAAGACGAAGCCCGGGACCTCGCTCACCCAGGAGGAGCTCGTCCGCTTCTGCACGGGCCGCATCTCCACCTTCAAGATTCCCCGCTACTGGAAGTTCGTGGACGAATTCCCCATGACGGTAACTGGAAAAATCCAGAAATTCCGCATGAGGGAAGTAGCTGTGGTTGAGCTGGGGCTGGAGGGCGCGGCGTCCATCCGCACGGCATGACCCGGGGCGCGGGGTTTTGCGCTCTAATACTCCCATCGTGACCGGCGCCCCCATCCCCGCCCCCGGCCTGGAGCAACTGCTGACCCTGGCCACCCCCGCGGACACCTGCCGCGGCATGTTCTTCAACGGCCTGCTCGACGCGGTGAGCGCGCTCGGAGACGAGGAGGTCCGGAGGCAGTGCTTCGTGGCCGCCGGGGAGAAGCGGTTCGTGGACTTCTTCAGCTACCCGGTGACGGATCTGCTCAAGGCCGTCTTCACCGCCGCGGAGCTGCTCGGCCCGACACAGGGGGGGAGGGACGCCGTGCTGCGCCTGCTCGGGAGGCGGGCCACGGAGGACTTCTTCCAGTCCACCGTGGGCAAGACGATGTTGGCGCTCGCGGGAAATGATCCACAGCGGTTGCTCGCGAGCTTTCCCAACTCATTCCGGGCCTCGTTGAGCTACGGCGAGCGCACCGTGGAGCGGCTCGGGGAGAAGGAGGCTCGGCTGAAGGCGCGCCGGGACTTCATGCCCCTGGAGTACAACCTGGGCGTCCTCACCGCCGCGATGGAGCGTTCGACGGCCCAGGAGCTCGTGGTGGAGGGGCATCGTCTGGCGCCGCTCGACGTCGACTACCACTTCCGTTGGGAGTGAGGCCCTCCGAGCGCCCGTCCGGCTCCTCGCCCCCGGCTCTTCGCGCCACGGAAGCGTGGATTGCCGCGAGTTCCGAGACATATTCCCCGCACTCCACCCGTTGCGTTGAGATGGAGGCCCGGCCCGTGGGAGAGGAGTGGACGCGATGGGAGTGAAGCTGCTGCTGGCAGGCTGGTACGGAAGAGAGGAGCTCTTCAGTGCGCCCGAGGCTCCCCGGCCCTGGCTGCGGCGGGTGGAGCGCTGGATTCATGAGGCGGCGGGGGAGTTGCTGGAGGGCTCGCGCACGGTGGATGGCCCCCAGGGACCCATCCTGTTCCTGCGCCTGCACCCGGCCGCGGAGGACGTGGCCATCGTGGCCGCTGGGAAGGGGCGGGTCGTCGTCTCGGCCAATACCTCCATGGTGGGGCCCGGCTATCACCGCTACCTCTGCGATCTGCTCCATGCGCTGGGGGACGCGCTCCAGGTGGACTGGGCCGACCCGGCGCTCACCGTCGCGGGAGTGGGGGACCCCACGGGGTATTTCCACACGGGGGATGCGAGCGAGATCGCCCCGCGCATGCTCGCATGGCTGGGGAACATGGCCGGGCGGGCGCTGGAGTTCCGGAGACAGGGCCACTCGGGCGCGGCGCTCTCGCTGCGGGCCGGGCACGGCTTCGAGTACCCCGGTGCCCTGCTGACGCCGCTGGGACCGCGCAACGAGGAGTGGCTGCGCGCCGTGCACGAGGATCCCCGGCGCGGTCAGGACATCTTCCCGTGGTGGGAGCCGGGCCTGGGCGCTCCGACGAAGCTGGGCCGCGCGCTCAGCCGCATCTGGACGGAGATGGTGTGGCGCCCACCGTTGCTCGAGGAGGAGCGTCACCTCTTCCGGGACGTGGCGCGGCTGCTGGAGTCTGCGTGGAGGGAGGATCCGGAGCTGGCCTACCCGTGGCGCGAGTGGCAGCAGGTGTTGGGGTACCTCGGCATCGGGGGCACGTTGGCGGAGGAGGTCTCCCGGCGGGCCATCGCCGCGCCTCCGGGTCCGCTCATCGGGTACCGGCGTGGCGCGGTGCAGGTGACCCTGCCCGAGGGCTGGGAGATTCGCATCCCGGGCTCGTTGGCGGAGGAGCGCCTGGCGGACGGGAGCTGGGTGGCGAGGGATCACCGCCGCAGCGTGCGCTTCGTCCCGCTGGAGGACGTGAAGGGCATCGCGCCCGGTCCCGAGGAGAAGATGGCGTACGAGTTCCAGCACCAGGGAGAGCGGGTGCGAGGACGGGCCACGCTGCACGTGGAGCCGGGAGATTGCCGGCTCACGGCGTTGTGCGAATCCGGCAAGCACCGGGCGCTGTGTGTCGTCAGCTTCGACGACCCGGAGGAGCAGGACTGGGCGCTGGGCACCTGGCGCTCGTTGGACCACGCCGCCGCGGCGTGAGGGCGTTGCATTCCGTTGGCCTCGGGGCACACGCCCATGCGCTGCTCCACAAGCACCTGCACATCTGGTTATCGGCTGCTCGCGCCGGTTCTCATCCTATTGTTGGGGGCCTGCGGGAGTGCTCGCCATGCCGCTCGCCCTCGTGCCGTTCTGGCTCCTGTGGTGCTCGTGGCGACATGAAAACTGATCTCATCAAGCGCACCCTGACCTGGCTCCATGAGGTGGAGAAGCATGCATCCACTTCGGAGCAACATGGCGCACTCGAGAACCGCAGGCTCACACTCCACTTCATCAACGGACGCGGGGAGACAGGTGAACTCTCGGATTATGTCGAGAGCTTCGATTCGGCACCTCTGACTCCCGTTCTCTCTTTCGCGACGAAGGAAGAGGCGGATATCTGGCTGCGGAGTCACCCCGCCCCATGGAGCCACGATCGGAGCGGCGGATGCTCTCTACACCGTCGCCTACTCGCGCGAGCTCGAGCACCGGAAGTTGCTCCGACTCCCCTCGAGAGAGGAATTGGCGCGAATGGAAGGGGACGAGGAGGAGGGAGGTGAAGGTGCCGATGATGAGGTGTGTCCTCCCCATCCGCGCCACGGCGCGAAGTTCGACTTCTTCGATTTCGAGTTGGAGCAGCGTATTTCCTCACCCGAGGAACTCGAGGCCATCCGAACCGCCAGGATCGCCTTCCACTTCGTCATGCACGTGGGGGAGTACCACGGCTTCGAGGCGTACCAGGAGACCCTCCAGTCCTTCGCGACCCGGCAGGATGCGGAGGCCTGGTTGGAGAATCAATCGCGTGGGCTGCGCGTGTTGATTCGCATTCCCACGCAACAGGAGTTGGACGCCGGAGCGGCGTGACTCAAGGGGCGGGCGTCAGGGGCGCTCCGATCAGGTCGGGGTACTTCGCTCCCGTCGCGATGGGCCCCTCGTGTTTCAGGAGCTCGCGGGCCGCTTCCTGGAAGGCGCGCTCGTTGGGGGCCTTGGGCTGCCGCTTCGTCGAGGTCGCGGGGGGGCACGCATGTGGCGCCACGGTGGGAACGGGCCGGAGGGTGGGCGCGTCCGCGAGTGCCTCGGACACGCTCCGGATTCCCTGCTCCTGGTTCCTCCGGTGGGTGACCGAGTCCGAATAGCCCTCCGGGCCCGACCCGAACTTCTCGGCGAACAGCTGAAGGATGGACGTGTGGTCGAGGTGGCCGTGGAAGGCCTTCCCCGGCTGGACCCAGGGCGAGATGAGCAGGCCGGGGACCCGGGGCCCCGTCGTCGTGAAGCGTTCCGTGTACTTCGCCTTCGGCGGCAGGAGGTTGTCGATGGGCAGCGGTGGCACGTGGTCGAAGAAACCGCCGTGCTCGTCGTAGGTGTGGATGAACAGTGTCCGTGCCCACTTCTCCGGGTTGCTCGTGAGCGCCGTATAGACCCGGTGCAGGAGCAGCTCGCCATGGCAGAGGCGCGCCGTCGGATGGTTGCAGTTGGAGGGCGCGTCCGACCAGAAGAAGTCGAAGTAGCGCGGCTCGATGAAGATGACCTCTGGCGCCTCCTCCGCGGGCTCGCGTTGGATGTCGTCCGCGAGCTCGCTGATGGGGCGGTACTTCGCCCCCACCAGCTCGTGGAACCGTCCGAACAGCAGGAAGAAGGGCGGGCCGTCATGGTAGACGCGCCAGCGGACCTTCCTGTCGTCCAACCAGTCGAAGACGTGCTCCTGGTGTTCGATGAGCCGCGAGCCGGTGTCATCGATCAACGTGGTTCCGGTGAAGGCCATGCAGCGGTTGGGCTGCGTATCCGTGGGCAGGGGCGTGAACCAGCGATCGCACACGCAATACTCCCTGGCCAGCAAGGACGTCATCCAGGCCGCGGTCGAATCGAAGTACCCCATGGGGGGCAAGTGCTCTCCCGCCCGGTGCTGGGTGTAGTCGACGTAGGCCTCGACGAAGCCAGACATCCGGAACTTCTTGCCGTTGGAGCTCCGGGCCATCTGCATGTTCACGTGGTAGCGGCTGTGGGGGAGATCCCGGATGACCAGCGCCTCGTCCTCGATGAGGAAGGGCCGGAAGAAGCGCTGCTCGAAGAAGTTGGCGTAGCGCGGATGGGTGTCGGGGTTGCGCAGCCCGTCCACATCCCACCCCGGATGTTCCAGCGACAGGTGACCCAGCATGTGGTCGAACGACCTGTTCTCCTGCATCAGGATGACGATCGTCCGGATTTCGTCGATTGCGGCCATGACTTCACCTCGGGCATGAGAGCTGGAACTTGATGATCAACCGGCCATCCACCGACTCGAGCGCGTCCTCGCAGCTCTCGCCCGCGTCGAGCGGGACGCGCAGCTTCCACGGCCCCTGGGCGGGCTGTCCCTCGAAGCCCGATGCCTTCGCGCCTTCCGCCACCGTCTCGGAGCGCTCTCCCTTTCCGATGACCAGCGGGCGCGCGTTCATGTTCGTCACCTGCCCGATGCGCACGTTGGGCGACAGGCGGCTGTCGTCCAGCTGGAAGGAGGACTCCAGGGCCCCCAGCTGCGCCGAGCACGTGAAGTGGCTCTGGCCCTCGGCATCGACGACGCCGTACTCGAGGTCCTTGGGCGGGGAGAGCACCTCGCCCTCGGTGAGCTCCTTCTTGAGGCCGAAGACGCGGTAGGTCTCCAGGTGGAAGCGCGTGGGCCCGCTGATGGTGACCGTCTGGGTCCCCGTGCTTCCCTTCCTGCCGAGCGCGGGAACCTCGGGGGAGGCCTCGATGCGGACGGGTCCGTTCGTCTCCCAGCGCAGCGTGACCTCGTCGCCGGGGCACGCCACCGGAGGTGTCACGGTGAAGTGGTGGATGTGGGGCTTGGGCAGGCAGCCACCCAGCACTGCGGTGAGCGCCATGCACACCAGGAGTCCTGGCGAACGACCTCGCAGCGGGCTCGATGGGCCCTGTCTCCTTGCCGCGCTCATACGTTCCCCCGGCCCACCGGGGTCGATGGGCGGCTGTCGCGCCGGAATGCCAGGGCGCTCCAGGAGGATGACAGAGCGTGCTCCCGGTGTGACGGGACCCCCACCGCGAATCTCCTGTACCCGACAGGAGAGGAGGCGGGCGGGGAGCGCTTTCAGTTGTTGATGTCGAAGCTCTTCACCAGCCGGACTTCCTCGATGGTGATGGAGCCGCGGCCGATCCACGCGCCCGCGGAGGCCGAGCCGCTGGCGCCCTGACTGGTGACGGTGATGCGCGCCTGCACGCGCAGGTCGTGGGTGCCGGTATCGATGTCATCCAGGGCGAAGGAGACCGCGTGGAGCTCGAGGGCGCGCAGCACGCGCCGCCGCTCCTCGTCGGAGAAGATGCACTCGCTGGAGTAGACGGTGCCGTCCTTGTCGATATCCCCGCAGGTGCCGAGCATGTCGCCGTAACGGGTCATGAAGTTCTGGGTGTTCTCGGCGAGGACGAGCGGGCCGGGGGCCACTTGGGTGCCATCCAGGAGGAGGCGGAGCTCCAGGGTGCCCCGGGCCGAGGGACCGTCTCCAGGGGCGGGCCCGCCGCGCGCGGGAGGGGGGGCCTCCGTATGCAGGCCGGTCTCGAGCGCCACCACCATCACCAGGTTCTTGCGCTGCTGCGTCGTCAGGGTGGTGTGGAGCAGGTCCTTCCACTCGCCGCTGGCGGTCTGGTTGGTGGTGAGGGTGGAGACCCGGGGCAGCAGGAGCAGCTCGCTCAGCCTCACGGTGTGCCTGGCGGATTGGGCCAGACCGGGCCCGCTGGCGAGCAGGGTGCCCGTGGCCACGAGGGCGAGGAGCGACTTCATGGGGGACCTCGGTACGGGGTGGGAGTTGACTGGAAGGGTTGACTGGAAGGTAGGAATGGGCGGGCAGGCCTCCAGCCCTCCCGGAGGTGCAGGGAGTTCGTATCTGCCTTGACGGGTCCCGGGACGTCCTAGAGTGGGCGCCACGATGCCGGACGCGTCCATGCTCGCCGAATGGGGATTGCCGGGGCTCTTCCTCGTGGCGCTGGTGGCCGGCTCGGTGCTGCCGGCGCCCTCCGAGGCGGTGCTGGCCGCGCTCGTCTACGGCGGGGTACCTCCGGCGTTGGCCGTGGCGGTGGCCACCGGGGGCAACGTGCTCGGGGCCCTCACCGTCTATCTGCTGGGCCGCTGGGTGGCACGTGGAGGGGGTGGCGCGATGGGGCGCTGGGTACAACGCCGGAGTGCCAGGGAGGGACCCCGGTTGGAGCGGGCCCGGGCGCGGCTGGCCACCTGGGGCGCCCCGGTGCTCGTCCTCGCCTGGATTCCCGTGGTGGGAGACGTGTTCGTCCTCGCCGCCGGCCTCGTGGGCGTGCGCTGGGGGCCCTTCGTCGGCTTCGTCACTCTGGGGAAGGGGCTGCGCTACCTCTTCGTCGCGTTATCCGCTATCGCGGCGAACCGTACTGGAATTTGACAGTGGGGTTGCGAGACAGCGAGGGGGTGGATGGAAGATGATGGGGCCGCTGTACCCCTCAATCGCCCGCCCTCCGCGGGCAGGAATTCGCTGATGCATCAGTTCCCTCCCTCGAAGCGCGCAGCCTTCGGCTCCTGGTTGTTGGTCCCTCTGCTCACCCTGGTGCTCGCCGCGTGCGGTGAGGGCTCCTCCGTGGACTCGCCGGAGCCCACGCGGGACAGCGTGTCCTCCAGTGGCGCCTCGCTCACGGAAGTCCGGGTGCGGCTGATGGCCGCCAACATCACCAGTGGCAACAGCCAGAGCTACGACCCGGGCCACGGCACCCGCATCTTCCAGGGCACGAAGCCGGACGTGGTGATGATCCAGGAGTTCAACTACGGCAACAACTCGGCCACCGCCATCCGGGGCTTCGTGGACGAGGCTTTCGGGACGGGCTTCTACTATTACCGCGAGAGCGGGGCGCAGATCCCGAACGGCGTCATCAGCCGCTGGCCCATCATCGCCTCGGGCGAGTGGACCGATCCCTACGTCTCCAATCGCGACTTCGCCTGGGCGCGCATCGACATCCCGGGCCCCAAGGATCTCTGGGTGGTGAGCGTGCACCTGCTCACCTCGGGCAGCTCCGTCCGCAACAGCGAGGCGAACAGCCTGGTCAACTACGTCAAGGCCAACATCCCCGCGGGGGACTACCTGGCCATCGGCGGTGACTTCAATACCGACAGCCGCTCCGAGAGCTGCCTCTCCACGTTCAGCCAGGTGGTGACCACGAGCGGCCCGCACCCGGCGGACCGGAACAACAACACCAACACCAACGCCGGCCGCAGCAAGCCGTACGACCACGTGCTGGTGGACGCGGATCTGCGGGCCTACCAGACGGCCACGGTCATCGGCTCCAGCTCGTTCAGCGCGGGCCTGGTGGTGGACACGCGCGTGTACTCGCCCCTCTCGGAGATCTCCCCCGCGCTGTCGGGTGACAGCGGCGCGTCGAACATGCAGCACATGGCCGTCATCAAGGACTTCCTCCTCCCGGGTGGCGATGAGCCGACGCCCGTGGGGAGCGTGATGGTGGTGGCGCCCAACGGCGGGGAGAGCTGGACGGCGGGCAGCAGCCGGTCCCTCACCTGGACGGCGAGCAACGTGAGCAACGTGAAGCTCGAGTACACGACGGACGGGAGTACGTGGAACGTCATCTCCGCCAGCACGCCGGCCTCCGCGGGCAGCTACACCTGGACGGTGCCGGACACGGTGACCACGGCGGCGAAGGTGCGGGTGAGCGACGCGGGCAACGCGGCCGTGACCGATTCGAGCGACGCGGCCTTCTCCATCACCTCGTCCACCCCTCCGCCGGATTCGTCGACCGTCATCACGAAGGAGACCGAGAACAACGACACCGCGGCCACCGCCAATGGGCGGGTGGCGGCGGGCACCAGCGTGAGCGGGACCCTCTCCACCAGCACGGACGTGGACTGGTTCAAGTTCACGGTGACCACGCCCGGTACCGTCACGGTGAAGCTGGTCATGCCCGGCGTCGCGGACCTGGACTGGTACCTGTACACCGCGGATGACGTGAACCTGTACGCGGCGCGCGGCTACAGCTCGAGCAACCCGGAGGTGGGCAGCTATTCCGCGAGCACCGTGGGCACCTACTACGTGAAGGTGGTGGGCTACGCGGGCGCGATGAGCAGCTACACGCTCACCGTGACGGGCGCTGGCGTCCAGCCGTAGTCCCAGCGCGGTGACGCGAGGGCTCCCGGGCGCGCGTGGCTCCCGGGAGTCCTGTCAGTGGTGCTCGTCCACCCCACGCTCCGTGTGGAACCCCGAGGCCTCCCACTCCTCGCCCTCGGGCACGGAGGGCTCAGCTAGAACGGGCTTGCTCTGCGGCGGGGTGCCCGGGTCTCCGGGACGGGCGGAGGGCCGGCCGTAGTCGCGCTCGTAGATGCGCACCACGGCGAGGAAGAAGGCCACGATGAGCGGCCCCAGGAGCAGGCCGATGGCGCCGAAGACGGCCAGGCCGCCGAGCAGGGCGAAGAAGACGATGGCGCCGTGCATGTGCATGCCGCGCTTGGCGAGTATGGGCTTGACGACGTTGTCGGCGAGCCCCACCACGACGACGCCCCAGATGGCCAGGATGAGGGCGGCCACGGGGTGGCCGGTGGCGAGCAGCAGCAGGGCGGCGGCCAGACACACCACGGCGGCGCCCACGGCGGGGATGAGCGCGAAGAAGAACGTCACCGCCGCGAAGAAGATGGGGACCGGCACGCGGGTGATGAGGTAGCCCACCAGGGCCGCCACGGCCTGCACGCCCGCGGTGGCCACGCTGGACACCAGCACGGACTTGGTGACGCGGCGGAACTCGGTCAGCAGCTCCGTCGTCTGCCCGCGCTTGAGGGGGGACACGCTCTCCATCCACGCGACGAGCCGCTGCCCATCCACCAGCAGGAAATAGAGCGCGATGAGCATCATCACGACCTGGAAGATCACCGAGCCCGTGGTCACCACCACCCCGCCCACCGTCTGGGCCGCCGTGGCGCCCCGGGAGGTCAACTGCTCCTGGAGGGTCTGCCACACCCCGGCGCTCTCGGACTGGAAGCGCTCGAGCATCCGCCCCGCCTGGTCCCGCAGGGGGCCGGGCACGTAGGCCACCAGTCCCTGCAATCCCCGCTGCTGCACCGTGGTGGAGATGAAGTTCACCCCCTCGATGACCTGGGAGACGATGAAGGCGGTGAGGGCGGCCAGGGGCGCGAGCAGGGCCAGGATGGTCCCCACGCAGATGATACCGGCCGACAGCCCGCTCCTCCCCCGGAAGCGCCGCGTCAACCACCGCTGCAGGCCCTGGAAGGCTCCGGCGAGCACCGCGGCCAGGAAGAAGGCGTTGAAGAACGGGGAGGCGACCATCAACAACAGGGCAATGGAAACGAGGATGAGCCCCACGAGGACACGCCGGGCTCCTTGTTCAGTGGCCATGGACGGACAATGGGGGCGCTCCCGGGTTGTCGGAAGGGGGAGGGAGCGGCCGTGCTCTGGCTATTGCCGTCGCCCGGTGCTTGGGGAAGCAGGCAGGCGGGTTAGAGTGCCCACCCCATATGCCGTCGCTCGACTCGAACCTCTTCCCCCTCTGGCTCGTCCAGGTGCTGTGCGCCCTCTTCCTCGCCATCACCTTCCTCCAGTCCGGACTGGACAAGGTCATCGACTGGAAGGGCAACCTGGGGTGGCTTACCGGACACTTCGCCAAGAGCCCCCTGCGCGGAGTGGTGCCGCTGCTGCTGGCGACCCTCACGGTGCTGGAGCTGGCCGCTGGCGCGGTGAGCGCGGCCGGGCTGGTGTTCCTGGTGCTCTCCGGCGCCACGCGGGTGGCCATGTGGGGCGCGGCCCTCTCCGGACTCTCCTTCGTGGCCCTCTTCTTCGGCCAGCGCATGGCCAAGGACTACGCGGGGGCCGGGGGCCTCGTGCCCTATTTCCTCGTGAGTCTGGTGGCCCTCCTCACCCTGCGCGGCTGAACCGTCAGGTGGCGGGCACTTCCCTCCGGGCAGGGCCGGGGCAGCGCCCCCGACGTGGACCGTAGTAGGCTGAACCCCCGGCCTTCCGGAATGGAGGGACCGGAGGAGGCCCATGGAACGCCTGCGCTTCTTCCTGAATGACAGGCCCGTCGAGGAGACGGGACTCGCTCCCACCACCACGCTGTTGCGCTACCTGCGCGACAGGGCCCACCTGTCCGGTACCAAGGAGGGCTGTGCCGAGGGCGACTGCGGGGCCTGCAGCGTCGCCGTGCTGGAGCACGATGGCCAGGGCACCCCCGCGCTGCGAGCGGTGAACGCGTGCCTCGTGCTGCTGCCCATGGTGCAGGGCAAGCGCGTGTACACGGTGGAGGCGCTCAAGGAGGGCGGGAAGTACCACGTCGTCCAGGAGACGCTGGCGCGCGAGCTGGGTTCTCAGTGCGGCTACTGCACCCCGGGCGTCGCCATGGCGATGCTGGAGGCCTGTCACCGCCGCGATCTGGACGAGCCCTGGAAGCTGGACGCGCAGATGTGTGGCAACCTCTGCCGCTGCACCGGCTACCGGCCCATCCGTGAAGCCGCGGGCCGGGTGGCCGGCCTTCGTCCCCCGGATCGCTTCGCCCGTGCGCTCGCGGAGACGCAGCCCGGGCCCATGGCGCTGGCCTACGAGGCGGGTGCCCAGCGCTTCTTCACCCCGGGCTCTCTCGAGGCCCTCTGGGACGTGTTGGACGAGCACCCGGAGGCCCGCTTCGTGGTGGGGGGGACGGACCTGTCGCTGGAGGTGACGAAGCGCTACGCGGAGCCCCCGTTGCTGGTGTCGCTGGAGGCGCTGTCCGAGCTGCGCGTGCTGGAGCCGCGCGGCGGCGGGCATCGCCTGGGTGCCACGGTGCGGCTGACGGACCTGGAGGACTACACGCGCGCCACGTGCCCGCCCCTGGAGCGGATGCTGCGCTACTTCGGCTCTCGGCAGATCAAGAACCGCGCGACGGTGGGTGGCAACCTGTGCACCGCCTCGCCCATTGGAGACCTGGCGCCGGTGCTGCTCGCGCTGGGGGCCGAGGCGGTGCTGCGCTCGCGGGCGGGGGAGCGGCGGGTGCCGTTGGAGGACTTCTTCCAGGGCTACCGGCGCACGGCGCTCGGGCGTGGCGAGGTGCTGGCCTTCGTGGACGTGCCGGCACAGCCGGAGGGGACGAGGGCGCTCGCGTACAAGGTGTCCAAGCGGCGCGAGCTGGACATCAGCGCCGTGTCCGCGGGCTTCCGGGTGGTGGTGGACGGGGAGGGGAAGGTGGCCGAGGCGCGGCTGGCCTACGGAGGCATGGCGGCCACGCCCTCGCGGGCCCGGCGCACCGAGGCCGCGCTGGTGGGCCGTCCCTGGACGGAGGCCACGGTGGAGGAGGCGCTCTCCTCGCTGGACGAGGACTTCAAGCCGCTGTCCGACCACCGGGGCTCGGCGTGGTACCGCGCGCGGGTGGCGAAGAACCTCCTGCGCGGCTTCTTCCACGAAACGCTCTCGGAGCCGATGCCACGGCTCGCGGAGCGTCACCCGGCCACGGTGCAGGTGAGGTGAAACGGATGAGCACGCTTCCTTCTTCTCCCGATTCCACCCTCGCCCAGCAGATCGAGCCGGCCCGTACGCCCCTGCACGCCCCGGCCCCTCACGAGAGCGGCCTGAAGCACACCAGCGGCGAGGCCCTCTACGTGGACGACATGCCCGCGCCGCCGGGGATGCTGGCGGGGCACCTCGTCACCTCGCCGCACGCGCACGCACGTCTGTCGCGCAAGGACGCCTCGCGCGCCCGGGCCCTGCCCGGAGTCCACGCCGTGCTCTTCGCCGAGGACATCCCCGGGGAGAACCAGGTGGGCCCCGTCATCCACGACGAGCCCCTGTTCGCCGACGGCGAGGTGCACTTCGTGGGACAGACGGTGGCCCTGGTGTTGGCGGAGAGCGCCGACCTGGCCCGCCGCGCCGCCGCGCTGGTGGAGGTGGAGTACGAGCCACTGCCCGCGCTGCTGACCCTGAAGGCGGCGGTGGAGGCCGGCTCCTTCCACACCACCCCGCATACCATCCGCCGGGGAGAGCCGGAGGCGGCACTCGCGGCGGCCCCGGTGCGTCTCGCGGGCGAGTGCATGACGGGCGCCCAGGACCACTTCTACCTGGAGACGCAGGTGGCGCTGGCGGTGCCCGGCGAGGACGACGCGGTGCACCTGTGGAGCTCCACCCAGCACCCCTCGGAGGTGCAGGCCATCGTCGCCGGAGTGCTGGGCGTGGGGCGGCACCAGGTGGTGGTGGAGGTGCCACGCATGGGAGGCGGCTTCGGCGGCAAGGAGACGCAGGCGGCGCCCTTCGCGGCCCTGGCGGCCCTGGGCGCGCGCGCCACCCGGCGGCCGGTGAAGGTGTGGCTCAACCGCGACCAGGACATGGCCTTCACGGGCAAGCGTCACCCCTTCTGGGGCCACTATGACGCCGGCTTCGACGCGGAGGGGCGGCTGCTCGCGCTGAAGGTCGAGCTGTTCTCCGACGGCGGGTGGAGCACGGACCTGTCGCACGCGATCCTGGACCGGGCGCTCTTCCACCTGGACAACGCGTACTTCGTCCCGGCGTTGCAGTTCGTCGGCCGGGTGGCCCGGACGAACCTGCCCTCCAACACGGCCTTCCGCGGCTTCGGCGGGCCCCAGGGCATGTTCGTGATGGAGGAGGTGCTCAACCGCGCCGCCGAGCGGCTCGGGTTGGATCCGGCCGTGGTACGCGAGCGCAACTTCTACCGGGACGCCCCCTCGAACGTCACCCCGTACGGGCAGCCGGTGGAGGGCAACCGCCTGCCGCGCATCCACGCCGAGCTGATGGCCTCCAGCGACTACGTCCGGCGGCGCGCGGAGATCGACGCCTTCAACGCCTCCTCGCGATGGACGAAGCGGGGCATTGGCTTCCAGCCGGTGAAGTTCGGCATCTCCTTCACCACGAGCTTCCTCAACCAGGCGGGCGCCCTGGTGGTGGTGTACACGGACGGTAGCGTGCAGCTCAATCACGGTGGCACCGAGATGGGGCAGGGGCTGCACACCAAGATGCGGGCCGTGTGCGCCCACGAGCTGGGCGTTCCTCCCGAGCGCGTGCGGGTGATGAACACCGCCACGGACAAGGTGCCCAACACCTCGGCCACGGCCGCCTCCAGCGGCGCGGACCTCAACGGCCAGGCGGTGAAGCAGGCGTGCGAAGTGCTCCGGGATCGGCTGCGCCCGGTGGCCGCGCGTCTGTTGCAGCTCGAGCGGGGTGGCGAGGTGGACTCGCTCGTCTTCACCGGGGGCCGCGTCTTCCTTCCCGCGCGTCCCGAGCGCTCGGTGTCCTTCGCCGAGGTGGTCCATGCCGCGTACCTGGCCCAGGTGTCGCTGTCGGCCACGGGTTACTACCGCACGCCGGACATCTCGTACGACCGGGTGGCCGGACGTGGCAAACCCTTCCACTACTACGCCTTCGGCGCCGCCGTGGTGGAGGTGGAGGTGAGCGGCCTCACCGGCGAGCACCGCGTGCGCCGCGTGGACATCCTGCACGACGTGGGCTCCTCGCTGGTGCCCAGCATCGACAGGGGCCAGGTGGAGGGAGGCTTCATCCAGGGCCTGGGGTGGCTCACGTGCGAGGAGGTGCTGTTCGACGCGAAGGGCCGGCTCGTCACACACTCACCGGACACGTACAAGATTCCGGCGGTGGGGGATGCGCCCGAGGACTTCCGTGTCGCCCTGCTGGAGCGTGCGTCGCAGGACAACACCCTCCACGGCAGCAAGGCAGTGGGTGAGCCTCCGTTCATGCTGGCCATTGGCGCGGTGACGGCGCTGCGGCATGCGGTGGCCGCCTTCGGGCAGCCGTGCACTCCGGTGGAGCTGGCTTCGCCCGCGACGCCGGAGGCCATTCTGCGCGCCGTGGAGATGGCGCGGGGCGGGTGCGCTCTCCCCGAGGGCTCGAAGTGAAGCGGCTCCCGCGTCCCCTGTGATTTCACGGAGGGCGCGGTGCGCTGCGACTCGGCCCTGACCCTGAGGCGGGGCGAAGGCATATGGCGGGAGGAGGTGGAGTCCTCGGGCCCGGTGCTCTCGGCCGTGCCACCCCAGGCTCCCTACGAGGCATTCCTTCGCCACCAGAGGACGAAGCTCCAGGCTCCTGTCCTCTCCGAGGCGGAGCTCCGCGAGGGATTGGCGGCGCTGACGAAGCTGGAGGCATGGGTGCTGCGGCAACCGGAGGCAGCGCTTGATGAGGCCCCCTCGCCCCTGGCGCGATACGTGGAGTTGTTGGAGGAGGAGCGGGCGCGTGAGGTTCGCTGGCGGGCGGTGCAGCGCAAGCTGGCGGAGTATGAGGCCTGGGGGCGCGTGCTGCTGGAAACGCACCTGGCGCCTCCGCGCCGTGTGGCTCCGGGATACCTGCTCACGGAATCTCCTCTTCGCGAACAGTCGCTGCGGGCCCTGGGCAACGCCACACTCGCCTGGGCATACGCCCACACGGAGGACCCTGACTTCCTGAAGCGCACGCCCGATGAGGTGGCGCTCTATCTGCTGGCGAGCCGCTCCGCTCTGGCGAGCGCGGTGCAATTGGGTCGCCTGGCTCCGGTGCACCTGGATTACAGCGAGGCCCTGGATCCGGAGGTGTACTCCTCCGAGGAATTGGTGCTGGAACTGCTGGTGGGTCTGACACCGGGCGTGGGCGAGGTGACGGACGCACGGGCGGCCGTTACCGGCCAGAGCATCACTGGCCACTCGCTCACACGCACCGAGCGGGTGGTGTGTGCGCTGGGCGTGCTGCTGCCCTTCGTGACCGGTGCCGTGCTGATGAAAGCCGGCGAGGAGGGCGCGGAGCGGCTGGCGCTGCTCACCGGCCGGAGCCTGGACGAAGTGGAGGTGCTCTCGCGCGTGGCTTCGCACCTGTCTCCAGGGGATGTGAGGGAGATTGAACGCCTGCTGGCAGCGGCCTCCCGGGGCCACACCTTCACCGAGGAGGAGGTGCAATTCCTCAACCGGGTGGCGCGCGGACTGGAGGCGCCGTTGCGCGAGGCGTCCAAGGCGCTGCGGGCGAGTCAAAAGATGCCGCTGCTGGGCGTACGAACACTTCCCGACGGCAGTCGGCTTCTGCCCGGCACCCGAGCCCACAAGGCACAACGTTGGGTGGACTACCAGTTCCGCCACCCGGAGAAGTACCGTCGCTTCTCCTTCCAGCCGGATGCGGATTGGGAGCGCATGTACGAGACCATTCTCAAGAACAAACCGGCGGGTAATGCCTTCGAGGATACCATCCTCAAAATCAATCAGTACGAGCGAAACACCGCGATGGTGATGCCGCCGCCGGGCAGCCGCGCGCAGGGCTTCGTCGCCGACTCGGTGAAGGGCAGCCCAGTGGAGCTGGTGTGGGGCCAGCCCTATCCCTTCGTCGAGGCCAAGGCGCGCAAGGAGTTGTCCCTCTCTGGGAACATCAAAGCCATGATTGAGTATGTGGAGAAATACGGCGGGCATCTCGAACTCTGGGTTCGCTCTGCCCAGCACGCCGATGGTCCTACGCGTCTTTCAGGCTCGCTTCTCGAACGCCTGAGAGCCTTGGACCAACTCGGTAATGCGCGCGTGAGATACTACCCGTGATGTACTCCTTGATTCCAAGAGATATATATGACTGTCAAGTATCTAAAAGCCAAGCTGAGCCTTCCCCCAAGACGTCCCTCGGGCGCTGTTGTAAGGGAGTTCCTCGGCCTCATTCTTCTCAAATACAGATGGTTCGAGCCTCGGCGCTATGGTTCCGCTGCGCTCGATAAAGCCATCGAGCCGAATCGCATTGACCTCGCTCCACTCGTCGCTCACTACGAGGAGCACAGGAGCCTGTGCGTCGCGGCCAGGACAGATCGGGACTTCATCTGGTTCTCGCCCATCCTTCCCAACCCACCATTCCCCTACGCGGGTTCCATTTCCTGGATGACATCGGTCAGCTCCGCCTCGAAAGCTTCCTGGCGCGCATCACTTGCACCCCAGGTGGCGGAGCTCATGCGTCTCGTTCAATCACCCCTGACCCTGGCTGGGCTGGAAACGGACCTCGAAGGAAAGCAACGGCGGCGCGTCCACAAGAGCCTTCCCACGGAGGGAGGGGAGTTTACCTATTCGACAGACGAGCTCACCGTTCGCGACTACAGCGAGGGTCTCCCGGGTCTCGTCTGGCGCAACTTCTACGGGCCCCCCTTCATTCGCATGTTCGGCCAGCGCCTTGGCGCCTTGCCCGCTGAGTGCCTCGAGCGATTCGGGGAGGACATCGTCCTCGTCCAGCCCTACGAACTGCCCACCGATGCCAGCACTGAAACGGGCATCGCCCGCGAGCGCGAGCTCATCTCGCTGCTCGGCCCCGAGTGTTTCTACGATCACGAGCGCCGAACCCTCCCCACCCGCCGTCCCGTCCTGGACTCCCTCGGCCAGCCGCTTCATTGACGCGACTGTCCGTCGAGACGCCTCAGGACATCCCGCGTGCTGGCACCCACAGTCGTGGCAGCCAGCTTCCCGTCCTCGAGCTCTCGCGCCGCCCGTGGGCCGCGGTGAGGTTCCGGCCCAGCGCCTCGAAGAGCAGGTGCACCCCACGCACGGCGCGCCGTGCTTCGTTGGCGAGAGCCTCTCTTGAGCTCTCGTCCAAGGGCATCTGGTCGATCGTCTCGAGCAGGTGGGCCCGGTAGGCCTCCCCGTCCAGGTGGGTGGCATGGCGGAGGAAGACCGTTCCCATCTTCCCGCGCAGCCCGAGCGCACGGGCAATCCCCGCGCCGGTCTGGCCGGCTCCGGGCAGGTCCGTGGCGTAGAGTACCCAGGCGTGCGCGGCGAGCAGCTCGGGAGCCTCGTCGCAGAGCAGGCCGAGCCGCTCCACATAGGCAGCCACCTCCTGGCGTGGCGCGTTCGAATACCAGCCCGGGCCGAGCAGGGTTCGCAGATCGTCCTGCAGCAGCTCGTTCCGCCACAGCTCGGGGAGACACAGGGGGCCGACCGCCGGGTGCAGGCGATTCCACATGAGCGCCCACTCCAGCTCCGCGTAGACCGTCTGGAGGCAGGACAGGAGCCGCACGTAGTTCGCCCGCTCCAGCTCTCCTCGCGCGAGCCGTCCGGCGAACGCCGTCCGCGTCGCGGCGTGTACCTCGTTGGCGGTGGCCCGCCGCAGCAGCTCCGTTAGCGTGCTCACTGCTTCCACCCTCCGACGGTGGCCTCCTTGGAGGGCTGCTCGGGTCCCGCGGACAGGGCCCGCACCGCATCCCCCATCGTGAGCCAGATGGCGTGCAGCGCGGCCTCGTCCATTCGGATCGTCATCGGCCCGAGGCTCAGGTGGATGTGGCCGCAGGTGCAGCGCGTCACCTCCGCGCTGGGGCTACGGGCCAGGAGGGTGCGGCAGCAGGGGTTGGTCGGCATGGGTCCTCCTCGGAGTTTCGTCGAATGTTGAAAATGATTTTGATTTTCGTTTTCAAAATCAAGATGCCAGACGGAAGGCAGGCGGTCAAGCCCGAGGGGCGGGAAAGGGTGTCCGGACGTGCGCGTCCGGACGGAGCGTGCGTCAGAGCACCTTGCGCGGCGGGAGGAGGGCGTTGGCGAACAGGAGGCCTGCGACGAGGGCCACGGCCACCATGAGCATGGAGAAGGCGGTGTCCACGCCCGCGAGCACGTCCCGGGCGAGCAGGGACTCCATGCTGCGAAACCCGATGCTGCCCGGCACCAGGAGCATGATGGCGGGCACGAGGGTGATGGTGGCCGGGCGGCTGCGCACGCGGGAGAGCAGGTTGGTGCCCATGCCCACGACGAGCGCTCCGAGGAACGCGCCGAGCTGCGGTCCCAGGAGCTGGGAGCCCAGGCGCGAGCCCTCGTAGGCCAGCATTCCGGCGAGGGCGATCCACCCCCAGTCGCGGGGCCGGGCGCGGAAGAGGACGCTCACTCCGGACATCATCAGCACGATGGACAGCGGCTCCGTCCAGGCCGGAAGCGCCGGGAGCGGGCCGAGCTTCGCGGGCAGCGGGAGCCACTCCGTCAGCCGGGTGCCGAGCGCCACGCCGAAGCCGAGCTCCAGGAATACCAGCGCCGCGCCCGTGAGCCGTGACGTCCCGGAGATGAGGTTGCGTGTGGCGAGCTCGTTGAGGGCCACCGTCAGACTCAGGCCGGGCAGCAGCACGATGAGGCCCGCCAACGTGACGACCTGGACCGACAGCGGGCCCACGAGGCTCGCCGCCACCACGGCCAGCGCCGAGGAGAGGATGGCGGCCACCGGCTCCAGCACCCAGACCGTCGACGCCTGCCGCCGCGTCCACAGGTCCAGCCCACCGATGAGGAGGCTGATCAGCGCCGCCACGCCCATCTCCCGAGGGCCGCCGCCGAAGAGCCGTGCTCCGCCCGAGGCGGCCAGGGCCCAGCACAACAGGTGCAGGCCATTGCCGTAGCGAGGGGGCTCGGCGAGGACGGCCTCCACGCGCTCGGCGCCCTCCTCGGGGGAGAGCGCACCCCGGATGACCTCTTCCGCGAGCGCATCGAGGCTCGCCAGCCGGCCGAGGTCCAGCTCCCCGGGCTCCACGCGGATGAGGCTGGTCTGGAGGGCCTCGGGAGGACCGAAGGACGCGAAGATGGAGGTGGGCGTGGAGAAGAAGCGGGCCTCGAGCCCCAGCCGTTGCGACACCAGCCGCATCTGCTCCTCCAACCGGTGGGCGGGAGTGCCATAGCGGTGCAGCGCCTGTCCGAGGCGCAGCGTGAACGCCACCGAGGGCCCTGGCGGTGGCGGTTGGAAGGTGACGAGCTGTTCTGCCGGAAGCACGGGGCGCACATGGCAGAGGCCCCCTGGGGAGTCAAACGAAGCCTCCGTCACTCGCGCTGTCAGGTTGCCTGCCCCGCGGCACCCCTCCGAGCGCTCCCTCTTGACGAAAGCCCCGGTTCCCCGTGCTCTTGCGGCCCATGAGTGACTCCGCGCAGGGATTCATCGTGTTGGGAGCGGCGCGTACCAAGGTGCAGCGTTCGCTCGGCTCGCGTCGATTGGCGGCCTTCCTCGCCACCGGTCCGGGCAAGGCGTTGAGGCTATGGCCCCAGGTCGAGGGCGAGGCCGCCGAGGAGGCCGCGAATGCGCTCTCCCGGGAGCTGCCGGGGAGCCGTGTCCTCGTCTTCTCCACGGGTGAGGACTCGTTGAAGATCGGTGTCCATGTGGACGGCGCCTGCCAGACCCGCGAGGAGGTCGCCTTGCGCATGCGCACCGCGAAGCAGCTCGCCCAGGCCCATGCCGCCCTCCAACGCGTGTCCACCGCCATCGACTTCAAGGGGCACCGGCCCACGCTGCTGCGCGACGGGGACAGCCGCCCCGGATTCCTGGCGCTCGCCGGCGTGAAGGAGGACGACATCGCCTCCCTGTCCTTCGCGCGGCTGGCGGAGGCCCGCCAACACCCGGGGGCTCCGGACGCCGCGCGCTTCCAGGGCTTCCTCTTCGTCGATGAGCAGGGAAAAGCCCATCCCTTCTTCCCCTCCCACCCGGGCCAGGAATCCTGACCGCCATGCTGCTCACCGCGCCCCTGTCCACGCCCCGCCTGCTGCTGCGCGAATTCGAGGAGGTGGTGCGTTACCAGTCCCATGGTGTCCGTACTCCCGAGGCGACCCTCGCAACCCCGCCTCCGCTCCTGATGGAGAGGCTGGGCATGCGCCAGGAGGCCCACTTCCGGGAGAACGCGTTCATCAAGGGCGAGTGGTGCGACTTCCTCATCTACGCCCTGCTCGAGCGCGAGTGGCGGGCTCGCACTCCGGCCAGCAATGGATAGAGCAAGGCCGGGCGAGGCGTTCGCCGCCCCGTCCGGCCTCGTGCGCTCCGTCGCTCAGTGCACGGAGGTGTAGTCATCGAGCGGCGGCAGTGGCGGGATGGAGCCCCGCTCCCGCTCGCTCTCCGAGGAGGCGGAGGATCGGTGCTCCTCCTCCTGGCCGCTCTCGTCCCCGGACTGTCCCGACAGCTTGCTCTCGAGCTGATCGCCGAGGGTGGAGATGCGCTCCTTCACCTTGCTCTTGGCGGGCTCGATGAGCTGGCGCTCGCGGTTGGTCACCGGGATGAGGCTGGCGCACAGCGCGCCGATCGCGAGGCCGCCGATGGCCAGCAGCATCGGGTTGTCGGTCACGGTGCTGTACCAGTCCGAGGCCTGGTGCTTCATCTCGCCCCGGTCCGGGATGCGCTCGCGAAGCCCATGGGCCCTGTCCACGGCCCGGTCCACCAGGCCGCTGGCGCGCTCCTTGATATCGGAGGCCTTGCCCTTGGCCGTGTCCATGGCTTCCGAGGCGCGACCCTTCAGGTTGCTCTCCCCGGTGTTCACGTCACCCACGTCCGTGCTGGTCCGCACGCCGACGTCACTGCCTCCCATGCCCCGCACGTCTCCGGTGGGCCTCATCAGGCCGCCCTCGGGTGCTGGCACGAGCGAGGGCGTATCCAGGTCGGACCTGCTGAACATGCGGCGTCCGCCGATGTCCGATCCATCATGGCGCGCGTCGAAGGCCTTCTTCATCAGCACGGAGCCCACTCCGGCGCCGATGATCGCCCCCAGCATGCTCCATCCCTTGGGCGTATCAGCCCGATCCTTGATGTCATGGGTCCTGCGCATCACCGCCTCCTTGGCATGCGTCTTCAGCTCGTCTGCCTTCTCGGTGACCCGTTCCCGGGCCTGATCCTTGATCTCCGTGACCTTGTCCGTGGCGAGCGCCTTGATGTGCTCTGGCTCCATGCGACGGGCCAGCTCATCGGCGAGCTCGCTCATGCGTGCCCGTGCATCTGTGATTTCACGGATTGGAACGTCCTGCTCGCCCATTGCCCGTCCTCCTTGAGGGTTTGGATTGTCTTGGTGGGTGCGTGGAGTTTCTTCATGCTCTTGATGCCCGCGAGGGCGACACCCGCGCCGATGGCGAGGAAGGCCACCGTGACGATCAGCGCCGCGGCCCAGAAGGGCAGCACCAGGTCCAACAAGGCGCAGGCGGTGAGCATGAAGGCGATACCGCCGATGAGGAGCAGCACGCCGCCCACTCCCACCATTACGCCGCCGGACTTGAACTTCGTCGCTTCCTGACTCAGCTCGGTCTTCGCGAGGGTGATCTCCGCGCGGATCAGCCGTTTGGCCTGATCGAAGAACTCGCTCACGAGCGAGCCGAAGGCACGCTCCGACATGCCGTCGCCGGAGACGGTGCGTTCTTCATAGGTGTAGCTACCGCGAGTCTCTGGATTGCCAGGTCGCATGGTGGCCTCCCTATTCCTTCAGGACGCGGGCGGCGAGGAACCCCAGGGCGACGCAGCCAGCGAAGAAGGGCGCGGGCTTCTCGCGGACGAACTGCCGCGCGTCCTGCAGCAACTCCTCGGTGGTGCCATTCTCGATGCGGTCGGAGAACTTGCGGATGTAGCCCACGGCGCCATGGAGCACCTGCTGCGACATGCCATCGGCGTTCTGCGAGGCGTTCTCCAGCGTGGAGATGAATCCCTGCAGACCCTTGACGAGCTCGTCCTTCCGGCTGTCCACCTGGTGGTAGACCCGATCCCGGGTCGCGCCGGTGAAGCGCTTCACCTGCTCCTTGCCCTGGGCAGAGAAGCCGGTGTCGGAGCCCTGGGACGACACATCACCCGCCCCGATGTTCGAGCCGGTGCCGCCGAAGCTGGCCCCTTGAATTCCTCCTTCAGTCACGGTTGCCATACGGTCTCCCTCCGAGTCTGTTGGATACGTTGTGCTGCTCATGCAGGAATGCCCCACACATGGCTCAAGCTAGGCACGCTCAGGAATGCGCCAGGACAGGGAGGGGGAACGCTCGCGAAGCAGGCGGCGGAGGAGGGTGCTCGCGCGGTGGGGAATAGGAATGGGAAGTCCGTGAAGCGGGAGCGGGTGCGCTGATGGCGAGGAAGGCGAAGACACCGAGGTGGCTGGAGGCCGCGCGGCGACGCAAGGAGCCCGTGCCGGAGGGGCAGCGTGCGGACTGGTTGGTGCGCGCACTGGGCCGGGCGGGGGTGCTGCCCCGGGCCAAGGCGGAGCGGGCCCTGCGCGAGGGGCGGGTGGAGGTGGACGGGCGGGTGGAGACGGATCCCTTCGCACCGGTGCACGCGGGGAGCGTGGTGCGGGTGGATGGACAGCCGCGCGTGCTGGAGGCGCGGACGCTCGCGTTGATGTTCCACAAGCCCGCGGGCGTGGTGGTGCACGGGAGCGATCCCGAGGGAATCGGCACCGTCTTCGAACGTCTGCGCGCGGTGCTGACGCCAGAGTTGCGAGGTTACGAGTGGTACGCGGTGGGACGGCTGGATCGGGACACCACGGGCCTGTTGCTCTTCACCAACGAGGAGCGACTGGTGGCGCACGCGACCTCTCCGGAGACCCACGTGCCCAAGCGCTACGTGGCGGAGGTCGAGGGGAACCCCTCGGAGGCGGCGCTCCAACGACTGCGCGAGGGCCTCGTGCTGGAGGATGGACCGACACGGCCGGCGGGGGCTCGGCTGTTGGCTCCCAGCCGGGTCGAGCTGGTGCTCACCGAGGGCAGGCACCACCAGGTGAAGCGGATGCTGGCGGCGGTGGGACACCCGGTGCGGACGCTGCACCGCGAGGCCGTGGGCGAGCTCACCCTTGACGTACCGGAGGGGTCCTTTCGCCTGCTCACGGAGGCCGAGGTGGAGCAGGGCCTCGGCTTCCACGCGATTCCCTCTCCCTCTGGGAGAGGGCGAGGGTGAGGGTCGTCACCCTTCTCTCCGTGCGTACTCCCGCACCACGCCACGCGCATCCCCGGCCCACTCCGAGCTCCCAGTCAGCACGTGCCCGAGCAGCCGGGGAACGGCGAGGACCAGGCTGACGGAGTTGGTGAGAAAACAACCCCGCACGTCCTCGAGCCTCGCCCGGGTCAACGCACGCTCCACGACAGGAAGTCCCCCGAGCCGTCCTTGCTCCAGTAGCACGGAGCGGATGACACCCGGCAGACACGGGGCCTCCAGGGGCGGAGTCACCACCATGTCCCTCACGAGGAAGAACAGGTTCCCATTCGGAACCTCGCACAGCTCCCCGGCCTCGTTGACGAAGACGGTCCCCCGCCCGAGGTGCGCGTACTGCCGGAGGTACGAGACGCTCTTGTGATTCAGGGAAGAATCTCCCCGGCGATAGCCTCGGTCCTCCACCTCGTCGAGGACACACCCCTCGCGCAGGGTGCGCTCGTGTTGGGGCGCCAGGGCTCGAAAGGACAGCAGCAGCCGGCCGTCTCCCGCCACCAGCTTGCCCACGCCGGTGAAGCGCGGCCCCAGGTGGGCATCCGCCTCCAGACAGCGGCGCAGCGCCTCGCGCACGGCGCCGGCGGTGAGCACTTCCGGCGGAGGTGCGTGCACGCAGTTCGCATGGGCCGTGAGACTCGAGCGGAGCCGCGCGAGGTGCCGCTCGAGGAACATCGGGGCGCCTTCCTCGACGAGGAACGTCTCGAAGAATCCCGCGCCGAAGAAGAAGGACTGGAGGAAGTCCTGGAGGCGCAGCTCCTCCAGCCGCCGTACCTCGCCGTTCACCGCGACCGTGTCCATCATCCGATGCGCGCCTCCAGGAACGTGGCGAGCAGGTGGTTTCCGTGGGGCGTGAGGAAGGACTCGGGATGGAACTGGATGCCCTCCAGCCACGGGTACTCGCGGTGGCGCAGGCCCATCACCAGGTCCCCACACCACGCCGAGACCTCCAGGCAGTCCGGGAGGCTCGCCCGGTCCACCACCAGCGAGTGGTAGCGCGCGGCGACGAAGGGCGCCGGCATCCCGCGGAAGACGCCCCGGCCATCGTGGTGGATGTCGCCCGTCTTTCCGTGCACGGGAACCGGGGCCCGGACGACGCGCCCTCCGAAGACCTGCCCGATGGACTGATGGCCCAGGCACACCCCGAGGATGGGAACCCGGCCCGCGAAGGCGCGGAGGAGCTCCAGGGAGACGCCAGCCTCGTTCGGCGTGCACGGGCCCGGGGAGATGACGAGGTGGTCCGGCCGCAGCGCCTCCGCCTCGGCGAGCGTGAGGGCGTTGTTCCGCACCACCTTCAGCTCCGCCCCGAGTCCACCCAACGCCTGCACGAGGTTGAAGGTGAAGGAGTCGAAGTTGTCGATGAGCAACATCATGACGCGTCTCCCACCGGGCGCGCGGACAGCGCGAGCAACAGCGAGCGCGCCTTGTGCAGCGTCTCCTGGTATTCGCGCCTCGGCTCCGAGTCGTGGACGATGCCCGCGCCCACCTGCACCCAGGCCCTTCCGCCCTTCAACACCATCGTGCGGATGACGATGTTCAGGTCCATTTCTCCCGTGAAGCCCAGGTATCCGAGCGAGCCCGTGTAGAGGCCCCGCGCGTGCGGCTCCAGCTCGGTGATGATCTGCAGGGTGCGAATCTTCGGCACGCCGGTGATGGTGCCTCCCGGGAACACCGCCGCCACTACGTCGAGCGGCTCCACCCCCGGCGCCAGCTGGCCCACCACCTCGGACTCGATGTGGATGACGTGGGTGTACTCGATGATCTCCATCAGCTTCGTCACCTGGACGCTGCCATGGATACAGACACGCCCCAGGTCGTTGCGCTCCAGGTCCACCAGCATCGCGTGCTCGGCGCGCTCCTTCTCGCTGGTGCGCAGCTCGTGGATGAAGCGGGCGTTCTCCTCCGGCGTCCCCTTGCGGCGGGTGCCCGCGATGGGCCGCGTGATGGCACGGCCGTCCTCCACCCGCACCAGCCGCTCGGGCGAGGCGCTCACCACCTCGACTCCGTCCACCTCCAGGTAGCTGGCGAAGTGCACGGGGTTGAGGGTGGACAGGGCCTCGTACAGCTCCAGCGCGGGCAGCCTCGGCTCCACCTCCAGCCGCTGCGACAGGTTCACCTGGTAGGTGTCCCCCGCGCGGATGTACTCCCGCACGCGCTCCACCGCGCGCAGGTAGTCCTCCGGTGTGAAGTTGGACCGCCACGCCACGTTCGGAGTCTGCTCGTTCCCGAGGCGCCAGGCCGGAGCCGTGGGCTCCCGGGCATCGACCTCACGCACCACGCGCTCCAACTCCGCCACCCGCCGGTCGCAGTCGTCGTAGTCTCTTCCCGTGGCCACCACGAGCGCGCGGCCTTCCAGGTGATCCACCGCCACGAACGTGTCCACGAAGTCCAGCGCGATGTCCGGCAGGCCCAGGTCGGCGTTCGGGTGGCGCGGCAGGGACTCGAAATAATGCGCGGCCTCGTAGGCGAAGAAGCCCACCGCGCCGCCGCAGAAAAGCGGCATCCCCGGCAGCCGGATGCCTCGTGAGCGCTTCAACAGCTCGCGCAGGGTCGCGAGGGGAGGGCCGGGGCGCGGCTCCCCGTTCACCTCGCACCGACCGCCCCAGGCACGGAAGGTGAGGAACGGCTTCGCTCCCACGAAGGAGTAGCGTCCCTCGCTGGACGTCCGGGTGCTCTCCAGCAGGAAGCGATGTCCCGGGGGGAGTGCCCGCAGCAACTCCAGTGGCCGCAAGCCCTGGAGCTCCACCGAGCGGAAGAGAGGGACCTGATCATAGCCCTCGGCCACGAGCGCCTCGAAGCGCTCACGGCTCGGGGGAACCAGAGGAGGGGAGGGGGACACCGACATGGGCGGAGGGCTTGTAACAGAGGCCACCCACCCCTGTTCACTGCCTGTCCGCCGTACCTCCCAGGAGGACCGGGCAGCCGCCGTCCCCCCTCACCCCTCCGGGGGAGAGCGGGCTCAGTGAAAGTGGCCGGCCGCCTGCGGCTGGTAGGTGACCGAGACGATGCGTAGGCGCTTGTGTTTGCCCCCGGGCAACTCCCATTCGATCTCCTGCCCCACGGAGAGCCCGAGCAGCGCCGCTCCCACGGGCGCCAGCACGGATACCCGCCCATGCTCCAGGGACGCGTCCTGGGGATAGGAGAGCGTCACCTCGCGCGTCTCCCCCGAGTCCTCGTCCTGGTACACCACCCGGCTGTTCATGGTGACCACGTCAGGCGGTATCTGGGTAGGGTCGACGACTTCCGCGCGCAGCAACTCCGCATCGAGCGTCTCCGCCTTGTCTCCGGCGGTCGTGTCGATGAGAGTCCGCAGCCGCTCCATATCCGTCGACGTGACCACGATTCTCGGCTCTTGCGTGCTCATGACGGCTCAATCCTTTGACCCTGTGTGCGGTCGGTCAACCGAGCAGGAACCGAGCCGCGCCTGCATGGCGGCAGGGCGTCTGGAAGCGGACGTCCCACCGGGCGATCCCCTGACGGTGCGTCAAGGATTGAGCGCTCCACGAGCAGGAGACGCGGTGCGTCGAGGCCTCGGGGATTGCTGACAGGTGGGCGTGGTAGGGATTGGTTTCTCAAAACAAATCGGGGAGGAGCTGCCCCCAGCTCCTCCCCGACTCATTCCCCAACCCACTTCCCCCGAAGTGCTGCTGCTCTGCCCCATCCCCCCGAAACGACCGACCCCGACCCGCCCGTCCTTCCCCGACCCGCCCGTCCTGCCCCGATCCACCCATCGACTTCCTGCCGGAGGGCTATAGCAGTCCGTGTGCCATGCCCTTCCTCAGTCGAGCCCCTGTGATTTCAGGGACTTGTGCGTGGGCTGCGGGCGGTACTGCCCCCGAGGGCAGTAAGACTTACGGCGGTGGATCCTCCCAAAGGGTGGGTGGCCCCACGTCACTCCTGAAGATCCAGCTTCGAGGCCGCCTGGTAGTGTCTCCCTTCCGAGCCGCCCTCATGGACCTCACGCCCGCCTCCGAATTGCCGCTCCATTCCCTCTCCACGCTCTTCGCCCGCGTCTTCGAGGGCTACTTCGTCACCATTCCCGACGCGCCCCTGCTGTTCGATGCGCGCGTGCGTGGCGAGCACATCTCCCTGGCGGACAGCCGCATCGCGCGGGTGGACGGTGAGCCGGTGGGGCTGGTGTTGATGGCCCGGCGGGGGAGGGAGAGCCGGGTCGCGGGCATGGGCATCGTGCCCACGCACCGCAACCGCAAGCTCGGGGGTGCCATGCTGCTGCCATTGATGGAGGAGGCGCGCGCCCGTGGGGACACGCGGATGCAGCTGGAGGTCATCGAGCAGAACCTCCCCGCGGTGAAGCTCTACGAGCGTCTGGGCTTCCAGCGCGTGCGCCGGCTGGTGGGCTTCGTGGGGACTCCCATTCCGGAGCCGGCCTCGCTGGAGGAGGTGGAGCCCATCGCCTGCGCGCGGCTCCTCCCCGAGGGGCTGCCCTGGCAGTTGGCGCCGGCCACCATCGCGGGGCTGTCGCTCCCCACCCGGGCGTTCCGGGTGGGGCCCGCGGTGGCGGTGCTCGGAGATGTCTCCGCGCCCACGCTCGCGCTGCGGGCCATCGCCGTGGAGCCAGAAGCGCGAGGGCAGGGGGCCGGACGTCGGCTGCTCCGCGCGCTGGCGGCGGCCTGGCCCGGCAAGTCGCTGGCGGTAGGTGCCATCGTCCCGGAGGGACGGTGCGAGCGCTTCTTCCTCGGCGCGGGGTTTTCACCGCTGGCCCTCTCGCAGCTCGAGCTCTCCCATCCCCTGACGCCGTAGCGCCGTTCTCAGGCAGCGGGCGGCGGCGCAGGCGGCGTGGTGCGCTTCCACGCCTCGAGTTCCTGCACGCGCCCGAGCCAGGCCTGGATGTTCGCGTAGTCCCCGATCGGCAGGCGCGCTGGACCGGCGAGGGCGAACGACGCGGCCAGGGAGAAGTCCGCGAGTGTCAGGCGATCCTGCGTGACCCACGTCCTGCCCGCGAGGTGCGCGTCCAGGACCGGCGCGTGCTGCGCGAAGAGCGCCTCTCCCCGCGCGACCTCGGCGGGATCCGGCCCGCCGCCCGTCAGCGCCTTCACGAAGTTCTCGAAGACCAGGATCGTGTTCGCCGGGGCCATGTGGGTCGCGCACCAGAAGAGCCAGCGGCTCACATCGGCGCGGTCGCGCGCGTCCGTCGGGAGCAACGTCTGCCCCGGCGTCTTTTCGGCCAGGTACTGCATGATGGCGCGCGACTCCCACAGCACGAAGCCGTCGTCATCGAGGACTGGGACGCGCCCGTTGGGGTTGCGCCCCAGGTGCGGCGCCCCGCGCTGCTCTCCTTTGGGCAGGTCGACCACGATGCGCTCGAGGGGCACGTTGAGGTGGGTGGCCACGAGCAGCACGCGGCGCGAGTTTCCGGACATGGGGTGGAAGTAGAGCTTCATGACAATCCTCCTGGACAGCATCGCCAATAAACGCCCCCTTGCTACCGCCACCCTGCTGCCAGCATGCTGTCAGCATCGATTCACGATGATGGTTTCATGAGACGCGCCGAACGCCTCTTCCAGATCATCCAGATCCTCCGGCGGGCCCGGGGGCCGGTCACCGCCGATGCCATCGCCGCCGAGCTGGAGACCTCCAAGCGCAGCGTCTACCGCGACATCGCCGCGCTGATGGACCAGCGCACGCCGATCCGCGGCGAGGCGGGTGTGGGCTATGTGCTGGATGTTGGCTTCGACATGCCACCCCTGATGCTGACAGCCGACGAGATCGAGGCGGCGGTGCTGGGTGCCCAATGGGTGGCCGGGCGCGCGGATCCCGCCCTGGCCCGGGCCGCGAGGGATTTGATCGCCAAGATCCGCGCCACCGTACCCGAGCGCCTGCAACCCTACGTTCTCGAGCCGGCCTCCGGTACGCCACCCGTCTGGAACGTTACTCCGGATGGGCTGGACGTCGCCCGGGTGCGCGCCTCCATTCGCGAGGGGCGGAAGATCGTCCTGCGCTATCGCGACGAGCAGGGCCGCACGAGCGAGCGCACCGTCTGGCCCGTCATCGTCGGCTACATGGACACCGTGCGCCTGCTGATTGCCTGGTGCGAGCTGCGAAGGGATTTTCGGAGCTTCCGCACGGACCGGGTGGTGGGCGCGGACTTCCTGGACGAGCTCCATCCGGAGCGTCCCGCCGCCTTGCGCGCCCGGTGGCGCCGCTCGCTGGAGGCACGCGCGCGTCCGTCCCCGCGGCGGCAATGAATTTCCAAGCTCTATTCGCCCGGTTCAGTCCTCGACCCAGCTGTCCTTCTGGACGTACCCACTGAACAGCCTCTCCCAGCACGTGACCGTGGAGCTCGTGATGACGGACGGCTCGACGCTCCGGGACTCGGGGGCGACGGACGTCAACGGCATCAGCATGCACCCTGGCGCCAGCCGTGGCACCGTCAACGCGTGGACACAGACGAAGTCCCGGATCGGTCAGTGGCTCGCGGGCAAGACGATCGACAGGATCATGATCACCTATGATTACGGCCCCCTGACGGGGGCGTGTTCTCGATGGGACGGGGTGGGATCCAACGGACGTCCCGTGAGCCTCGCCGGAGTCCTGGGAGATGGGCGAGAATGCCGGGCCGTATGACCGTGCCAAACGAGCCCATCTACCTGGACCACAACGCCACCGCGCCGCTGCTGCCCGAGGTGGTCGATGCCATGGTGCCCTACCTGCGTGAGCACTTCGGCAATCCGTCGAGTGCTCACGTCTACGGGCGCCGGGCTCGCGAGGCCGTCGATCGCGCCCGGGCCCAGGTGGCGGCGCTGCTCGGCGCGGCGGCGGAGGAGATCTTCTTCGTCGCGCATGGCACCGAGGCCAACAACCTCGCCATCCGTGGTGTGGCGGCGGCGCTCCCGGACAAGCGTCACGTGGTGACCTCCGTCATCGAGCACCCGGCCACCACCGAGCCCTGCCACGAGTTGGAGAAGCAGGGCTGGCGGGTGACCTGGCTCCCGGTGGACGCGGAAGGCCGTGTCCGCGTCCACGAGGCGGTGGCCGCGCTGCATGGCGACACGGCGCTCGTCACCCTCATGCACGCCAACAATGAGACGGGGGTGTTGCAGCCCATCGCGGAGATCGCCCGCGAGGCTCGGGCTCGGGGCGTGTGGGTGCACACCGACGCGGCCCAGTCCGTGGGCAAGCTGCCCGTGTCCGTGGACGCGCTTGGCGTGGACCTGCTCACCGTGGTGGGTCACAAGTTCGGCGCGCCCAAGGGCGTGGGGGCCCTGTACGTGCGGCGGGGCACGCCGCTGCGCCCGGTACTGCTCGGCGCGGGGCACGAGCGTGGCCTGCGGCCGGGGACGGAGAACGTCGCGTCCATCGTGGGACTCGGGGTCGCCTGCGAGGTGGCGCTTCGCACGGTGGCGGAGGATGCGGCGCGGGTGCGTGGGCTCCGGGACGAACTCTGGGAGCGGCTGCGAGCGCGTGTTCCGGCGCTGGCGCTCAATGGTCATCCGGAAGAGAGGCTGCCCAATACGCTCAACGTGCGTTTCCCCGGCGTGAGTGGCTCCGCGCTGCTGGCGGCGGCGCCCGAGGTGGCCGCGTCCACGGGCTCGGCGTGCCACGCGGGTGAGGAGTCCGCTTCCTCCATCATCACGGCCATGGGTGTGGAACCCTCCGCGGCGCTCGGTTCGGTGCGCCTGTCCCTGGGACGGACGACGACACACGAGGACGTGGTGGTGGCCGCGGACGCGCTCGCCGCCGCGTGGAAGCGCCTGTCGGTGGGTGCTCAGGCCAGCCACACTTGAAACAGGCGCAGTGCCTCGAGTTTGTCCTTCTCCTCCCGCGGCCGGGAGGATCGGTTCAACGGCGGTTCACAGGACTGGGGCGCACGGTGAGTGTGGTGCCACCCCGAGGGGAATTGCTCACACGCGCCAGGGACCCGGCTCGGTTGCCGAGGCCCAGGTGCAAACCGGTGGTCCGCTGGGTCATACTTCGGGTCCCCCCGCAGAATCGCCGGTGGCCGAGGCTCCGCTGGCGTGACCCCTCGAGGCATGCATCTTGGCCGAGTCCACCCCCGCGTCCTCCCAGACAGCCTTCGTCCAGCAACTCAACTTCTGGGCTCGTGACGCGAGCAATGAGTCGGCGGCGCTCCTGGGCGCTTTCGCGCTCGGAATGTTCGAGCACCTCCCGGACGAGGGCCCCACTCCTGTGTCCCTGGAGGAGCTCGCTCAGCGTATCGGTGGCACCGTGCGAGGGACTCGCTCCGTCATCGAGCCGCTGGTGGGGCTCGGCTTCGTCCGGCTGGAGGAGGGGAGGGGTTATTCGCTCCCTGCGGCGAGTGCCTTCCTTCGTCGGCCCGAGTTCGTCGCCCGGATGCGCGAGGCGCGGAGCTGGTGGTCCGTGTCCGCGTTGCTGCCCGAGGCCGTTCGCACCGGTGCGCCAGTGGATGGGTCTGGTGGGTCCCGTGAGCTGCTCGGATGGTACCGGCAGGAGTTCCTGGCGCCTCGCGTGCCCGAGCAGGATGTCCTCGCCGCGGACTACGACGATCGTGCCGCCCGCAACTTCCTGCGCACCCAGGCGCTCGTGACGAGCGGTGAGGTGGGGTTGTTGGAGGCGCTGGTGTCCGGGCCCCGGCCCCTCGTGGAGCTGGCGAAGACAACCGGCTCCCAGCCCGAGGCGCTGTGCGTCCTGCTCGGGGTCCTCGGGTCCATGGGGATCGTCCGGCAGGAGGGCGAGGCCCTCGGTTTCTCCGAGCTGGCCAGCCGCTCCCTGGACGCGAGCAGCCTGCCGTATTTCCTGCGCTCGTTCCCGGCCACCATGGACTACTGGGAGGCCTTCGGGCACCTGGATGAGGCCGTGACCCAACGCGTGTTCCGGTTGGATCTGCGCGACCCCGAGACCGCCAGGCGCATCTACCAGCGCAATGCCTCGCGCATCACCGGCATCTTCGCCTCGCATGTGAAGCTGGGTCGCAAGGCCGCGGAGCTCGTCGCCCGCATGCGCCCCCTGAAGGACGCACGTGTTCTCGACGTGGGCACCGGCTCGGGTGTCTGGGGCGCCGCCTTCGGGTTGACCGAGCCCTCGCTCCACGTTACCTACCTGGACTCCGAGCACGTCCTGGAGCAGGTGAAGCCCAACATCGCGAAGCTCAAGCTGGAGGGGCGTGCGCGTTATTGGGCCGGCGACTGCCTCTCCGTCGATTACGGCGAGTCCCAGTACGACGTCATCCTCCTGCCCCAGGTCATCCCCGCGCTTCCTCCCGAGGCGCTGCCGGGACTCTTCGCGAAGCTCGCCCGCGCCCTGCGTCCCCAGGGGTTGCTCGTCATCTCGGGCTATCTGCTCACCGACCGGCGCGATGGTCCCCTGGACGCGCTCTACTTCTCACTGCGCCGCTACGTGTCGAACGAGGGCGATGTGTTGTCCATGCCCGACTTCCGGCGGCTGCTCGAGCCCGTGGGACTCCTGTCCTCCCGTGCTTTCGAGATGCCCATCCAGCAGGTCGTCATCGCCTCGCGCGGTGACGTCTCCTGGGCGGACGGAGCCCCGGTCCGCTGACGCTGTCTTCCCTTCCACCGTCCCGTCTGGAGGAACATGGAACTCCTTCGCTCGTTCTTCATGGAGGACTACCTCGAGGGCTCGCGCTTCACCGCGCGCTACAACCTTGGCGAGTCCGGAGCCCGGCCCCGCACCGTTGGAGAGCTGCTCACCGGCTCCGGTGTCAGCCCCCAGCGCGCCCTGGACACGTTCCTCTCCACCCTGCTGCGTGACAGCCCCAACTGGGGCCGTGCCGACCTGCGCGACCTCGTGGCCGCCATGCACCCCGGCGCCACGCGCGACAACGTCCTCATCACCACCGGCACCAGCGAGGCCCTGCTGCTCCTCTTCCGGCAGCTCCGCCCTCGCAAGGTGGCCCTCGCCTGGCCGGCCTTCCAGCTCCTCTATGAGCTCCCCATGCGGCAGGGCGCGGAGCTCGTCCGCCTGCCCGTGCGCTGGGACTTGCGCGGCGTGCCCTCCATCGACGCGGACGAGTGGCTCGCACGGCTCGAGCGCGATTCCCCGGACGTGGTTGTCATCAACAACCCCCACAACCCGAGTGGCCTGGTCCTGGACCCGGAGTTGCTGGAGCGCATCTCCCGTTGGACGGAGCGCTCCGGCGCCACGCTCGTGGGTGACGAGCACTATCGCTTCCTCTCCTCGGACACGGAGGTTCTGGGCGCCACCGTGTACCGGCCCGGCGCCAGGACCTTCGTCACCGGCTCCTTCATCAAGTGTCTGGGCTGCCCCGGTCTGCGCATCGGCTGGTGCGTGGGCGATACCGCCATGCTCGCGCGCGTGCAGAACGAGAAGAACTACACCACGCACACGGTGAACCCGGTCGCCGAGTGGATCTCCCTCGAGGTGCTCAAGGATCTCGGCAGTCCCGCCTTGCGTCAGGCCCGCGAGGAGTGGATGCGGAACCGGCGTCTCCTCTCCTCGTTCCTGGAGCGCTCCCAAGGCGTGTACGGCGTGGCTCCGGTGGGAGGACTCGTCACCTGCATCGGCGTGAGCGGCGTGGCCGGCCCGAAGGAGTTCGAGGCGAAGCTCCAGGCGCTCGGCGAGGCCGGGGTGTTCGTCCTGCCGCTCAGCGCCATGGAGCACGGCGACCCCGCGGGGGCCCACCCGCTGGAGCGTGGCCACGGTTTCCGTCTGGGTCTGGGCATGTCTCCGGACCACTTCCCCGAAGCCCTGGACGCGCTCGAGACAGCAGCGCGGAGAGCGAGTGCGGGCGCTCCGCGTACTCCGGATCCTTCATGAGGAGCTCGTGCACCCGGCCCTGCGCGGTGGTGGGCACGGCCGGGAAGAGGTGGTGCGTGAGGTGGTATTGGTCATTGCGTGGGAAGAGCATCCGGTTGAGCCACCCCCACGCGAAGATGTGGTTGCGCGAGCGGTGGAACTCGTCCGCCGAGCCGATGATGCCCGCGTGATCCGCCGCGTCCGACCAGTAGCGGATGATCTGGTAGGCCACGAAGTAGGGCAGCACGTAGAAGAGCCCGAAGGCCCTCCAGCCCACGCCCCAGTGCGCCAGCGCGAGCAGCCCCGCCACGAAGGCCCACCTGCACAGCGTCACCGGCCATGGATCCGTGCGGCTGAAGAGCACCGGGCGCACGAAGGACGGGAGGTGGATGAGCAGCAGCGGTCGCAACAGGTGGCGCCGCGCGAAGTGTTCCGTGGGCTCGGCGAACCCGAACGGGCGGCGCGGCACGAAGTCCAGATCCCTCTCCGGGTCTCCCAGGTGCTGGTGGTGCGTGAAGTGCTCGCGCGTGTAGGGCTCGAGCGCGGTCAGATCGATGATGGCCAGCAGGTGCCCGAAGACGCGGTTGAAGCGCTTGCCGCGCACGAACATGCCGTGACACGCCTCGTGCAGCATGTTGCCGAGCGCACGGAAGCGGGTGGCGATGAAGAAGGCCACCAGCGGGTAGAGCGTCCAGCCCGCCACGGGCCACGTCTCCAGCAGCGCGTGGGCTCCGAGGGCCGCTCCCAGGCCGAGCCCGAGGTGCAAGGCCAGGTGTCCGATTCCCCCGGCTGTCGAGTGCGCGTGGTTGCCCATCCGGGCCACCTCTCGCGCATACGTCGCTCTCAGCCGTGCCGCCACCGAGGTGGAGCGCTCCCGCTCGGCGGGCGCCAGGCCATCGCTCGTACGGGGAGGGCTGTCCAGCGGCGCCAGGCGCATGGAGCTTCCGGGGGGGCAAAAAAGTGTAATTCGAGTCTAATCCGCCGCTCGGATTCTGAGCAAGTGAGCAGCGCCCTGGCGTGCGGATGACGGGGTGCGTCAGACGCCCGTGCGCGTGGTAGGCGCGAGCCGCGTGGGCAGCGTCACCCCGGAGCGCGCGGCGAGGAGCAGCTCCTGCGTGGGGAGCGGCAGGCAGACCGACGCGGTGAGGCCCACGTCCGCCAACAGCTCGCGGTACTCCGAGTGGGAGAGCAGATCCCCCTCGTTGGTGAGGAAGCGCCGCAGCCCGAAGTAGAGGTGGTCCAGCGGGCCGTCGCGCCGCTCGTCGAGCACGTACTCGGCGATGACGAGGATGCCGTCTGGTTTCAGCGCGCGCGCCACGCGGCGGAACATGTCCGGCAGGGACTCGGGCCGCAGCACGTTGAGCACCTGCGGGAGGATGATGAAGTCGTACGCGGCGCTCCCGAAATCCTGGGTGAAGAGGTTGCCCGCCCAGAAGCGTGCCCGGCTCAACGCCTGGAGTTGTTCCACATTGCGCTTCGCCTGCGCGAGCACCGCCTCCTGGTCGAAGTAGGTGACGTGCGCCGTGGGCTCCGTCCTCGCGAAGGCCACGCCCCACACACCCGAGCCCGTGCCGATGTCGAGCACCGAGGCGCCCGTCAGCGGCCGTACCTGGGCAATCGTCGAGGCCGCGCGCCGGCTGAGCTGGAAGTGCGAGGCGAACACCGCCGTGATCTGGTTCGAGTTGTCCGCGTAGAAGCGCCGGCTCACCTCGGGATCCTTCAGGTCCAGGATGAAGCGCTCGTGCCGCACCGTCTCGTCGAGCCGCTCCAGCGCCTCCCAGTACTGCGCGGAGACGGAGAAGGAGCGGAGCAGGTACTGCAATGCCTTGCCCTCGAGCACCTGCCGGGCCTCGTCCGTGAAGCGCACCGTGGTGCCTTCGGTCCGGGTGAGCCCCAGGTGGGCCAGCACGTCCAGCACCGTGCGCAGGCCCCGCTCGCTGGCTCCCATCGCCGCTCGGAGCGTCGCTTCTTCCTGAGGGCCCGTGGCGAGCTGATCGAGCAGTCCCATCCGGCCCACGGCTACCAGGAGCCAGGTGCGTGCGCTGCTGCGCGCGAAGCGGTCGAAGAAGTCCTCCGCCTCCGGTGAGGGGGCGGGCGTCGTTTCCAGGAAGAGCCGCCGGTAGTGGTCGAGCACGTCCCAGCGCTGGCCTCCGTGCTCCACCGCCTCGCCGCTCCGCACCGCGTCCTCCAGGAGGCCCACGGGCCCCCACCACCGCGCCACGTCGTGGAGCCTCTCCTTGAAGGGGGCGTCCCTCAGGAAGGCCGCCACCGGACGGGCCAGCGTGAGGCCACGCGCATCGTCCATGTGCACCAGTCCCAGGCACACCAGCAGTTCAACCAGTGAGCGCACGCCGCGGACCGTGGCCCCCACCTGCTCCGCGAGCTGTCTCACCGTCACCGGCGTGCCCTCGCCCTCCACTGGCAGTGCGTCGAAGAGACCCACGCTCAGCGAGGTGCGCAGCAGCGCCGATTCATTCGAGGCGTTGCGCGCCCAGAAATGCAGGGACTTCGCCAGGGCGGGGGGCGTGGCGCTGCGCGGAGCCATCATCGAAACCTCGTTCGGGGGAACTCGAGTGTCGCTTCTCCTCCCGGCTTCGTGCAATCCCGCTCGGGTGCGTGGGCGTGACGGTGGCGCTACGATGTCCGGCACATGGCTCCACGAACGATGTCGGCCGGCGCAGTCGAGCAGCTCCTCCTGACGGACTCCCGAGTGCAGGATGTCTGTGTGACGGAGGTGGGGGAGGCGGCGGTGGCCTGGGTGGTGCCGTGGCGCGCGCTCCGGGCGGAGGCGTTGGAGGCTTTTCTCCGGGAGCGCCTGGGCGAGGACTCCCCGTGCGTCGCGCTCATGGATTCGCTTCCCGTGCTCGAGTCGGGGGAGCCCGATCGGGAAGCCCTCTGCCGTTTGACTCCCGCCACCTCGCTCCGGCTCCAGTGGTTGGAGGCGCGGCTCCATCAGGCCGGTCACGAAGCGGTGGCGCTGGCCGGCCCCGCATCGAGAAGCGAGCGCTTCGAGCCCTTCGACGAGCTGTTTCCCGAGTCCCTTCGGCCAGGGGCAGGTGAAGCGAGCGAGGCCTCGGCGGCGCATGTCTCCTCCCGTCCCGCTGGCGGGGGGGCTGGGCAGCCGTCCTTCCTCGTGGGGGAGCCTCGTCGTTCTCCTCCGGGTGCCCCGGACGACCTCGGCGGGCTGTTGCGGCATGCGGCGGAGGTCCATCCCGATCGCACCGTGACCTTCATCGACCTGGAGGGGCGGCGCGAGACGCTGCGTTATGCCGAGCTCTGGCAGGAGGCGCTCCGGCTCCTCGGTGGGCTGCGGGCGCTGGGGTTGAAGCCGGGCGAGCGGGTGATGTTCGTGATGGACCGGCCCGGTGATTACGTGCGCGCCTTCTGGGGCTGCACCCTCGGCGGCATGGTGCCCGTGCCCATGGCGTGGCCCTCCTCGTTCGAGCGCTCGCATGCCGGTGTCGTCCGCATCCTCTCCGTGTCGGAGCGTCTGGGGGGACCGCTCGTGCTCACGGGCTCCCAGGCCGTCTCCGCCCTGGAGTCCCTGGGCCTGCGAGCCGTCTCGTTCTCGTCGTTGGACCGGAGCACCGCCGGTGAGCCGGTGGCGCACGCTCCGTCCTCTCCCGCCGTGCTGTCGTTCACCTCCGGCAGCACCGGGCGCCCCAAGGGCGTGCTCCTCACCCAGGACAACCTGCTCGCCATGTGCGATGCGATGCGGGCCGGCGGCTGGTACACCGAGGAGGATCTCGGCGTGAGCTGGATGCCGCTCGACCATGTCGCCGGACTGGCCTACCCCCACCTCACGAGTCTGCGCATGGGCACGTCTCATGTGCTCGTCTCGCGCGACTACGTGCTGGGCGACGTGTTGCGGTGGTTGGACCTGCTCTCCGAGCTCGGCGGCACCATGAGCTGGGCTCCCAACTTCGCCTATGGCCTCGTCGTGGACCGGCTCTCCCGCGGCGAGCGCCGCGCCTGGAATCTCTCGCGCGTTCGCGTGCTGGCCTGCGGGGGTGAGCCCATCATCCCCGACACCCTGCGGCGCTTCACCTCGCTGCTCGAGCGTGAGGGGTTGCGCCAGGATGCCATCTGCCCCGGGTGGGGCATGGCGGAAACCTCCTCGTTCCACACCCTGACGCGCGGGGTGCGCACTCCCGAGGAGGAGTCCTGCGTCCTGCTCGGTCCGCCTCCCGCGGGCTCGATGCTCCGCATCGTCGATGAGCAGGACGCGGTGGTGCCCCAGGGCGCGGTGGGCCACCTCCAGGTGCGCGGCGTCACCGTGCTGACCGGGTACATGGATGACGCGGCCATCAACGCCCAGTCCTTCACTCCGGACGGCTGGCTGCGCACGGGGGACCTCGCCATCATCCATGACGGCCAGATGGCCATCACCGGGCGGCAGAAGGAAGTCCTCATCATCAACGGCAACAACGTCTACCCCCAGGAGATCGAATCCGTGGTGGAGCAGGTGCCGGGCGTGCTGCCGTCGTTCTCCGTGGCGTGCCCCACGCGCGTGGGTGGGACGCAGACGGATGAGCTCCTCGTCGGCTTCGTTCCCTCTCCGGACGCGCCCCCGCTCGGGGTGTTGCTGCGCTCCATTCGCGAGCACGTGGGCCGGACACTCGGACTCCAGGTCCGTCACCTGGTGCCACTCGCCCGTCATCAGATTCCCAAGACGGAGCTGGGCAAGCGCGGGCGCACGGAGGTGCGGCGCCGCTTCGAGGCCGGGGAGCTGGCCGCGGAGCGCCGTGAGGCCGAGCGCTACCTCGGTGGTCCCGCGACCCTTCCCCGGTGTCTGGCCGTCCCGCGTTGGGTACCTCGCGCCCGGCGGGCCTCGGAGACGGTGGCTGGATCCGGTCCCCTCCTGGTGGTCTCCGACGCCGGTTTCGCCGGGGCCCTTCGTTCGCACGTCGCCGGCAGGCAGCTCCTCCACGTGGAGCCGGGCTCCGGTGAGGCCCTGACGCAAGCCCTCGAGTCGAGCGCGGCGCGAGGACAGTCCGTCGCGGAGGTGGTGTACGCCGTGGGCAGGAGCGAGGGGACGCGGCGCATGGACCGGACCACCCTGGTGGAGGCCGTCGCGCCATTGCTGCGTCTGGTGCGGGCCCTGGCTCGTCCCGCCGCGGATGGGCCCGTCCGGCTCTGGGCCGTGGTCCCGTCTCCGGAAGGGGCGCTCGCCACGGGTTCGGCCCACCTCCTGGTGCCAGGGCTGCTCTGGTCCGCCATGGCCGAGGTGTCCGGCCTGGAGGCTCGGGTCCTCTGGGTTCCTCCTGGCGAGGAGGCCGCCGCCCGGTGTGTGGCCGGGGAGCTCGCGATTCCGCGTGCCGCGCGCGAGGTGTCCTGGCACGACGGCCGGCGCTGGGAGCGGGCCTATTCGCCCTGGGTGCCTTCGCGGGTGGAGTCGCCGCGCCGCCTCCAGCGCGAGGGCTTCTATCTGGTGACGGGCGCGCTCGGCGGGGTGGGGCAGGCCTGGGCCCGCTACCTGCGGCGGAGCCTCCGTGCCCGGTTGCTGCTGGTGGGACGGCGGGAGCGGGATGCCGTCGCCGAGGCGGTCGAGCGCGAGCTCGGCGCGGCGGAGTACGTGCCGGTGGACATCACGGACGCGGCGAAGCTCCAGGAGGTGGTGCGTCAGGCGGAGCTCCGGCGGGGCCGTCCCCTCGACGGTGCCTTCCACTTCGCCGGCACCCTGGAGCCTCTTCCCCTGGAGAGCCAGACGGCGGAGACACTCGTGCGGGACGCGGCGGCGCATGTGCTCGGCGCGGTGGCCCTCGCCGAGGTCTTCCGCGTGCGGCCACGCTCCCCGCTCGTCTTCACCTCCTCGCTGATGGGAACGCTCGGGGCGGGGTTGCATGCGAGCTACTGCGCCGCCTCGGGTTTCATCGATCGCTTCGCGCAGGCGCTCGCCGCCGAGGGCCGGTCCGCGGTGGCGGTGTCGTTCAGCTCCATCCGGGGCACGGGCATGGCGAGGGACTTGAAGGCCTCGCCCCCGGGCTATCGCATGCTCGAGCCGCCCCAGGCGCTGGCCGCCCTGCTGCTCGCGGTGGAGTCGGGTGCCTCGCAGGTGCTGGCGGGCGTGGAGGGCTCGGCCCTTCCCTGGCGCGGGGCCGGTCTGGGCTCCGGCGTGCCCCTGGAGCAGGCCCACCTCTTCGTCGTCCCCCAGGCCGGTGGACGGCTCCCGGAGGAAGGGCTGCGCGCCGACGCGGTGCTCCACCCGGTGCCCTCCCTCCCCAGGTCTCCCGAGGGGACGGTGGATCGCCAGGCGCTCGCCGCGGAGGCCTTCGGTGGGGCGGCGGACTCGCCCCTGGGGCCCTTCGAGCAGGTGGTGGCGGAGGCCTTCCGCGAGGTGCTCGGCGTGGACGCGGTGGGCGCGGGCTCGGACTTCTTCTCCCTCGGGGGCAGCTCGCTCCAGGCCTCCCGGGTGATGGCGCGCGTCAACGAGCGCACCGGGCTGCGGCTGCGCGAGGTGGCCGTGTTCGAATACCCCTCCGTCTCCCGGCTGGCGGCCTACATCCGCCAGTCCGTGGACCCCAGTCAGGTGGACGTGACCCGTCTGTCCGATGAACAGGTGGCCCTGCTGCTGCACGCGCTGCACGCCCCCTGATAGGATTTCGGTCCCCCCCAGTTCCGCCACGCGCCCGGGGGCTCCATGCGGTCCGGGTGCGGCGGCGGCGCGCTTTCAGGAGTCATCGGCAATGGTGCTGTCGTTCGCGCTGCGAAGCATCCTGGCGCGCCCTCGGAGCTGGCTCGTCGCGCTGCTCGCGGCTTGGATGGCGGGCCTGCTCACCCTGGGGCTCGCGCTCGTGGGCAGCATCGCCGATGGGACGCGCAAGAGCCTCATCGAGAGCGGAGCCGGCGATCTGCAGGTGTTCAACTCCGCCTCGGCCGGGGTGCCCCAGATGTTGCCGGGCCCCGGAGGCTCGCCGGAGCTCGTCCCGCTGCCCGACTACGCCGCGCTCGAGACGCGGCTGCGCGCGGTGGAGGGCGTGGCCGAGGTGGTGCCGCTCGAGGGAGGTGGGGCCACGGTGTTCCGCGGCAACTACCTGGATGACCGGTTCGCCGCGGTGCGGGCCGTGGCGAGGGAGCCCGCCTCCGAGGAGCGTCGGGCCCGGCTGGGTCGGCTCGCGGAGGACCTGCGGCATACCCTGGAGCGCGTGGCCCGGGACGCGCACCGGCGGGAGGAGGCGTTCGCGAACGATGCGTCCGCCCAGGAGGACTTCCGCGCGCTGGAGGAGGCCGTCTCGGAGCGGTTCTGGGCGCGCTTCGCGGAGGAGCCGTTTCCGGCGCTCGAGTTCCTCGAGAACCGCGTGGCGCGGCAGGCGGGGGAGGGCGCCTCCATCGACGTGGACTACCTGGGCACGGACATGCCGCTGTTCGCGCGGGCCTTCTCTCGCTTCGAGCTGGTCACGGGCGAGCTGCCGCCCCCGGGCGCCCGTGGACTGCTGTTGGGGCACGGGGCCTACGAGCAGCACTTCAAGCTCTCCATCGCCTCCCGGCTCGACGAGCTGAAGCGCGAGCGCGAGCGGGGGAGCACCTTCGCCGACGATGAGCGGGCCCGGACGCTGGTGGAGCGCAACCTGGCGGAGATTCCGGATCTGCTGTCCCGGCTCGACGTGGAGCGGGCTTCCGCGCTGCGGGCCGTGCTCGCGCGCCAGTTGGGGCACGAGGGAGCGCTGGAGGCACTGTTGAAGGAGTTCCTCACGCTCGACGATGGCAACTTCGACACGCGCTACACGCTCTTCCATGGAGAGCTGGCGCCCCACCTGCCGCTGTACCGCGTCCGGCCTGGAGACACGCTCGTGCTGCGAGGTGCCCTGGCCATGGGGGCCGGTGTGCCCGTGCGCGTGTGGGGGACGTTCCGCTTCCGCGGGCTCGGTGGGGATGGCAGCCGGGCCAACGCCACCAGCCTGGTGGACCTCGTCACCGCGCGCCTGCTGGCCGACCGGATGACGCGCTCCCAGACGGAGGAGGCCCGGCGGCTGCTGGACTCGCTCGGCATGTCCGGCCCCGCGCAGGAGGTGTCGGCCACGGAGTTCGGTCTGCCGACGGTGATCGACGAGGAGCCCGTGGCTCCCGGTGGCGCGGAGCCTGTCTTCGAGCGCCAGGACGTGGGGCCCGCGGATCGCTTCACCGACGCGGAGCAGAAGGAGGGGGTGCTGCATGCGGCCCTCGTGCTGAAGCCCGGCGCGCAGTCGGAGGCCGTCGCCGAGCGCATCCGCCTGCTCGCCCAGGAGCAGAAGCTTCCGCTGGAGCTCGCGAGCTGGGAGGACGTGGGCGGCTTCGTCAGTGGCCTGGTGGGGATGCTGAGGGTGCTGCTGTTCGTGCTCGCGCTGCTGGTGGGGCTGTTCGTGCTGCTGGTGTCGACCGGGACGCTGCTGCTGCTGGCGCGGGAGCGGGTCGGTGAGGTGGGCACCCTGCGCGCGGTGGGGATGCAGCGCGGTGAGGTGTTCACCGGCCTGCTCGTGGAGGGGCTGCTGCTGGGCGCGCTGGGGAGCGTGCTCGGCATCGCCCTGGGCGCCGCCGTGCTGCTGGGCGTCGCGGGTCAGGGGCTCGCCGTGCGCGACGAGTCCCTCCAATTCTTCCTGGGAGGCCCGGTGTTGTACCCGCGGCTCGAGGTCTGGCATGCGCTCGTGGTCGGGCTGGGGTGCTCGGCCGTGGTGATGGGCGCCTCGCTGGTGCCCGCGTGGCGCGGCAGCTCGGTCACCCCCATCGTGGCCATGCGCCAGAGGGAGGACTGATGCTGGCCGTGCTCCGGATCGCCCTTCGCAACCTGTTGCTCCACCGCGAGCGGGGGCTGTTGCTCCTGTGCGTCATCTCCGGCGCCAGCGCGCTGCTCGTGGGGGTGATGGCCCTGAAGACGGGCGTCGCCGCCACCCAGCGCGAGGTGGTGACGACGTTCCTCAGCGGGGACCTCAACATCGGCGGCTACTTCAAGGTGCACCCCGACTCCATCGCCCCGGTCATCGGCGAGGCCCCCCGGGTTCGCGCCGTGGTCGAGCCCCTGCTCCCAGCGGAGTGCCGCCTGCGCGAGCGGGGCCGCGGTCAGGCCACCGCGGGCGCCGGACGCCACCGGGTGGGCTCCTTCATGATGGGCCTGGACGTGGCGCGCGAGCAGGACTCGCTGTCCCACTTCAAGGTGAAGGACGGCGCGCTCCAGTCGCTGGAGAAGCCGCGCACGGTGGCGCTCTCCACGCAGCTCGCCGAGCGGCTCCGCGTCAAGCGCGGGGACATCACCACCCTCTTCACGCAGACGGCGGGGGGCAAGCGCAACGCGCTGGACGTCGAGGTGGTCGCCATCACCGAGCGGGCCGGGTTGTTGGGCGAGTCCGCCGGCATCCTCGTCTCCAACGCCACTCTGCGGGAGCTCGGCGGGTACCGCCCGGAGGCCGCGGGCGTGTTCCAGCTCGCCTGTGGTGAGACGACGGACGTGGACGCCCTGGGCGGACGTCTCCGCGAGGCGCTGCGCCAGGCGGGCTTCGAGGTGCTGCCGGCCTCGAACGAGGCGTACGGGGACAAGCTGACGCCGCTGCTGCGCGAGGGCTGGGCCGGCCAGCGGCTGGACGTCTCCACCTGGGAGGACGAGTCCTCCTTCCTCGCCTTCATCACCGACGGGCTCTCCGCCCTGACGGTGCTGGTGGGCGCCATCGTCTTCGGCATCGTCGTGGTGGGACTGTTCGTCTCACTGAGCGTGGCCGTCCGCGAGCGGACGCGGGAGATCGGCACGCTGCGCGCCATGGGCATGCAGCGCACCGCCGTGGTGGGCATGTTCATGCTGGAGGGCCTGTTGTTGGGGCTGCTGGCCTCCAGCCTCGGGGCTGGCGTGGCCGCGGCCCTGTGCACCTTCCTCCAGGGCTCCGTCTCCCTGCCCGAGGCGCTCGCCGGCTTCCTCTTCAGCGACACCCTCCCGTTGGCACCTCGGCTGTCGCAGGCCGTGTCCGCCGTGGTGCTCGTCACCGTGGGCGCGGCCCTTGCCTCCATCCTCCCCGCGGCCCGTGCCGCTTCCCTCCCTCCCCGATCCGCCATGGAGTCCCTGTGATGAACCCGCGTGCCCTGGTGTCCGCCTGTGCCCTCGTGCTCGCCCTGCTGCTGCCGGCCGTGGCGGGCGCCGCTGATGCGAAGCCACCGCCCTCGCCGGATGAGATCCTGCGCCTCATCGACAAGCGGATGTCCATGGCCAGTGACTACAAGGGCGTCGTGCGCATCCGGGAGATCCGCAAGGACGGCGTCGAGCGAGCCATCGAGATGCACGTCTACCGCCGCGACTCGGCGCAGAACTTCCTCATGCTCATCACCCAGCCGCGCAACCTGGCGGGCGGCGGGTACCTGCGCATCGGCGGCAACCTGTGGGAGTACAGCGCTTCGACGGGCCAGTGGGTACGCACCACCCGGCGCGCCAACATCGTGGGCACCATCGCGTGCGAGGGGGACTTCGATCGCTCGCGTCTGGCCGAGGACTACACCGCGAAGGATGACGGCGTGGAGACGATCCGCGGCACCCCCTTCCGCAAGCTCCTGCTGACGGCGAAGGAGAGCGCCGAGGTCAGCTTCCCCCTGCTGCGGCTGTGGCTCGACGCGGACAACAACATCGTCAAGCGCGTGGGGTACGCGCCGTCGGGCCGGACGCTGCGCACCGATGTCGTCCGCAGCTACCAGCGGCTCAAGGACCCGGCCACGGGCGAGTCCGTCTACCACTACCGTGAGGTGCTCGAGCTGGAGGAGGAGGAGGGCACGCAGATCATCGTGCGCTACGAGGATGTGCAGCTCGCGCCCCTCGATACCAACATCTTCACCAAGACGTGGCTCGAGGGACGGCTGCGGTAATCACAGCACCGCCACGGTGCCAGCTGGTCCTCACGCACGTGCCGACGGAGCTGAGCTCAACAACAAGATTCGGCTCGTCAGCCGGGCTGCTCCTGGCTGGTCGACTGCAAGTAGAACAAGCGGCCCTTGCTGCGCAGCGCCTTCTCCAAGAACTCCGAGAAGGAACTGGCGACCGGACCGCAGTACTCCGGATTCGGCCACGCCTCATGGTAGCCGTCCGTCAGGGGATAGCGATCGTTCTCCTGGCGGGCTACGTCCACCAGTACGTAATCCCCGTCCTGTACGTCACAGAGGGTGTACATCGTGGCCGGGCCCCACTTGTCATCATCTTCCCCGTAGATAGCCACCCGTGCCCGGATGATCTCGGCCAGGGAAAGGAGACGATACGGGGTGTTCGGTAGCCGCTTGAACAGTTCGGCTCCATTGCAATGCAGGTAGAAGGCCCGCAGGTCGGGGTCTAGCTTCCAGCCCACCCGGCGCTCGAACTCTTCAATCTCCCCAGGCGTGGCGGGAGGATGGGGGAAGTGCTCGCGGGAGACCTCTTCGAGCAGGCTGCTGAGAGGGGTGGGCATCATCAATTGTCCGTGTAGGGCAAGTCGGGACCCACTGTATTCCAGGGGAACTGGCCGCTGTAACAAGCGGGGTATTCCCTGTTGTACTCGTCGTGAACGCCCGGCTGCACGGGGAAGATATTGTTAGGGTCCACCGGATCGCCGCCGTGCCAGAGGTCGCGGATATGGTGCCCCGGCCAGTTGACGCCGGTGCTGGCCGTGGGCCAGTCACCGAACCGTTTACTCCAACTCTGACGGAAGGACTCCATCGCGGCCTTCCATTGGTCACGCCTGGCCTTGTTCTGCTCCTTCGTCAACGTAGGGTAGTCGCAACAGCAGTGATAGATGCCGTAGCGGCTCCCGGCTTTGACGGGAACGGGTAGAAGGGCGAGCCTTCCCTCCCAATCGAACTTGAAGTCGGCCAGCCACATGCACCCCTTTCGCGTATGGCCCTTGCTGGCGCACTCCCGCTGACACCCGTTCATGAACTCCCGGCGGCACTGCCAGGGGCCGTAGAAGAGGGTCGTCTTCATCCGTCCGCCCGGCACGTTCAACCAGGGCAGTTCCTTCTTCACTGCGGGCTTGATCCCCGGTGAGGGTGAAGGGCCAGAGCCTCCTGTCCCCTGGGTTGTCGCGCATCCGGTGAGGAGCACCAGCAGCACCACTGCTCCGGCCAGCTTCATGGGAATTCCCCTTGGTGATGGCCATCCCCTGATGGGTTGCCAATTCGAGGGAATACCCATCAGGTCTGACACGCGCCGAAGCGCCAGGACTCAGGGGAAGGTCACGTTGCCGAGGGTGACGACACGCCTCCCGCTCTCGTCCCACAGCTTCAAGAACCCCGTAGCGAGATGCTTAAACCTGCTGGGGCTCGTGTTTCAGCCCCATGGCTTCGTGGTCTCTCCCTCATTCCGTCTCACCCCAGCGCGGCGAGCAGCCGGGACACCAACTCGCGCACCCCAGGCTGCTCCAGCGCGCTGGAGTGTCCGCCCGGGAGTACCACCAACTCGATGCGTTCCCGGGGGACGTATTGGCTCCACCCGAGCGTCTCGTCCTTCGTCGGTGTGCTCGAGGCCCGGAAGAAGAGCAGCCGCGCATGCTCGAGCCGAGGCACTGGCCAGCCCGAAATCTGGGGCGGAAGCACCTCGTCGATCATCCGTGACATGCGCGCCAGGTCCTTCCCCGTGAAGTGCGCGGCCACCGCGCCTCGCTCGCGCGCCCGGGCCGCCACGTGCTCCCACCGTGCCTCCTGGGACAGTGGTGCCAGCTCGCGCTCCAGGTTCGCATCCATCACCTCGAACATGGTGGCGATCCCCAACTCGGGCGCCAGCCGCACCGGCTCCACCTCCTTCATGATGTCCGTGGTGATGGTGTCGATCATCGCGAGCAGCTCCACCCGCTCGCCCGCGGCCTCGAGCGCCGCCGCCACGCCGTACGCCGGGTAGCCGCCGAACGAATAGCCGAGCAGTCGGTATGGCCCGTGGGGTTGTACGGCGCGGATGTCCGCCACGTATGCCTCGATGCGCTCGGCGAAGGTGGCGAAGGTCCGCTGGGAGATCGTCTCGGGCGCCTGGATACCGAAGCAGCGCAGGCGCGGCTCCAGCAGCGGGGTGAGGTGGCGGTAGTAGTGCAGCTCGCCGTCTCCCGGGTGGAAGAGGAAGAGGGCCGGGGCGTCCGCCGGGACGTCCGGGCCGTGCAGGCGCACCACGCTCGAGGGCGAGCCCCCCTCCGCGAGCAACTCCTGCAGCGCGTCCGCCGTGTCCTTCAGCACCGGTGTCTGGAAGAGGGTGGCCAGTGGCACCGGCATCCCGAACTCCTCCTCCATGCGCCCCAGCATCCGCATCGCCAGCAGCGAGTCTCCGCCGAGCTGGAAGAAGTCGTCCTCGGGCCCGACGTCGGGCTGGTGCAGCAGCTCGCTCCACAGGCGCTGCAGCCGCATCTCCAGCGTCGAGCGGAAGGCCATCTCCTGCATCGCCTCCGCATTCTCGGGCTCCGTCGTGGGCACGGACTCCGGGGACGGCAGGGCCTGCCGGTCCACCTTGCCGTTGTTGTTCACCGGCAGCCGCTCCAGGACGACGAAGGCCGCGGGGACCATGTACGCGGGGAGTTCCGCCGCCACGTGTGCTCGCAGCGCATCCGCCCGGACCGACGTGGGCGCCTGCACCCAGGCGCAGAGTTGCTGGAGGCCCGCCGCCGACGTGCGGGCGAGCACCACCGCCTCCTCTACCTCCGGGAAGCGCCGCAGGCAGTTCTCGATCTCCGACAGCTCGACGCGGAAGCCGCGGATCTTCACCTGGTGGTCCGCTCGCCCCAGGAAGCGCAGGCGGCCGTCCGACTGCATCCGGGCCAGGTCTCCCGTGTGGTACATGCGCGCGCCCGGCTCGGCCGCGAAGGGATCTGGCACGAAGCGCTCGGCCGTCATCTCCGGGGCTCCGAGGTAGCCGCGCGAGAGCGCCGCTCCTCCGATGTACACCTTGCCCGGCAGTCCAGGGAGCACCGGCTCCAGGTACTCGTCCAGCAGGTAGATGCGGACACGGGGAATGGGACGGCCGATCGGGAACGTGGCCGCCGTGCCCACGCCCTCGGCTCCGGGGATGTCGCAGGTGGCCGAGGTGATGGTGCACTCGGTGGGTCCGTAGACGTTGAGCCACGGCGCGTGTGCACCGCCCACGCGCAACCAGCCCTCGTACGTCTCGCGCTTGAGCACGTCGCCACCGGGCGCCAGCAGGTGCAGCCTCGCGGGCACCCGCTGACCCAGCGCGTCCATCTGCCGTATCCACTCCTCGATGTACGTGGGTGGCAGGCTGATGACGGTGATGTCCTCCTGCTCCAGGTAGGGCGTCAGCGCGTGCGCCGGCAGCAGCCCGTTGCGCATCACCACGGTGGCTCCCACGGCCAGCGGTGGGTACAGGTCCTCGGCGGCCGCGTCGAAGCTGAGCGGAGCGAACTGCAACATGCGATCGCCCGGGCGCAGGCCGAAGCGCACGGCGATCGCCAGGTTGTGGTTCACCACCGAGCGGTGCTCCACCATCACGCCCTTGGGCTCGCCCGTGGAGCCCGAGGTGAAGATGATGTAGGCGAGCTGCGAGTCGGGCACCGCTCGGGGCCCCGGGCCGGACTCCCCGGCGAGCTGCTCGGGCTGGGGCGGCACCTCCACGAGCGGCACGAGCCCTTCATGGGCCTCCTTCAGCGCCGCGTCCACCCACAGGCGCTTCACCCCGGCGCGCTCCAATGCCAGCCGTTTACGAGGCTCCGGCCAACCCGGATCCAGCGGGACGTAGGCGCCGCCAGCCTTGAGGATGCCCAGCAGCACCGCGAGCCCCTGCGCGGACGGCTCCATCACCACGCCCACCCGCTCCTCGGGCCGCAGTCCCTGGGCGACGAGGCGCGAGGCCAGCAGGTTGGCGCGGGCGTTGAGCTCGGCGTAGCTCCAGGTGAGGGGGCCATGGGCCACCGCGGGCGCGTCGGGCGTGCGGCGCACCTGGGCCTCGAAGAGCGTGTGCACGCAGGCTCCGGCCGGCACCTGGTGTGTCCCTCCGTCGAGCGACTCCAGCACCTGCGCGCGCTGACTCGGCGACAGGAGGGACAGCCGGGACAGCGGCGCGTCCGGGGCTCGCACCACCTCGGAGAGGAGTTGCTCGAAGGCCCCGCTCATGCGCTCGGCCGTGCGCGGGGTGAAGAGGGCCCCGTCCGTGGCGAGCGTGCATTCCAGGGTGCCGCCCGTCTTCTCCAGCAGGTGCACCACCACGTCGTAGGCCGGGATGATGCCCTCGCCTTCCAGGTCCGACATGGCGAGCCCCGCGAAGCCGGGCGCGCTGAAGGTGTCGAGCATCAGCAGGGCCTGGGCCAGCGGCGGCGCGGTGCGGTCGGCATCGGGCTGGACGGCGTCCACGATGCGCTTGAAGGGAACCTCCTGGTGCGTGGTGGCGTGCAGCACCACGTCCCGCGAGCGCTTCAACAGCGTGCGGAAGGACGGGTTGCCCGAGACGTCCGTGCACAGCGGCAGCACGTTGGCGAAGTAGCCCACCATGCGCTCCGTCTCCGGCAGGAGGCGGCCCGAGAACGGCGAGGCCACCACCACGTGCTCCTGCGCGCTCAGCCGGTGCAGCCACGCCTGGGTGAGCGCCAGCAGGGCGGTGAAGGTGGATACCCCCTCCTGACGGGCCAGCGCCTTGAGTGCCGTCACGTGCTCGGCGCGCAGCGTGAGCCGCACCGGCCTCATGTTGGCGTTGAGCGCGGGGGCCCGGCGCGGGAAGTCCAGGGGCAGGTCCAACACCGGCGGCGCGTTCGCCAGGGCCTGCTTCCAGGACTCGAGGCTCTCCTCCAACTGCCGCAGGTGCTCGGGGGCTCGCTGCCAGCGTGCGAAGTCCGAGTACTGCACCACCGCCGGTGGGAGCGCGGGGGACTGGCCCGCGAGCGTGGCGCGATAGGCCGTCGCCAGCTCGTCCAGGAAGGCCTGCATGCCCAGGCCGTCCATCACCAGGTGGCTGAGGGATGCGATGAGCACGTGCCGCGTGCCCTCCGCGTTCATCTGGAGGAGCTCGAAGCGGTACAGCGGCCCTCGGGCCAGGTCGAAGTGCTGTCGGCCGTGGCGCGTCGCGATGTCATTGGCCACCGACAGGGACTCCTCGGGTGGCAGGTGCGACAGGTCCATCCGCGACAGCCGTGGGCGGGTCTCCGCGTTCACCTGGGCGAAGAGCGTCTCGCCTTGCAGGAGGAAGGTGGTCCGCAGTGTCTCGTTGCGCTCCACCACTGCCGCCAGTGCTGTCTCCAGCGCGTCGGCATCGAGCGCGCCCTCGAGCACGGACGCGAGCAGGACCACGAAGGGCGGAGCCTCCGGGAGCTGCAATGCGTACCAGAGCCGCTCCTGCACCAGCGAGGCGGGGACTCGCGAGGGCCGCTCTCCGGTGGGAGGTAGCAACCGCTCCGTCTTCCGCCCCGGCGCGGTGCCGAGCCGTGCCGCGAGGCCGGCCACCGTGGGCGAGGAGAAGAGCGCGGTGAGGGGCAGTTCGACGCCGAAGGACTGGCGCACGCGAGCCACGAGGCGGGTGGCGCTCAGGGAGTGGCCGCCGAGGTGGAAGAAGTCGTCCTCGCGGCGCACCGTCTCCACGCCGAGCACCTGGCAGAAGAGCTGTGCCAGCAACTCCTCCACGGGGCCACGAGGTGGCTCGCCCTGGGGCAGGGCCTCGGGAGCCTCCATGGGCAGGGCGGCCAATGCCTTGCGATCCACCTTGCCGTTGGGCGTGAGGGGCAGGGTGGAGAGCACGGTGAGCCGCGAGGGCACCATCGCGTCCGGCAGCACCGCGGCCAGTGCCTGGCGCAGCGCCTCCCCGGTGAGGGCCGTGTCGTCCGCGAAGGCAACGAAGCCCTCCAGGCGCAGCTCCCTCCCGTGCGGGCGTGCGAGCACCACCGCCTGGCGGACACCGGGCTGGCGCAGGAGGGCGGCCTCGACCTCCTCGAGCTCGATGCGCACGCCTCGCACCTTCACCTGGAAGTCGGTGCGGCCCAGGAAGCCGAGCGTGCCGTCGTCATTCCAGCGGACGCGATCGCCCGTGCGATAGAGACGGGCACCCGGAGTGCCGGAGAACGGATCAGGGACGAAGCGCTCCGCGGTGAGCGCCGGGCGGCCTTGGTAGCCGCGCGAGAGGCCCTCGCCACCGATATAGAGCTCGCCCGGGACGCCCGGCGGCGTGGGCTGGCCGAGCCCATCCAACACATACAGGCGCACCCTGTCGAGCGGGCGGCCCAGGCGGATGGGCACACCCGGCACCAGCGGCGAGAGCGTGGTGAAGCAGGTGTTCTCGCTCGGGCCGTAGCCGTTGAGCAGCCGGAGCTGGCCCGTGGCGAGCCGTTGCACGAGGGACTCGGGAGGCGCCTCGCCACCGAGCTGGAGGTGGGTGAGCTGGCGGAAGGCGTCCGGGGCCTCGGGCTCCTCGAGCGCCGCGGTGATGACGGACGGCGTGGCGAGCAGGTGCGTGGCCCGGTGCTGGAGGATGTCCCGAGCCATGCCCAGCGGGCCCGTCTCCCGCAGGACGACGCGAGCGCCGCGAGCCAGCGGGTAGAGCAGCTCCGCCACATGGACGTCGAAGGCCACGGAAGCCGCCGCCAGGGTGGTGTCTCCGGGCCGCGAGGGGTAGCCGGTGTCGGCCGCGGCGAAGAGGTGGCAGAGGTTGCGGTGCGTGAGGGCGACGGCCTTGGGTTCGCCCGTGGAGCCGGAGGTGAAGAGGACCAGCGCGAGGTTCTCCGGCGCGGCCGGACGCAGCGGCGCAGAGGCCCCGCGTGCATCGGGGGCCACTCGGGTGAGTCCCTCTAGCGGCTCGGGGAAGGACTCGGGGCGGGCCACCACCCACCGGGCGCCCGCGGAGCGCAGCAGGGCCGTGCGGCGGGAGGCCGGGTGGGCCACCTCGAGGGGAAGGTAGGCCGCGCCGGCCTTGAGGATGGCCAGCAGCGAAACGAGCAGCTCGCTGGAGCGCTCCAGACACACGCCAATGACGCTCTCCGGCCCCGCTCCCAGAGCCGCGAGGTGGTGAGCGAGGGCCGTGGCTCGCTCGTCGAGCTGGCGGTAGGTGAAGGTGCCGTCGCGGGCACTCAGGGCGAGCGCCTCGGGAGTGCTCGCGGCCTGGGCCTGGAAGAGCGAGGCATGGGTGGCCTCGGTGTCGAAGGGGCGCCAGGTCTCGTTGAAGGAGCGCACCACCTGCTCGCGCTCCGGCTCGGAGAGCAGGGGCAGTGCATCGAGGCGCGTGTCCGGGGCGTGCAGCACGTGCTCGAGCAGCCGCACATAGTGCTCCTGCATGCGCCGCACCGTGCCGGGCTCGAACAGCTCGGTGCTGAAGTCGGCGGAGATCTCCAGCGAGGGGCCGTTCTCCAGGACGATGAGCGCCAGGTCGAACTTGGACGCGGTGCTGGAAAGCTCGATGGCTCGGGTGGTGAGCCCGGGGAGCGCATCGGCCATGGCGTGGCCGAGTCGATTCCAGACGAAGGCCACCTGCACCAGCGGGGAGTGGCTGGTGCTGCGCTCGACGCCGAGCGTGCTGACGAGCTTCTCGAAGGGGACGTCCTGGTGCGCGAAGGCGTCGAGGGAGGTGGAGCGAACCTGGGAGAGAAGCGAGGAGAAGGAGGCGTCGGAGCGGAGGTGGGAACGGAGGACGACGGTGTTGACGAAGAGACCGACGACGGACTCGGAGGAGGGGTGGGTGCGGCCGGAGACGGGGACGCCGACGCAGAGGTCCTGCTGGCCGCAGTAGCGGAAGAGCAGGGCGGAGAAGGCGGCGTGGAGGACCATGAAGGGGGTGACCTGGTGCTGGCGGCACAGGGCGCCCAGGGCCTGGGAGAGGGACTCCGGGAGATGGAAGGAAGAAGTGGAGGCACCCTTGTCGGAGAGGACGGAGGGGCGGGGCTTGTCGGTGGGGAGTTGGAGGAGGCGGGGAGCGTCCGAGAGCTGGCGGCGCCAGTAGTCGAGCTGGGCCTCCTCACGTGCGAGGAGGGCGGGAGCGCGCTGCCAGGAGGCGATGTCCGAGTTGTCCAGGAGGACGGCGGGCAGGATGGGCGGCTGGTGCTGGAGGAAGGCGGAGTAGGCCTGCCCCAGCTCACGCATGAGGATGTCGAGGGAGAGGCCGTCGACGAGCAGGTGGTGGAAGACGAGCAGCAGTGCATGGCGCTCGGGGGAGAGCCGCCACAGCCAGAAGCGGAAGAGCGGGCCCTGGGCCATGTCGAAGGGCCGGTCCACCTCTAGACGGAGCCGGGCCATCAGGCGCGAGGACGCATCGGGTCGCTCGGCCAGTGACTCCTGTTGCAGCACCCGGTCGGGCACCGGCAGCACGCGCGGCAGAGGTTGGCCCTCGTATGCGGAGACGGCGAGGCGGAGCACGGGATGGCGCTCCAGCAACCAGTGCAGGGCCTGTTCCAGAGCGTCGATCTGGAGCGGCCCCTCGACCTCCAGGGCTCCATCGATGTGGTAGGCGTGCGAGTCCGGCTGGAGCTGTTGCAGGAACCACATGCGCTCCTGGGCGAAGGACAGCACGGGAGGCGCATCGGCTGGGCGGGGCGTAGGGGCGGGCAGCTCGGCCGAGCCATGGCCCTGGAGCAGGGACAGCGCGTGGGCGAGTCCGGCCACCGAGGGAGAAGAGAAGAGCGTGGTGAGGGGCAGCTCGACGCCGAAGGCCTGACGCACGCGGGCCACGAGGCGGGTGGCGCTCAGGGAGTGGCCGCCGAGGTGGAAGAAGTCATCCTCGCGGGACACGGTCTCCACGCCGAGCACCTGGCGGAAGAGCTGCGCCAGCAATTCCTCCACGGGTCCACGAGGCGGCTCTCCCTGGGTCAGCGCCTCGGGGGCGGCATCCACGGGCAGGGCCGCGAGCGCCTTGCGGTCGACCTTGCCGCTGGAGGTGAAGGGGAGGGAGGTGCGCGCGTGGAAGCGCGAGGGAACCATGGCCTCGGGCAGGGAGCGGGCCAGGGACTGGCGCAGGGAGGCCAGGGCGGAGTCGTTCTCCAGCACGAGGAAGGCTTCCAGGCGCATGTCGCGGCCGGAGCCCCGGGTGATGACCGCGGCCTGACGGACGCCGGATTGACGCAGGAGCGCGGCCTCCACTTCTTCCAGCTCGATGCGCACACCGCGCACCTTCACCTGGAAGTCGGAGCGGCCCAGGAAGCTCAGGGAGCCATCGGAGTTCCAGCGGACGCGGTCGCCGGTGCGGTAGAGGCGGGCACCCGGAGTACCGGAGAAGGGATCGGGGACGAAGCGCTCGGCGGTGAGGTCGGGGCGGCCTCGGTAGCCACGGCCCAGGGGCGTACCTCCAATATAGAGCTCGCCCGGGACGCCGGGAGGAACGGGCTCGCCTCTCTCGTCGAGGACGTAGATGCGGCACCGGTCCAGCGGGCGCCCCAGCCGTACGGGTCGCTCTGGCAGGGTGTGCTCCGCGACGACGTTGATGCTCGTCTCCGTGGGGCCATACGTGTTGACCAGCTTCGTCTTCGTCAGCGCGAGCTGCTGGACCAGCGGATCCGGCAGCACCTCTCCTCCGGTGACGAGCACCTTCAGCGAGCGGAAGGCCGCGAGGGCATCGGGCTCCTCCAGCGCCGTGGCGAGGGAGGAGGGGGTGATGACGGTATGGGTGATGCCATGGCGGACGATGTCGCGTCCCAGCCCCAGGGGGCCGACCTCGCGCAGCACGGTGCGAGCGCCACGCGTGAGGCTGAAGAGCACCTCTTCCAGGTGGATGTCGAAGGACAGGCTGCCGGAGCAGGCCCAGCAGTCACCGGGCTGGGTGGCGTAGTACGGGTCGAAGGCCGCGAAGCAGTGGACGACGTTGCGGTGGGTGAGCTCGACGCCCTTGGGCTCGCCGGTGGAGCCGGAGGTGTAGAGCAGGTAGGCGAGGTTCTCCGCGCGGGCGCGCGGAGGTGGCGAGGCGAGGACGGCCTCCTGGGCCCGCACATCCGGGGAGACGAGGGGCACCGGAAGCTCCACGCCGGAGAACAGCACGGGGCGTGAGAGGACGAGGTGCGCACCGGATTGTCGCAGCAGCGCGGCACGGCGGGCAGCGGGATGCGAGGCCTCCAGCGGAAGGCACCCAGCGCCGCTCATGAAGATGGCCAGCAGAGACACCACGGCATCGAGCGAGCGCTCCAGGCACAGGCCGATGATGGACTCGGGCCGGGCTCCAGCGGCGGCCAGATGAGCGGCGAGGCGCGAGGACTGCTCGGCCAGCTCGCGGAAGGTGAGGGTCCCCGCGGGAGCCACCACCGCTGGCGCATCGGGCGTGCGCTCGGCCTGGGCGAGGAAGAGGGAGACGAGGGTGGCCTCGGAGTCGAAGGGCCGCTCGGTGTCGTTGAAGGAGAAGAGGACCTGTTGGCGCTCGGAGGGCGAGAGCAGGGAGAGAGCGCCCACGTGCGTGTCGGGGGCGCGCAGGGCATGCTCGAGCAACCGCACATAGTGCTCCAGCATGCGCTGCACGGTGCCGGCCTCGAACAACTCGGTGCTGTACTGGAAGAAGAACTCGTAGCCCTCGGGGGACTCGACGGCCGTGAGGGACAGGTCGAAGGGGCTGCTGAGGATGTCCTGCCTCAGCGGGTGCACCTGGAGGCCGGGGAGCGCGTCGGCGAGGGAGTGCTCGGCCCGGTTGAGGTCGAACATCACCTGGAAGAGCGGGGAGTGGCTGGTGCTGCGCTCGACGCCGAGGGAGTTGATGAGCTTCTCGAAGGGGACGTCCTGGTGAGCGAAGGCGTCGAGAGAGGTGGAGCGAACCTGGGAGAGAAGCGAGGAGAAGGAGGCGTCGGGGTGGAGGTGGGAACGGAGGACGACGGTGTTGACGAAGAGACCGACGACGGACTCGGAGGAAGGGTGGGTGCGGCCGGAGACGGGGACGCCGACGCACATGTCCTGCTGACCGGAGTAGCGGAAGAGCAGGGCGGAGAAGGCGGCGTGGAGGACCATGAAGGGGGTGACCTGGTGCTGGCGGCACAGGGCACCCAGGGCCAGGGAGAGGGAGTCCGGGAGGCGGAAGGAAGAAGTGGAGGCGCCCTTGTCGGAGAGGACGGAGGGCCGGGGCTTATCGGTGGGAAGCTGGAGGAGGCGGGGAGCGTCGGAGAGCTGGCGGCGCCAGTAGTCGAGCTGGGCCTCTTCACGAGCCAGGAGGGCGGGAGCGCGCTGCCAGGAGGCGATGTCCGAGTTGTCCAGGAGGACGGCGGGCAGGACGGGCGGCTGGTGCTGGAGGAAGGCGGAGTAGGCCTGCCCCAGCTCACGCAGCAGGATGCCCATGGACGAGCCATCCACCAGGAGGTGGTGGAAGACGAGCAGCAGTGCATGGCGCTCGGAGGAGAGCCGCCACAGCCAGAAGCGGAAGAGCGGACCCCGGGCCATGTCGAAGGGGCGGTCCACCTCCTGGCGAAGCCGCTCGGCCAGCCGCGCCCCTGGCTCGGGGAACTCGGCCAGCGACTCCAGTTGCAGCACCCGGTCGGGCGCTGGCAGCAGGACGGGAGCCGGATTCCCCTCCCGGGAGGGCACGGCGAGGCGGAGCACGGGGTGGCGCTCCAGCAGCCAGCGCAAGGCCTGCTCCAGGGCATCGACCTGGAGCGGCCCTTCGATCTCCACGGCTCCATCGATGTGGTAGGCGTGCGAGTCCGGCCGGAGCTGCTGCAGGAACCACATGCGCTCCTGGGCGAAGGACAGCACGGGAGGCGCGTCCGCCGGGCGGGGCGTGGGGGCGGGCAGCTCGGCCGAGCCGTGGCCCTGTCGCGAAGATAGCTCTCGCGCGAGCCCCGCCACCGTCGGCGAGGTGAAGAGGGCCACCAGGGGCAGCTCGACGCCGAAGGCCTGGCGCACGCGGGCCACGAGTCTCGTGGCGGTCAGCGAGTGGCCGCCGAGGTGGAAGAAGTCATCCTCGCGGCGCACCGTCTCCACGCCGAGCACCTGACAGAAGAGCTGAGCCAACAGCTCCTCCACGGGCCCGCGCGGGGACTCGCCGTCCGTGGCCGCGGAGCCCACGTTCGCCGCGAGCACCGCCAGGGCCTTGCGGTCCACCTTGCCGTGGCGTGAGAGCGGCATCCGCTCCAGCGGCACGAGCGCGGCCGGCACCATGTATTCCGGGAGCGACTTCCGGAGCCACGCGCGCAGCTCGTCCTCGGGCACCGGTGCGCCTCCCAGCACCACGAATGCCACCAGGCGCTTGTCTCCAGGCGAGGCCTCGTGCACCACCACCGAGGCCTCGCTCACCGCCGGGTGCTGGCCGAGCACTGCCTCCACTTCTCCCAGCTCGATGCGGAAGCCACGCACCTTCACCTGGAAGTCGATGCGCTCCAGGTACTCGAGGTGGCCATCCGGTAGGTACCGCACCCGATCGCCCGTCCGGTACAGCCGGGCTCCGGGCGTGGAGGAGAACGGATCCGGGATGAACTTCTCCGCGGTCAGGTCCGGGCGCTCCTGGTAGCCACGCCCGAGCCCGGCGCCTCCGACGAACAGCTCCCCGGGTACGCCCACCGGCACGGGGTGGAGGTTCCGGTCGAGCACGTACACCCGCACGTCACGCAGGGGGCGTCCGATGCTCGGGCCCTCGGGTCTGCTGCTCGCGGCGCAGGCGGTGGTGTCCACCGTGCACTCGGTGGGTCCGTAGACATTGAAGAAGGTGATGTGGGGATGGTGCGCGAGCACGGCCCAGGTGGATGCGCTCAGCGCCTCGCCGCCCACCAGCACCCGCCGTGGGGAGCTCTCGGGCCGTGCTCCGAGCCCTTCGTCGAGCAGCAGCCGCAGGTGCGCGGGAGAGCAGTCGAGCACGTCCAACCGGTAGCGCTCGATGCAGGAGAGCATCGCGCTCACGTCCCCTCGCGCCTCCTCGGGCACGATGCAGAGCGTGTGTCCGTGGGCGAGCTGGATGAGCTGCTTGACGGAGGCATCGAAGGACAGCGGAGCGTTGAGGCTCACGCGCAGCGGAGCCTGGGTCCCGGCGTAGACGGCGGCCTCGAGCGCCGCCAGGAGGTTCACCACCGAGCGGTGTTGGATCATCACGCCCTTGGGCATGCCGGTGGATCCCGAGGTGTAGATGACGTACGCCAGGTGCTCCGGGCCACTCAGGGGGAGGGGATTGGACTCCGGCTCGAGCGCGAGCTCCGGCGCGTGCGTGTCCAGGCACAGCATGCGTACGCCCGGAGCGGAGAGAGAATCGGCGAGGTTCCGCCGCGTCACCAGCACGGGTGCGCGGGAGTCCCGGAGCATGAAGGCCAGCCGCTCCTTCGGGGCGGAGGGATCCAACGGCACATAGGCTCCGCCCGCCTTGAGGATGCCGAGCACCCCCACCACCATCTCCACCGAGCGCTCCAGGCCCAGGCCGACCCGGACCTCGGGGCCCACGCCGAGCCGCCGCAGGTGATGCGCGAGCTGGTTGGCGCGGCGGTTGAGCTCGCCGTAGGTGAGCACTTCGTCCCCGAGGCGCACCGCGGCCACGTCTGGAGCGCGCGCCACCTGGGCCTCGATGAGCGTGTGGAGGCACGCGTCCGCGGAGGATCCGACGTGCGTCTCGTTCCACTCCACCAGGAGCCGGTGGCGCTCCGCGTCCGTCAGCAGGGACAGCGCGTCGATGCGGGTGTCGGGAACCCGCAGCGCATGGGCGAGGAGCTGCTGGTAGTGGCCCAGCATGCGGTGGATGGTGCCGGCCTCGAACAGCTCGGTGCTGTAGCGGCAGGCCAGCGTGTAGCCCTGGTCGCTCTCGGTGACCACGAAGGAGAGCTCGAAGGGGCTCCCGAGCGCATCGGGTTGCAGCGGGCGGGCGTGGAGGCCGGGGAGCGCGTCGGCGAGGGCGTGCTCGACCCGGTTGAGGTTGAACACGACCTGGAAGAGCGGCGTGTGGCTGGTGTTGCGCTCGACGCCGAGGGCACTGACGAGCCGCTCGAAGGGAACGTCCTGGTGGGCGAAGGCCTCGAGGGAGGACGCGCGGACGTCGGAGACGAGCGAGGAGAAGGAAGCGTCGGGCTGGAGGCGGGAGCGGAGGACGACGGTGTTGAGCAGGAGGCCGACAACGTCCTCGGAGGAGGGGTGGGTGCGGCCGGAGACGGGAGTGCCGACGCAGAAATCATCCTGGCCGGAGTAGCGGTGCAGGAGGGCGGCGAAGGCGGAGTACAGCACCATGAAGGGCGTGGCCTGGTGCTGCCTGCAGAAGGCGAGGAGGGACTGGGAGAGCGCGGAAGGGAGGGGATGGAAGCCGGAGAAGCCGCCCTGGTGGGAGAGGACGGAGGGGCGGGGCTTGTCGGTGGGGAGCTGAAGAAGGGCGGGAGCGTCGGAGAGCTGGTGCTTCCAGAAGTCGAGTTGGGACTGCTCGCGGGAGAGGACGGGCTGGGAGCGGAGCCAGAGGGCGACGGAGGAGTTGTCCAGGCGGACGGGAGGAAGCGAGGGCTCCCGGTGCTGGCGGAAGGCCGAGTAGGCCTGACCCAGCTCACGCATGAGGATGTCGAGGGAGAGGCCGTCGACGAGCAGGTGGTGGAAGACGAGCAGCAGCACATGGCGCTCGGAGCCGAGCCGCAGCAGCCGGAATCGGTAGAGCGGACCGCTCTCCATGGAGAAGGGCTCGAGCGCCTTTTCGCGCAGCCACCGGTTCAGGGACTCTGGCTCGCCGGACAGCGCATCCGCCGATTCGTGGTGCAGCACCTGCTCGGGAAGGGGGAGGAGGCGGGGGGCCGGAGTGCCGTCGACGGAAGGAACGGCGAGGCGGAGCACGGGATGACGCGCCAGCAGCGAGCGAAGGGCCTGCTCCAGGGCGAGCGAGTCCAGGGGCCCGGAGAGCTCGACGGCCTCGGGCATGTGGTAGGCGCTGGAGTCGGGCTGGAGTTGCTGGATGAACCACAGCCGCTCCTGTGCGGGCGAGAGCACGGGAGGCGCGCCCTCGGGAAGGGCGGTCGGGGCAGGCAGCTCGATGGATCCATGGCCCTGGAGCAGGGACAGCTCGTGGGCGAGTCTGGCCACGGTGGGCGAGGAGAAGAACGCGGTGAGCGGAAGCTCGACGCCAAAAGCCTGCCGCACGCGAGCCACGAGGCGGGTAGCACTCAGGGAGTGGCCACCGAGGTGAAAGAAGTTGTCCTCGCGGCGCACGCTCTCCACGCCGAGTACCTGGCAGAAGAGTTGCGCCAGCAATTCCTCCATGTGCCCGCGCGGAGCCTCTCCCTCCATGACCGTGGGGCCCGAGTCCACCGCGAGCGCGGCCAGCGCCTTGCGATCGACCTTGCCGCTGGAGGTGAAGGGGAGGGAGGAGAGGGCGTGGAAGCGCGAGGGAACCATGGCCTCGGGCAGGGCACGAGCCAGGGACTGGCGCAGAGAGGCCAGGGCGGAGTCGTTCTCCAGCACGAGGAAGGCTTCCAGGCGCATGTCGCGGCCGGAGCCCCGGGTGATGACGGAGGCCTGACGGACGCCGGACTGACGCAGCAGCGCGGCCTCCACTTCTTCCAACTCAATGCGCACACCGCGCACCTTCACCTGGAAGTCGGAGCGGCCCAGGAAGCTCAGGGAGCCATCGGGGTTCCAGCGGACGCGGTCGCCGGTGCGATAGAGGCGGGCACCTGGAGTGCCGGAGAAGGGGTCGGGGACGAAGCGCTCGGCGGTGAGGTCGGGACGGCCGTGGTAACCCCGGCCGAGGCCGAGGCCGCCGATGTAGAGCTCGCCAGGGACGCCGAGGGGAACGGGCTGACCGAGCGCATCGAGCACATACGCACGTGAGCGAGCCAGGGGTTTGCCCAGGCGGATGGGCTGACCGAGAAGGATGCGCTCGGAGATGATGCCGAGCGTGGTCTCCGTGGGCCCGTACATGTTGAGCAGACGCGTGCGGGAGAGGGCGAGCTGCTGGACGAGCTGAGGAGGAAGGGCCTCGCCGCCGAGGATGAGGACGGAGAGGGAGCGGAAGGCCTCGAGGGCACCGGGCTCCTCCAGCGCCGTGGAGAGCGAGGAGGGGGTGATGGGGACGTGGGTGATGCCGTGGCGGACGATGTCTCGCGCCAGGCCCAGAGGCCCCACGTCACGCAGCAGGAGACGAGCGCCGCGGGTGAGGCAGAAGAAAAGCTCCTCGAGGTGGACGTCGAAGGAGGGGCTGGTGGAGGCGGACCAGCAGTCACCGGGTCGAGTGGCGTAATGCTCGTCGAAGGAAGCGAAGGCGTGGACGAGGTTGAGGTGTGAGAGCCCGACACCCTTGGGCTCGCCAGTGGAGCCGGAGGTGTAGAGCAGATAGGCGAGGTTGTCGGCGCGAGCGCGCGGAGGTGGCGCGGAGAGGACGGCCTCCTGGACCCGCACGTCCTGTGCACGCACGTCCGGAGAGAGGAGGGGCACCTCGAGCTCCACGCCGGAGAACAGCGCCGGGCGAGAGATGACGAGGAGGGCACCGGACTGGCGAAGCAGCGAGGCACGACGAGCGGCGGGGTGCGAAGCCTCCAGGGGAAGGCACGCGGCACCACTCATGAGAATGGCGAGGGGTGCCACGACGGACTCGAGCGAGCGCTCCAGGCACAGGCCGACGATGGACTCGGGCCGAGCACCCGCGGCGACCAGGTGGGCGGCGAGACGAGAGGCCTGCTCGGCCAACTCACGGAAGGTGAGGGAGCCGTCGGGGGCCACGACGGCGAGGGCCTCCGGGGTGCGCTCGACCTGGGCCTCGAAGAGGGAGACGAGGGTGGCCTCGGAGTCGAAGGGCCGCTCGGTGTCGTTGAAGGAGAAGAGGAGCTGCTGGCGCTCGGAGGGCGAGAGCAGCGAGAGCGCACCCACGTGGGTGTCAGGCGCGCGCAGGGCGTGCTCGAGCAACCGCACGTAGTGCTCCAGCATGCGTTGCACGGTACCGGCCTCGAACAGCTCGGTGCTGTACTGGAAGAAGAGCTCGTAGCCCTCGGGGGATTCGATCGCGGTGAGCGTGAGATCGAAGGGGCTGTTGAAGAACTCCAACTTCCGCCGGAGGGACTGAATGCCGGGGAACGCGCCGGCGAGGGAGTGCTCGACCCGGTTGAGGTCGAACATCACCTGGAAGAGCGGGGAGTGGCTGGGGCTGCGCTCGACGCCGAGGGCGCTGACGAGCCGCTCGAAGGGCACGTCCTGGTGCGCGATGGCCTCCAGGGTCGAGGACCGGACCTGAGCGACGAGTGAGGAGAAGGAGGCGTCGGGCTGGAGGCGGGAGCGGAGGACGACGGTGTTGAGCAGGAGGCCGACGACGTCCTCGGTGGAGGGATGGGTACGGCCGGAGACGGGAGTGCCGACGCAGAAATCATCCTGGCCGGAGTAGCGGTGCAGGAGAGCGGCGAAGGCGGAGTACAGCACCATGAAGGGCGTGGCCTGGTGCTGCCTGCAGAAGGTGCGGAGAGCGAGAGAGAGGGAGTCCGGAAGGGGGTGGTAGCCGCGGAAGCCGCCCTGGTGGGAGAGGACGGAGGGGCGGGGCTTGTCGGTGGGGAGCTGAAGAAGGGCGGGAGCGTCGGAGAGCTGGCGTTTCCAGAAGTCGAGCTGGGACTGCTCGCGGGAGAGGACGGGATGGGAGCGGAGCCAGAGGGCGACGGAGGAGTTGTCCAGGCGGACGGGAGGAAGCGAGGGCTCCCGGTGCAGGAGGAAGGCGGAGTAGGCCTGCCCCAACTCGCGCATGAGGATGTCGAGGGAGAGGCCGTCGACGAGCAGGTGATGGAAGACGAGCAGCAGCACATGGCGCTCGGGTCCGAGTTCCCACAGCCAGCAGCGGTGGAGCGGGCCCTGGGCCATGTCGAAGGACCGGTCCACCTCCTGGCGCAACCGAGCCTCCAGGTGGGAGGAGGCATCGGGCAGTTCGCTCAGAGATTCGCGGTGCAGCACCTGCTCGGGAAGAGGGAGGAGGCGGGGCGCCGGAGTTCCCTCGACGGAGGGGACGGCGAGGCGGAGCACGGGGTGACGCGCCAGCAGCCAGCGAAGGGCTTGCTTCAAGGCGAGCGAGTCCAGGGGCCCGGAGAGCTCGACGGCCTCGGGCATGTGGTAGGCGCTGGAGTCGGGCTGGAGCTGCTGGATGAACCACAGCCGCTCCTGTGCGGGCGAGAGCACGGGAGGCGCATCGGCCGGGCGAGGCGTGGGGGCGGGCAGCTCGACGGAGCCATGGCCCTGGAGCAGGGACAGCTCGTGGGCGAGTCCGGCCACCGAGGGCGAAGAGAAGAGGGCGGTGAGCGGAAGCTCGACGCCAAAAGCCTGCCGCACGCGAGCCACGAGGCGGGTAGCACTCAGGGAGTGGCCGCCGAGGTGGAAGAAGTTGTCCTCGCGGCGCACGGCCTCCACGCCGAGTACCTGGCAGAAGAGTTGCGCCAGCAACTCCTCCACGGGTCCACGAGGCGGCTCACCCTGGGACAGGGCCTCGGCCGCCTCTGTGGGCAGGGCCGCCAGCGCCTTGCGATCGACCTTGCCGCTGGAGGTGAAGGGGAGGGAGGAGAGGGCGTGGAAGCGCGAGGGAACCATGGCCTCGGGCAGAGCACGAGCCAGGGACTGGCGCAGGGAGGCCAGGGCGGAGTCGTTCTCCAGCACGAGGAAGGCTTCCAGGCGCATGTCGCGGCCGGAGCCCCGGGTGATGACGGAGGCCTGACGGACGCCGGACTGACGCAGCAGCGCGGCCTCCACTTCCTCCAACTCCACACGAACACCGCGCACCTTCACCTGGAAGTCGGAGCGGCCCAGGAAGCTCAGGGAGCCATCGGGGTTCCAGCGGACGCGGTCGCCTGTGCGATAGAGGCGGGCACCCGGAGTGCCGGAGAAGGGGTCGGGGACGAAGCGCTCGGCGGTGAGGTCGGGACGGCCGTGGTAACCCCGGCCGAGGCCGAGGCCGCCGATGTAGAGCTCGCCAGGGACGCCGAGGGGAACGGGCTGACCGAGCGCATCGAGCACATACGCACGTGAGCGAGCCAGGGGTTTGCCCAGGCGGACGGGCTGTCCGGCCCGCACCTGTTCCGCGACGACACAGATGGTCGTCTCGGTGGGGCCATAGGCATTGATCAGACTCGTCCGGGACAGGGCGAGCTGCTGCACGAGTTGCTCGGGGATCGACTCGCCGCCGAGGGCGATCATCTTCATCGAGCGGAAGGCATCGAGGGCACCAGGCTCCTCCAGCGCGGTGGAGAGCGAGGAGGGGGTGATGACGGTGTGGGTGATGCCATGGCGGACGATGTCACGCGCCAGGCCCAGCGGGCCGACCTCACGCAGCACGGTGCGAGCGCCACGCGTGAGGCTGAAGAGCACCTCCTCCAGGTGCATGTCGAACGAGAAGCTTCCGCAGGCGACCCAGCAGTCACCGGGCTGCGTCACGTAGTACGGGTCGAAGGAGGCGAAGGCGTGGACGATGTTGCGGTGGGTGAGCTCGGCGCCCTTGGGCTCGCCGGTGGAGCCGGAGGTGTAGAGCAGATAGGCGAGGTCCTCCGCGCGGGCTCGCGGAGGTGGCGCGGAGAGGACTGCCTCCTGGCCCCGCATGTCGGGAGAGACGAGGGGCACCTCGAGCTCCGCACCGGAGAACAGCGCCGGGCGAGAGACGACGAGGCGAGCACCGGACTGGCGCAGCAGCGCGGCACGGCGGGCGGCGGGATGCGAAGCTTCCAACGGAAGGCACCCGGCGCCGCTCATGAAGATGGCCAGCAGAGACACCACGGCATCGAGCGAGCGCTCCAGGCACAGGCCGACGATGGACTCGGGCCGGGCGCCCGCGGCGACCAGGTGGGCGGCGAGACGAGAGGCCTGCTCGGCCAACTCACGGAAGGTGAGGGAGCCGTCGGGGGCCACGACGGCGAGGGCCTCCGGGGTGCGCTCGACCTGGGCCTCGAAGAGGGAGACGAGGGTGGCCTCGGAGTCGAAGGGCCGCTCGGTGTCGTTGAAGGAGAAGAGGAGCTGCTGGCGCTCGGAGGGCGAGAGCAGCGAGAGCGCACCCACGTGGGTGTCAGGCGCGCGCAGGGCGTGCTCGAGCAGCCGCACGTAGTGCTCCAGCATGCGTTGCACGGTGCCGGCCTCGAACAGCTCGGTGCTGTACTGGACGGTGAGCGTGAAGCCGGCGGCGCTCTCGAGGACGGTGAGGGAGAGATCGAACTGGCTGGTGCCGGTGTCCACGTGCACCGGGCGCGCGGCGAGACCGGGGAGTGCCTCGGCGAGCGAGCGCTCCTCCTGGTACAGGTCGAACATCACCTGGACGAGCGGCGTCCGGCCGAGGCTGCGCTCCACCTGGAGTGCCTCCACCACGCGCTCGAAGGGCGCCTCCTGGTGCGCGTAGGAAGCCAGCACCGTCTTACGGGCCTGGGACAGCAGCGTGGAGAAGGGAGTACGGGAGGTGACCGCACTGCGCAGCACCACGGTGTTGATGAAGAGGCCGACCACGCCCTCCAACGACAGGTGCGTGCGTCCGGCGACGGGCGTGCCCACGCAGAAGTCCGTCTGCCCCGAGTACCGGTGCAGCAGCGCGGCGAAGGCCGCGTAGAGCACCATGAAGGGTGTCACCTGGCGTTCGCGGCACAGGGCGCGGAGCGCCTCGGTCAGCGAGGCCGGCAGCGGGCGCGGCTCGGTCTGCACGCCCTCCTCCGACCGGACCGCGGGGCGCGGCTTGTCGGTGGGCAGCTCCAACACGTGAGGCGCGTCGGCGAGCTGCCGCTTCCAATACTCCAGATGGGGAGCCTCGCGCTCCTGTGCGGCCGGCGTGCGTTGCCAGGCGGCGAAGTCCGCGTACTCCAGCGGCAGGGGCGCGAGCCGTGGCGCCTGCTGGCGGCCGAGCGCGGTGTAGAGCTCGCCCAGCTCGCGCATCAGCACGTTGTAGCTCCAGCCGTCCAGCACCAGGTGGTGCAGCACGAGCTCGAAGACGTACCGCTGGGGCGAGAGGCGGAAGAGGTGGAAGCGATGGAGCGGCCCGTGCTCCACGTCGAAGGGGCGGGTGGCCTCCTCTCGCAGCCGGCGTGACAACAGCGCTTCCTGCTCGGCTCCAGCCGTCAGCTCCTCCGTGGTCAGCACCTGTTCCGGCACCGGCCGCATGACCAGCAGGGGGCGGCCCTCGGAAGAAGGGAAGACGGAGCGCAGGGCCTCGTGGCGCGCGAGCAGTTGCCGCAGCGCCGCCTCCAACACGCGCGCGTCCACCGCACCACTCAGCTCCACCGCCCGGGCGATGTTGTAGCTCGCGGCACCGGGCGCGAGCTGGTGCAGGAACCACATCCGCTCCTGCGCGGACGAGGGGACCGGGAGCTCGCTCGCGGGGCGCCGTGCCGGCCCCGTGTCGCGCACCCCGTTGGGGCCGGGCCCCACTCCGTCCTTGCTCGGGCTCGCCGCGCCCGTCGGGGCTCCGCGCTCCAGCAGCTGCTTGAGCAGCGCGCGCTTCTCCCCGGGAGTCAGTTGATCGAACTCGTTTCGCGAAGCCATGAGAGGAGTGGGTCTCCCTTACATCCGGATGACGACGCCGAGCCCGGCCCGGAAGAGCATGCGGCTGGCGGAAGGCAGGTCCGCCACGGCGGGGTCCGGCTCGAAGAGGAATTCACTTCCGCGCTCGCCGAAGGGCAGCTCGAGGTACCCGCGCACGTTCACGTCGCGCAGCACGCCGACGCCAGCATCCACGCGCGCCAGGAAGGAGGGGTCGCTCAGGTTGGACAGCACGGAGAGGGTGACGCCGGGCTCGGCCTGGCTGCGGCGATCCACGCGCACCTGGGCCAGGCCATAGGCGCGGCCGAAGAAGAGTGAGCGGTAGTCGCCCGTGGAGCGCACCCAGGTGAGCAGGGCGCGGTCGTCGTAGCCGAGCGGGTTGTAGAAGCCCTCGAGCCGGAGGTTGGCGCGGTAGACGTCCCCGAGGCGGAAGGTGCTCTCCACGCCGCCGCTGGCCAGGAGCTTCGGTCCGCCGAAGGGGCGCTCGGAGAAGCCCTCCGCGGTGCGCTGCCAACGGTGGGCGAGGCTGTCGCGCACCAGGGCCAGCTCGGCGTTGAAGTCCAGCGGGCCCACGCCGATGGACCAGTCCAGGCCGTAGCGGGGACGGCGTCCCTGCTGGAAGGCCGCGGTGAGGCTCAGCTCACTCGGACCGAGCGTCACATCCGCCCGCACCGCGCCTCCGTAGCGCAGGGGCTTGGAGCTGGGGCCCTTCAGGTCCGCCGTGGCGATCAACCACAGGCTCGAGGCCATGGACTCCCAGGGGATGTTCACCTTCAGCATGTCGACGCCCGTGCGCAGGTCGAGCGCGTCGAGCGGCTGGGGGTTGGGATCCTGGAGGAAGTCGGTGGGGTTCCACACCTTGGAGCTGCCCCAGCGCAGCTGCTGGCGGCCGAGGGTGAAGAACACGCGCTGGGCGAGGCCGAAGCGGAACCAGAACTGATCCAGGGTGACCTGGGGAGTGGAGAGCACCGGGTCGAGCGCGTCGTAGAGGAGCCGTCCTCGCACGAAGCCGCGCAGATCGTCCGAGGGCCTCACGTCCATGAAGACATCCGCGAGCGAGGGGACCACGGGCTGCATCGTCCGCGCGTCGCTCGACTGATAACCGAGCAGCTCGGCGCGCTGGTAGTAGAGGCCACCCAGGGTGAGCAGGTCGTGTTCCCGGGGCGCTGGTGTTGCCTGTCGCGGCGGGGCGGGCTCCGCGGAGGGCTCGTCGGCGGGCGTGATGACGGCGGGCTGTATCCACTCATCCAACGCCGAGCCGCTGGTGGGCGGTTCGGTGGGGGTGGAGGAGGTCTCCTGCCCCTCGTCGAGCCACCGCGCGGCGACGACGGGAGTCGGGCGGAGCAGCAGCAGCGCGGCCGTGGCGAGAGCGAGCGGGGGCAGGCGAGGCATGGGGGGCGAGCGGGAGTGTAACGAGCGTGCACGGGGCGGGGGAAGGGTTGCCCCCGGCCGCGTGTGCGCCGCTCACGCGGGGTGATAGCCTTTGTCCACCGTCGTTCCGTGCCCCCATCAAGGAATCCCCCCATGCTGGTTCCCGCCCCCGCCTCCGCTCCTCGTGACGCGGCGCGAGGTGAGCCGTCCCTGGCCCTCCCCCGCTCCTTCTGGAAGGACTTCTCCCAGAATCATTGGGAGCGCGGACCCGTGCTCCTCAGGGGCCTCTTCCCGGCACACTTCCCGACGACGGAGGAGATCTTCGACGCGTTCGTCTGGACCTCGGAGCGGTGGTTTCGTGGCGAGTTCCCGCCCAACCGCGTCCTGCGCTTCTTCATCGAGCACCTGGATGGTCCCGAGGGGATTCCGTACTACTCGATGATGTTCCCCACCCGGAACCAGCTGCCGGTGCGCGAGGACGGCGACATGGAGGGGTACCTCGCGCGCGTCGACAAGTGGTTGGGCGGCAAGCGCTTCGGGCTCACCCTCAACCGCTGCCACACCCAGCACTGGGGGCACTGGCAGCAGATCACCAGCTTCCTGTCGGGCCTCTATGAGGTGCTCGGCGTGCCGCTGTTCGGCAGCGACTCGGCCATCTTCCTGGGCAACTACCGCTACACGCCCTTCGGCATCCACAAGGACGACCTGCACGTCTTCAGCTTCGTCATCGAGGGCAAGAAGACCCTGAGCTTCTGGCCCTTCGATTCGCTCGCGCAGCGCGAGGAAGTCCCGAGGGATCCCCAGCTCATCGACAAGCCGGGCTGTGTCATCGTGCGCGACCAGGCCGACGAGGAGAAGCTGCTCTCCCAGGCGACCCTGCTGCACGGCGAGCCGGGGGACCTGATGTACTGGCCGGCCTCCTACTGGCACCGCGCCGAGCCCTCCACGAGCCCCCTCACCATCACGGCCTCGCTCGGGGTGAGCTATCACTCGCCGGAGCTGCTCGGCACGCTGCCTCCGCCCCAGTGGCCCGGCCGCCTGCGCGCCAACGAGATGCCCGTGAACGTGAAGCGCGGCTGGCAGGTCCCCGCTTCGGTGCGCTCGGTCATCAAGGCGCAGTCCCGGCGCGACGCCGTGCGCGCCGCCGAGCGTGAGCGCACCGCCGAGTGGGTGCGCCACCTCACGGGCGCGGCCATGGACGGCGCTCCTCCCGAGGCCACCGAGCCGCCCCTTTCACCCCAGGAGTGGATCCGCACGCACCCCAAGCGTCCGCTCGTCGGCGTGCCGCTGCCGGGGGGGCACCTGCTGATCTCCGGCATGGGCCGCTCCACCACCCTGGAGCCGTCTCCCGCGGTCCGCCGCCGCATCGAGCGGCTGTTGGAGACGCTCAACACGGGCAAGCCCCAGCAGGTGGAGGCGCTCGAGGAGGCCTTCTTCTCTCGGATGCCGGCGCGCTCGTTCAAGCGCGACGCCTTCCGCGCGCTGCTCGATGACCTGGTGCGCTGGCGCGCCGTGTGGCGCTGTGCTCAGTCTCGCGCGAAGTAGTTCGTCGCGTGGGCGTTGCGCTCCATCATCGCGGCCAGGGCGCCGGGCTGGCCGGGGAAGGGATCTCCGGACATCTGGAAGACGAAGTGGTCGTAGTAGCGCGCGAGCTGCCGGCGCAGGCTGTCCGGCAGCCGGGTGACGAGCCGCCGTGTCTCGGCCCTCTGCGGATCGTTCTCCGGGCCGGTGGCCTCGTCACCCGGAGCGAAGACGCTCTGGTGGTAGAGCATCCGGGCCCGCGCCCGCTGCTCGGCGGTGGCGTTCTGGAACAGCCGGATCGCCTTCGTCACGTCCTCCTGCAGGGCGATGAGCTCCTCCAGGGGCGCGGGGAACACCCAGTTGTTGATCATCACGTTGAAGCCGTACGACTCCACGTGGTGCCACCACATGGGGGGCAGGAAGAGCACCTCGCCGGGCTCGATGACCGCGACCTGGGCCTCCTTCAGCGCGTGCTGGAAGAGGGGGAAGCGCTCGAGGTCCGGCTCCAGCAACCGCACCTGGCTCGCCTGGGCGTAGTTGAGCATGCGGTCGAAGGGCGCGTGGTACATGGAGGGCATCAGCTCGGGCGCGAACAGCGTCACCCGCTTCGTTCCCTCCACCATGCAGATGAAGTTCAGGAAGTCGTCGTAGTGCAGGTTGACCACCTGCCCGTCGGAGCCGGCCCACATCATCGGGCGCTCCTGCTCCGGCGTGAGCAGCGGCAACACTCCCGGTCCGAGTGACTCGTACAGCGGCGTCCCCGGGTCGAGGAACATGGCCTGCAGGTACACGTAGGTGTCGGAGACTCCATTCAGGCTCTCCAGCAGGCGGCTCGCGAACACGTCGAAGGGGCCCTTCGGCTCGGGTGGGCCGTACGTCGTGCGCTGCGGATCATTGTCCTGGAAGTGGTAGTGCCCTCCCGTGCGCTGCGGCAGCGTGCTGTAGCGCACCTGCTCGGAGCCGGCGAGTGAGCTCAGCAGCGCGAGCTTCTGCTCGGACGTGGCGCGGGCCCGCAGCTCCTTCAGGAGCTTCCAGTCCTCCATGCACCCGGTCAGCACCACGGGCTCCGTGCTGTGCTTCGCCCAGAACTCCCTGGCATCGGGCCGGTGCAGGCGGCGGACGGGTCGGGCCTCGAAGGGCAGCGGGCGTAGGCTCATGCGGTATTCCAGATCGAACAGATGCATCCAGTGAGGGCGTACATTGACAGATGTCCTCAGCCCGCAAGAATATCAGGTCTTGGGTCTTATCCTCGCTTGCGGTGAGAATCAGTTCCCCCCCCCACTGGAGGCCCCCCATGGCATCGGAAGAGAGCAGCGTGTCGCCCATCGAATCCGCCCCCTCCGAGCAGCAAGCCCAGGCCGCCGCTCCTTCCCTGGAGGCGGCTCCCGAGAAGCTCGATGAGCTCGAGGAGATCAACTTCCTGCTCGAGGAGATCGAGAGCAAGATCGCGCCGCTCGCACTGGCGTGAGCCGTGATGCCGTCATGGACCCGGGCGTGCGTTCCTACGAAGAGGCCTTCTCCCCCTACTGGTACCCCGTCGCCTTCTCGCACGAGCTGAAGGAGCGTCCGCTCGCGGCGCGGCTGTTGGGCAGGGAGCTGGTGGTGTGGCGCGTGGGCTCCGGTGTGGCGGCCACGCAGCGCCATTGCGCGCACCGGGGCGCGGACCTCTGCGCGGGCGAGGTGTCCGGCGAGGGTCTGCGCTGTGCCTTCCATGGCTGGACGTATGGGAAGGACGGACGCTGCGTGCGGGTGCCCTCCCAGCCCGGTGCGCCCATTCCGGCCAGCGCGGCGCTCGCGTCCTTCCGGGCCGTGGAGCGCTACGGCCTCGTCTGGGTGTGTCTGGACGCAGGCTCCGAGCAGACGCCGCCGGAGTGGCCGGAGTTGGAGACCGGCAAGGTGGCCACCGTCGCGCTCCCGCGCCTGGACTGGGACGTCTCCGCGGGCCGCATGTTGGAGATCATCCTGGACGTCACCCATCTGTCGTGGGTGCACAAGGGGACCTTCGGCAACCCGGAGCAGCAGGAGGTGCCTCCTTATGAGGTGACGCGGATGCCCGGCGGCCTGCGGGCGCAGATCTCCTATCCCGCGCTCTCGCCCGCGATGGAGGGCGTGGTGCCCCGGGTGGATCGCACCACGCTCACCTACGAGGTGTTCCTTCCCTTCGCCGTGCGGCTGTCCTTCAAACCGACGCTGTTCTTCCAGCACACGGTGTACGCCGTCGCCTCGCCCTGGTCCGAGGAGAAGATGCAGTGCTTCTACTTCGCCTCGTACCACCCGGGCCTGAAGCACTTCCCCGACATCTTCGTGAAGTCCGAGCTGGCCATCCTCGAGCAGGATCGCCTCGTGGCCGAGGGACAACGCCCCAAGGCCCACCCGCTGGACTTCTCCGGTGAGGTGCACGTGAGGGCGGATCGTCTCCCCATCGAATACCGACGGGGAGTGATCGCGCTGCGCACGGGCCGTCCCGTCGATGGCCCCACTCCGGAATGAGCCGGGCACGGCCCACCGGGGTGTGCTTGGTTTCGCAACTGAACGATTGCTAGAGTCCCCCCGCCTGCCCTGCTGATGACGCCCCCCTGCCTCGTCGCCCCCCGGCGAGGTGTGCAGGACCCAAGTTCCACATGAAACCGTTCCCGAAAATTCTTCTCCTTCCCCTCGTCATGCTCGTGACGGGCTGCAATGTCTTCAACGTCGAGGACAACGAGGGGACGCGTGGCCGTGGCGCGAAGGCGTTCGACCCGTACTCGAGCTCCGCCTCCGGGGCCATCTCCCTGTCGCTGCTGGCCTTCAATGGCTGCGCCATCCTTCCCAATGGCGAGCCGGTGACGCGCGGTGAGCTCGACCTGCCCGGTTACCCGGAGCAGTGCGTGCACCTCAACGACAACTTCATGGCGCTCGGGGAGCCCCGGACGCCCACGGCCCGGCTCACCGTCGTGCGAGACTCGCTCTACTTCCTGCGCGAGTTCTCCGTGATGGACGCGCTCGTCGGCGTCCACACGGACTTCGCGAACCGGAAGGCGCCCTCCGACTGGATGCGCAAGCACTCGCGCTTCAAGAGCCTGGACTGGAGCGGCCTGACCGTGGGCCGAGAGAACTGGAAGAGCCAGGGCTACGGCAGCTTCCAGCGGGAGATCTTCTACGAGAACGCCGCGTGGATGGTCTCCGACGACGACACCCTGAAGGTGGAGGTGCTCGACGCGGACGGGAACGTCCGGACGTCGCAGACCTACGGTCGCAGGGAGTTCCTCGCCGAGAACCCCATCACCGGCCGCACCCGCGCGAGCTGGACGACGACCGGCGTCGGCGCTCCGCGCTACCCCGGTGATGCGGAGCCCCGGCCGGGCTCCTACCCGACTCCCATCTACCACACGGGGGTGAAGGTCTCGTTCGCCAACTCCACCAACCCCTTCAAGACCTTCCGCATGCCGAATGTCGACGGCGAGGGGGTCATCCGCGTCACCTGGAGCCTGATGCCCGAGGAGCCCTTCCTCTTCCCGGTCACCTTCGTGCGCGAGCAGGACCGCGAGGCCACCTGCTACAAGCTGGGCGCCGACGGCCTGGCCACCAACGAGCAGGTGCCCTGCGGCTTCGGCCTCAAGCAGGAGCTGAAGATCAACAAGCCGAAGAACGGCAAGTACTACATGCCGGGCGAGACGCTCGACTTCCTCGTGTCGCTGCAGGACGGGGACGGCCACGGTCTGCACCCGCGCGACCTGATGCCCAGCTGGAACGACTTCATCGGCGGGACGTCCAACGGCCTCGGCTACTTCAATGACCGGATGATCCTCAACTTCCGGGACACGAGCAGCACCGAGTCGGGCTTCAAGGTGGTGGGGCCGCTGCAGGATCTGAAGGTGGTCAACGGCACCTACGCGCTGCCCTACTTCTCCCATCCCGCGTACGGCGAGCCGCAGTTCTACGTCGGCCCCGGCATGGCGGATGCCTTCCCCGGGTACGCGGCGGCCAAGCAGCCCACGCGTTACTCCGTGAAGCTCTCCGAGGACGCGAAGCCGGGCACCTACCTCATCATGCTCAAGGGGCACCGGGCCGTGGACGGGGAGCGCCTCAACCGGCTCGACTCCTTCTTCTTCCAGGTGGGCCAGGAGCAGGCGACGACCTACCCGGGTCAGGTCGGCAACTGCCAGATCTGCCACAACGGGGTGAACTCGCTGGACAACCTCCACCACGGCATGTCGGTGGACCACGTGGAGGCCTGCAAGACGTGTCACTTCGAGCCGCAGGTCGGCCACATCTCCGACTTCATCCACCGCATGCACATGAATTCGCGCAAGTACAAGCAGAACAAGGCGGACTGCACCATGTGCCACCTGACGCGTGAGAGCACGGTGCGGCCCAGCCTCGCCGCCTGCAACAGCTGCCACATCAGCTCGCACGGCACCGAGTACTTCGACGTGCAGTTCGCGGATCTGCAGAACACGCCGAATGCCTACGGCAACTGCGCCAACTCGTGCCACGGCGTGACCCCGCCGTCGCGTCACATCCTCCCCGGCCAATGAGACTCCCGAGGACCACCATGAGGGTTTCGTCCGTCATCTCCCGTGTGCTGCTCGCGGCCGCCCTGACCGGGTGCTCCACCGAGACGCCGTCCCCGCCCGCATCCACTCCGGCGTATTCGGAGCTGCCGCCCCGGAAGACCACCGTGTCCGGCATCATCTTCGACCCGGAGGCCTTCTACTTCTCCCTGAAGACCTTCCCGTCGTTTCCAGACTCGCCGCCTCCGCCGGGCATGCTCATCATCGGGATTCCGCACCTGACGCGCTCGGTGCCCGTGGGGGCGCGCGTGAGCGTGGTGGACGGCGACACCGTGGCCGACTCCAGCGAGGTCGTCACTCCGGCGGTCGCCTGGCAGGTGCCGGGCGTGCCGACCGACGACACCATCGAGTACGCGCTGCGGGCCGAGCCCCATCCGGAGGCCGGGGGCATCAGCATCGGCGCCCCGGAGGATTTCCCCGCGCCCTTCTTCGAGCCCGTTCCTCCCTCGACGTACCATCCCACCACCTCCCTGAGTCCCCTGCGCACGCTCGGCCCGTCCTGCGTCTCGCAGGTGGCGATGATGGTGGGCGAGGCCGGTGCCCTGTCCGCCGTGGCCTCGTACCGGACGTCGCATGGCACGCCGACGACCGTCGCGGATCTGCTCAACCCCGCCAAGGTGGCGGGCGTGGCGCTCGTGTGGGTGATCTCCCCGTCCCCCTTCATGGACTTCTTCCACGAGCCGCTGGGTGACGTGGAGATGGTGAAGGAGTCGGGCCAGGGTACGGTGTACGCGCTCGACTGGCAGTTGCCGGGGAGCGTCGCCGGCCAGTCGCCCATGGGCTACTACGTCTCGTCCGCGTCGATCAGCCCCATTGGCTACTACGCGATCGTCTTCCCGCCGGGCGCCACGGAGCCGGTGTCGCTGGGCTTCACCGACACCGTGACGGAGCTCCCCCCGCCCCCGGACGTGCCGCCAAGCGAGAACGGTCTGCGGCCGTACCCGCTGGCCCCCGCCTTCGTGCCGGTACGCCCGGGCGTGTCCATCCTCCGCACGTTCGCCTTCCCCTCGCTCTCGTACCCGCCTCCTTCCGAGGACGAGGAGTACGTGCCGCCCACGGACATGAGTTGGCTGTGCCGTTGATGCCCCGCGGCAGTTTCCCCTCTCCCCCTGGGAGAGGGTCGGGGTGAGGGTACCCGAGCCTGTTCTTCAACCCGTGAGCGGTCCTCAGCGCCAGGGCCGCAGGTGGAGTTGCCGGAAGCGCACGGCGGGCTGTCCGAAGGACACGGGCAGCGGGCCGTGGTCCAGCTTGCGGCAGCCGCGGGTAGCGAAGAGGTTCTGGGAGTCGGCGCCCACCGCGTCGATGCTGGCCAGGGCCTCCAGGCCGTTGCCGCCGAGGATGCCCGGAGACACCCTGCGTCCCGGGCGGCCATCGCGGATCTCCTGGGCCTCGATCACGTAGAAGCTGAAGTCGCCCGACAGCAGGTTCATGTGGCGCGGCGTCAGGTGGCGCACCAGCAGCCCCTGGGGAAGGTCGGCCATGAGGCCCTCGAGGTTCCCCTGGTGCGGCTCCACGCGCGTGTGGGCCATGCGAGGAAGGGGCGGGTGCTTGAAGCCCACGCGCCGGCCGTGGCCGTTGGGCGAGTGGCCCAGCTCCCTGGCGCTCCGCGCGTCCAGCAGCGGCGAGCCGATGATGCCCGCGTGGATGAGTGGCACGGGGCGTGAGGGATTGCCCTCGTCATCCCATTCATAGGCGAGCGCCTCGTGCCCATCGGTGGGGTCGTCCGAGATGGAGACGAAGGGCTCGGCCACGCGCTGGCCGAGGCGGTGCGCCAGGTAGGAGCCACCCCGGGCGACGACGTCTCCCTCCATCGGGTGCCCGCAGACCTCGTGGAAGAAGCAGCCGGAGGCCGATCCGGGAGGGAACACCACGGGCATGGGGCCGGTGGGGCAGGGCCCGACGGGGGTGGACTCATGGAGCAGCCGCACCATCCGCTCCACCAGGGACTCGAGCTCCGGCAGGGCCGCGCGCAGTCGCTCCCCGTCCGGGTAGGCCGCGCAGCGCCACAACTCCTCCGTCCCGCTGGCGGTGGTGGCATGCGTCTTCAGCTCGATGAGGGCGTAGCGCCTCCGGTCCGTCACGTGGCGGTCGTCGCCCACGAAGAGGGTCCGCTGGTCCACCTCGCGCAGCAACACGTCCAGGTGCGCCGCGCCCGCCTCGCGTGCCCGCTCCACCAGCCGGCGCACCACACCCTCCGTGGCACCCGTGCTCTCCGCCAGTTCCAGGCCCGGGGTGAACAGCTCGCGCGCTCGGCTCGCCACCTCTCCGGGCAGGGCGCCGGCCGGGAGCGTGTCGCGAGCCACCTCCGTCCAGAGTTGCTCCATGCCTCCGGGGAACTCGCGGCGGACCGCGTAGCCTCGTTCGAGGGTAGGCGGTTGGACGCGCAGCCCCGAGGGCTGGTGGATGATCTCGCTGACCTCGCGCCGCTCCACGAACCAGTCGGACACGCTGCGCTCCTCCTCCCCACTTCTTAACAATGTCCCCTCTCCCTTCGGGAGAGGGTCAGGGTGAGGGTAGCCGAGCCCGTTCTTTCAACCCGTGGCCCAAGGTGTGGACAGTGGGTTCAACCCGGGTTCACGCGATACCCTCACCCCGTCCCTCTCCCGAAGGGAGAGGGAGTCTGAAGATGGGGCATGATGGGGAGCCGTGACGGCGAGCGGTGAGCACGACATGCCGGAGAGCACGAGCGAGCGACCGGGCGGAACCGCCTCGTGCGCGGGGCTGGACCTGGGCGAGCTGGCCGGGGAGGCCCATGCGCGGATGGCGTCGTTCACGCGGAGCCAGGCTTCCACCGGAGCGGAGCTCGTCCTCTCCGCGAGCCGTCGGCTATCGCTGGAGTACGAGGTGGGCACGGGGCGCGTCTCCCTCTCGCGAGGGGAGTCCGTATCGGCGGCGGCGCGGGTCTGGCGAGAAGAGGGTTCCGGCTTCGCCTCACTGAGCGTGGGAGATGCCGACGATCTCGGGCGCGTGCTGTCCGAAGCCTGGGAGCGAGGGCGGACGGGGGCTCGCTCGCCGCTACCCGCGCTACCGGCCCCGACCGAGCCGCCGCGCTCGCTCCCGGGGCTTTCCGCCGCTCAGGCCCGCGAGCAGGCCGAGCACCTCGCTCGGACGGTGCTCCCGCCCGGTGTCGTCGTCCAGGCGGCGGTGCTCACGTACTCCGCGAGCGGGTCCGTGCTCGTGCGTGGCGAGGGCATCGTTCAGGGACACGTGGATGCGCGGCGGGAGGCCATCGTGCGGTGCGAGACATCGCGCGGGGCCGTCGTGGACGGAGTGGCCGCGCCGCTGGGAGAGCCCTGGGATCTGGAGCCCCTGCGAGCGCGGCTCGCTCGAGCCGTGGACGCATTGGAGGGCCCGGCGGAGGCGGCCGATCCAGGCCTGCCGCTCGTGCTCCGGCCCGCGGTCGCGGCGCCACTCGTCGCGGCGCTGTCATGGATGCTCCGAGGGGACGTGGCGGCGGCGACTCCCGCCCTGGCGCGAGCGGTGGGCAAGAAGCTCTTCCCCTCGGTGTTGTCCGTGGAGGACGACCCGCGCCACCCGCTCGGAGCCTGGCGGCGGAGCGAGGATGACGAGGGGGCCCCGGCGCGTCCGCTGCGGCTCGTCGACGAGGGCCGCTTCCTGGGGTTCCTCCACTCGGCGGCGACGGCGGCGCTGCTCGGAGTCGTGCCCAACGGCCGGGGCCTGCGCTCCGAGGGCTCGCCGCCCACGCCCTCGGCGCTCGGCCTCTTCGTGGTTCCTCGCGCAGACGCCCTCCCGGAGCACTACACGGAGCTTGTGGCGCGCGTGGAGACGTTCACCACCATGCCTCGCCCCGGGGTGGTGTCGCTGATGGCGGGAGGTTGGGAGGTGCGGCGGGGCCAGCGCGTGCGGCGGCTCGCTCCCGTGGAGCTCCGGCTGCCGGTGCTGGAGACATTGCGCGCGCTGCGCGGGGTGGGGGCGGACCTGGCGTTCTTCCCCACCGCGGACGGGTGTGGCACGCCGACGCTCCTCCTCCCGCCGCTGCTGGGAGGATGAGCGTCACGCCCTGACTCAGCGGGACTTCCTGCCGGGAGGAGGGCAGCGCCGCACGGCGCGCCAGCGCACGAGATCATCGAGCAGGGCGCGGAAGGCTTCGCGCTTGAAGGCACGCGTTGGCAACCGGGAGAAGAAGGCTGCTTCGAGCGCCTCCACCTGGAGGGGCTTGCCGGCGTTGAGGGCGGAGACGAGGCGCTCGACGCGGCGGCGGAGGGGAGGCGGGGAGGGAAGAGTGGTGGAGCGGCCGATGGCGGAGACGAGCAGCTGCTTGCCCGGCAGGGGGACGCAGACGATGGGGCGCTCGGGGTGGGCGCGGATCCACTCGGTGGGAGTGAGCGGCGCCTCCTGGGCCTCGGGTGGGGCCGCGTCCACGGCCCTGGCGGTGAGGCAGCGGACCCACTCGATGGTGCTCTCGCGCTCGGCGGCGAGCAGGGCCTTGCGCTGGCCGCGCTGGCGCAGCGCCGAGCGCACCGCGGCGGGGACCTGCCAGCTCTTCTTGCCGGGGAGGTCGCTGGAGCGCAGGGTGCTGGGCCACTCGAGCGGGGGCGCCATGGAGGTGAACATCGGCGGCGAGGCGCACGCGGAGACGGAGATGCTGATGTTGAGGCCCTGGGTGGGCTCGGCGCGGTGCCAGAAGGAGACGGGCCAGTAGGCGACGTCGCCCGCGCTCGCCTCGATGAAGGTGGCGCGGGACAGCACCTCCTTCTCCTCCGCCTTGTCCTTCATGAAGAGGGAGTAGGGCCTGTGGATGAGGGAGGGATCCTTGGGGACCTCCTCGCGGCTGGCGAGCATCTCGAAGGGCCAGAGGCTGTAGGTCTTCTTGCCCTCGACGACGAGGTTGAAGGCGTGCGAGTTGTCCTTGTGGATGCCGAAGGGCGTGTAGCGGTAGTTGCCGAAGAAGACGCAGGACTCGTTGTTACCCAGGGGCACGCCGACGGCGTCGTAGAGGCCCGTCAGGAAGCTGCTCAACTGCTGCCAGTGGGTCCACTGGTACATCTGCAGCCGGTTGAAGACGATGCCGAAGCGCTTGCCGCCGAGCAGTTCGTCCAGGCGCGCCAGGTAGCCCTCGACGCCCCCATCCTCGGGGCGAGGCATGTGGTTGGAGAGGGACATGAGCATCGAGTAGTACGGCAACCCGTCGGGGCCCTCCTCGTGCTCGATGAAGAAGCGCAGGGGCAGGGTGTACTCGCCCCGGCGCACGCGCTCCCCCGCGTCGAGCAGCGCCTCGTAGATCTGCCCGGTGGTGGGGGCCCTGTTCCCGAAGGGTTGCTTGAAGACGGCGGCTTCGCGGTCCCAGTGGCGTTTGGCGAAGTCCTTCCAGAAGGAGCGGGGCAGCGCGAGAGACGGCTCGCCCTGGGAGGCGGGGGTTGGAGTGGGGAGGGGGGCCAGCATGGGGGGCTCCTGAGGGGAGGGATTCAGCGGGACTTCCCGCCGGGAGGAGGGCAGCGCCGCACGGCGCGCCAGCGCACGAGGTCATCGAGCAGGGCGCGGAAGGCCTCGCGTTTGAGGGCACGTGTCGGCAACCGGGAGAAGAAGGCTGCTTCGAGCGCCTCCACCTGGAGGGGCTTGCCGGCATTGAGGGCGGAGACGAGGCGCTCGACGCGGCGGCGGAGGGGAGGCGAGGAGGGAAGAGTGGTGGAGCGGCCGATGGCGGAGACGAGCAGCTGCTTGCCCGGCAGGGGGACGCAGACGATGGGGCGCTCGGGGTGGGCGCGGATCCACTCGGTGGGAGAGAGCGGCGCCTCCTGGACCTCGGGCGGAGCGCCATTCAGGGCGCCACAGGTGAGGAGACGGACCCACTCGATGGTGCTCTCTCGCTCGGCGGCGAGAAGGGCCTTGCGCTGAGCGCGCTTGCGGAGGGCGGAGCGCACCTGGGCGGGGACCTGCCAGTTTCGCCCGTGGGGCATCTCCGCGTGGCGCAGGCGGTCGGGCCACTCCTGGGGAGGCGCCTCGGACGTGAAGAGCGGGGGGCTGAAGCCCACTCCGAGCGAGATGCTGAGGGTCAGTCCCTGGGTGGGCTCGGCGCGGTGCCAATAGGAGACGGGCCAATAGGTGACGTCACCGGTGTCCGCCTCGAGGAAGGAAGCACGCGACAACAGCTCCGCCTCCTCCTGCCTGTCGCGCAGGAAGATGGAGCAGGCCTTGTCGACGAGGGAGACACCCTTGGGGACCTCGTCGCGTCCGGAGAGCGCCTCGTAGGGCCAGAGGCTGTAGGTCTTCCTTCCCGCGACGACGAAGTTGAAGACGTGCGAGTTGTCCTTGTGGATGCCGAAGGGCGTGTAGCGGTAGTTGCCCAGGAAGATGCACGAGTCGCTGCTGCCCAGCGGCACGCCGACGGACTCGTAGAGGCCGGACAGGAAGGTCGTCGTCTGCAGCCAGTGGTTCCAGTGGAAGCCCTGGGCGCGGTTGAGCACGAGGCCGAAGCGCTTGCCCGCGAGGAGCTTGTCCAGACGCGCCAGATAGCTCTCGAGCTCTCCGTCCTCTCGCGTGGGCAGGTAGGGGGCCATGGCGAGGGCCATGCCGTAGTGCGGCAGCCCATCGGGACCGTCCTCGTGCTCGATGAAGAAGCGCAGGGGAAGGGTGTATTCGCCCCGGCGCACGCGCCCGGCCACCTCGAGGAGCGCCTCGTAGATCTCCTGACCGGTGAAGAAGTGCTGGGTGAACGGGCGCTTGAAGAGGGCGGGCTCCCGGTCCCAATGGCGCCGGGTGAAGTCCTTCCAGAAGGCGCGGGGCAGTGCGAGGGAGGGCTCGCCGTGGGGAGCGGGGGTTGCGGTCGGAAGAGGGGCCAGCAAGGTGGAGCCTCGGAGGTGAAGCCACTCGTGGGGGGCGCCTCGGGAGTCTAGCACCGGACCTCGGGGCGGGGAGGAGACCCCCGGTCAGCTCCCCACGCCCTGGTAGTGCGCGAGGCACCGCGTCCAGACGGCTCCGGCCACACAGGTGACGGCGACGCCGACGAGGGGTGCTCCGTAGCCCAGCCAGGGATTCGCCTCCGGCCTGTGCAGCAGCACGGTGCCCGGGAAGTAGCTGACGAAGGCGAAGGGCAGCACCCAGGTGGTGACGAGCCGGAGCAGCCTGTCATAGAGCGACAGGGGATAGCGGGCGATCGTCGCCATCTCCTGCACCAGTACGGGCAGCTGCATGGAGGTGTCGGGCTCCCAGAAGACGACGCAGTGGGCCATGAAGTTGAGGGAGCCGATGAGCAACGTCGCGCCGACCATGCTGGCCACGAGGAAGACGTACTGCCAGGGGGAGAGGGCGAGGTTCAGCTCCGACACGGCCCGCCCCAGCAGCACGAGGCCGAGCACCACGCTGCCCAGCCCATGAAGGCTGGAGCCCTGGCAGATGACCTGGAGCGCCGCCGGCATGGGGCGCAACAGGAGTCCGTCCAGCTCCCCCTGGTTGACGAGCGCCGCCAGCTCCCAGGGGCCGTCGTAGAAGAGCTCGACCAGCCCGATGGGGATGATGGCCAGGGCGTAGAGGAAGAGCATCTCCCACTGGGTCCACCCCTGCACCTGGGGTACGTGGCGGAACACCGCCCAGAGGAAGATGAAGCCGGTGACGTGGCGCAGCACCATGGCGATGATGCCGAGCCAGAAATCGGCCTCGTACTCGAGCTGCACGCGCAGGTGCAGCACCTGCAGCCGGTAGTAGATCCACATCCAGTGCGCGAGCCTCGTGAACATGCTCAACCTCCCTGGATGTCGAGGGCCCGCTGTCCCGGGCTCCACAGGGCCCGCGCGAGTCCCCAGAGCGCCACGACCCAGAGGGCCTGGAGCCCCAGGGCCTGGAGGAGCGAGAGCCCCTGGAGGTCCCCCAGGTAGATGGAGAGCGGCGTGTGGATGATGCCCTGGAAGGGGAGCACCAGGGAGAGGGAGCGCAGCCAGTCGGGGTAGAGGTCCAGCGGGACGAGGGCGCCGGAGAAGACGCTCACCAGGGTGGCCTGCATCCAGTGCAGCCCCAGCCAGTGCTTCGTCCAGAGGCAGAGCAGCGAGGTGATGAGTCCCACGAGGAAGCGCACGAGGAACCCGAGCACGAGGCTCACCAGGAAGAACACGGCGGCGGCGGGCGAGGCGGCGGGGAGCACGTCGAGCAGGGTGAGGCCGAGTCCGGTGGCCACCAGGACGCCGAGGGCTCCCTCCACGAGGGCGGCGCCGGCGGAGAACGCGAGCTGGGACGCGAGGATGTCGTAGGGACGGAGCAGCTCGATGGCGATGTCTCCGGTGCGGATCAGCCGGAGCATCCGGTGGACGGAGGAGGAGGCGTTGATGAGCAGGTTGGCGGATTGGGCGATCAGGAGGTACGTCCGCATGCGCGTCCAGTCGAACTCACCCATCCGGGAGGTGCCTTCGAACACCGCCCGCCACAGGTGATAGGAGAGGGCGAGCCACACGGTGTTGGTCACGAGGCTCAGCAGCACGGTACGCGGGTAGGCGAGCGTGCGCTGGGCGCCGATGAGCATCAGCGCGAGGTACTTGGGGCGTGGCTCCTGCCGCAGTGCCACCTGGGCGGCGGGGCCGCTCATCGCGGGGGTTCCTGGAGCTGGAGCCGGTTCTCGTAGAGTTCGCGGAGGATGGAGTCGATGCTGGGCTCCTGGATGCGGAGATCCTGGACCGGGAGCGAGGCGAGCAGGCGGCCGACCACGGTGCCGACCGGGGCCTGGGCCATGTCGAACTGGACCACGAGCTGGTGCTGCTCGGGCTGGGTGCTGCAGCTGGCGGCGAGCTCGGGCAGGGCCTGTCGCGCGATCGCGAGCGCATCCAGCGGCTGTCCGCGCAGGGCCAGATGGATGGCGCACGTGCGGCCGAAGCGCTCCTTCATGGCGCGCAGGGGCCCGTCGAAGATGATGCGGCCGCCGTCGATCATCACCATGCGCTCACAGAGATCCTCGATATCCCCGAGGTCATGCGAGGTGAGCATCACCGTGACACCGCGCTCGCGGTTGATGTGGCGGATGAAGCCGCGGACGCGCTCCTTGACCGCCACGTCGAGACCGAGGGTGGGCTCGTCCAGGTAGAGGAGCTCCGGGCCGTGGAGCAACGCGGCGGCGAGCTCGCAGCGCATGCGCTGCCCCAGGGAGAGCTGGCGCGCGGGCCGGGCGAGCAGGTCTCCGAGCTCCAGCAAGGCGACGAGCTCATCCAGACCGCGGGTGAAGCGCTCGCGAGGTACCTCGTAGATGTCACCGAGGAGCCGGAGCGACTCCTGGATGGGGAGATCCCACCAGAGGTGGGAGCGCTGACCGAACACCACGCCGATGCTGCGGGCATTGGCGACGCGCTCGCGGTGGGGATCCAACCCGCGAACCCGGACCTGACCGCTGGTGGGGGCGAGGATGCCGGTGAGCATCTTGAGCGTGGTGGACTTGCCGGCGCCGTTGGGACCGACGTACGCGATGCTCTCGCCGGCCTCGACACGCAGGTCGACCCGGTCCACCGCGATGCGCTCGGTGTAGTGGGGGCGCAGCAGGTGCCGGACCGCCCCGAGGAAGCCGGGGGATTTGACGGGGATCCGGAAGGAGCGGGTGAGCTGATGGGCTTCGATCAATGCCACGGGCCCATCCTAGCGCACGGGGCACCTGGGAAAACCGGCCCCCCCTCCCCTTCGGGAGTGCGCAGCAGGGCCACGACGCTAGACTGGCCCCAACACTGAAGCAGGGGGGGGCGGTCATGGTTGAGCGAGAGACGACTCAGTTCCTGAATGTGGATCTTGACCTACGTTGTTCTTCGGGCGTCCGGAACCTGGTCCGGGAGCTCGAACCCTCCACCCTCGTCATGAGGTTGAACGACACGGAGGCGACTCTGGAGCACAAGGAGCAGCCGCGGTCCGTGGACGAGGCGCTCCTCTGGTTGGTCCAACTGGTCGAGAGCCTTCCACCGGAGGCCCGGGCGCTCTGGGATTCGTGCGATGCGCGAACCATGAACGTTGGAATCCAGGCGGGCGAACAGCCGCATCAGGCTCTGTTCCCGGTCTCGCTCGATGCCATGGCCTCCCTGCTTCGAATCAAGGCGGATTTGCTGGTCACGGTCTACGCCGTGAACAGGTGAGGGAGAAAACATGAGACCGTATGGCGCGGCATCTCTCGTGGGTGCTTGTGGAGTGGCCAGTGTCGGCGTGCTGGTCGCCTATCTGGGGTACAGCACGGTTGTTGTGCCCATTGTGAAAGGCGGGGGGGCTGTCCCCCCCCTCCTGTGGGCTGTTCTTCTTGGGATGGTGCCCCTCTGTGTCATGGGTGGTGGGATGCTGACACGGAGGGGGATTCACATCGTCGCGATCGGCGCATGGGTGATGATTCTGAGGAATACCGTCCAACTGCTCCTCGCCTCGAACAAGATGCCCGGATTCTTGAAGTTCGACGCGTTCGACACTTCGGTGTTTCGTTGGAGTGTGGCGCTGATTCTGGAGGCGGGTCTGTGGTCGGCGACAGCCTGGCTCGGGTTGGTTGTCCTCGCGATCATCAATCGAGCGAAGGTGTGGCGAGCTTTTCAGTCCCGATGAGTCAACCGGCGTGTGGCTGAGCAGGCCAACCTCCGATTGGAGTAGCACGGTGAGGATGCATTCAGTCGATGGGAAAACCGATGATCGATCCTGAGCGAGCGCGAATCCTGACTTCAGTCCTGGACCGGGCCATGGTCCACTCAGTCCCCGACGCCAAGGTGCGTGATGAGTTGTCGTTTCATATCGCCGACGTTCTCAGGGACTTCCTCCGGATCGAGTCGCTCCTGGAGAAGGCCTTCGACGGTGGAGACTTGTCACGCGTCGACGTGGAGGAGGTCGTTTCCTTGATGGCCTCACATTGGCCTTATCATCTGAAGGCCATTGCGCGTCTTCGGAAACGCTTGGATGGCACGCTTCCGTCTTTCCAGGGCAACCAGCCCGATTCACGAGGAAAGGGGTCGTGAATCGGGTGGCAGTGGTTGGAGATGTGAGCCTGCCCCATCCGGCACTGGAGCTCAGGCATTGACGGGCGGCGGCTCCCCATGCGCTCCCGTGGGAACGGTGTCCTTGTGACTCCGGGCGATGTGCTCGAGCGCCTCGTCATACGAGGGCACCAGGCTGGCCGACGGAGTGTTCCGAGGGAATCCCCCCTGCTCGATCATCTTGGCCACCTCGTTCCGGGCGACCACGACGACCATCCCCTCGCGTACGACGACGCTCTCCCGGAGATCCAACACGGCCTGAAGGCCCGTCGCGTCCATGTAGGGCACCGCGGAGAGATCGAGCACGAGGTACCTCGGGGAGGGATGATTGGCGAGCGCCGTATTGAGGACGCCCGGGGAGAGGAAGTCGAGCGGCCCGCGGACGCGGATGCGCTGGAGCGGCGGCCGATCATCCTGCCCGGCGGCGGCCGCGCCCAGGCTGCGGAAGTAGGGGCGTCCATCCAACCGCAGGATGCGCGTCTGGACCTCCGTGCGAGGCCGCCTCATCAGGACCAGCCCGATGGAGAGCGCCACTCCCGCGCCGAGCCCGAGCAGGAGATCCACCGAGGCGATGACGGACGCGGTCACCGCGACCACCGCCACCTGGGGGCGCTCCTTCTCCCACAGCGCGCGCACTCCCTTCAGATCCAGCAACCGCACGCCGACGACCACGAGGATGCCCGCCAGGGCGGCGATGGGCACGCGAGCGACGAGCTGTCCGGCCACGAGGCACACCCCGAGCAGCAGGATCGCATGGAGCACGGTCGCCGCGCGGGTGCGGGCTCCCGCCTGGATGGCAACCGAGGAGCGGACGATGGCGCCCATCACCGGCATGCCGCCGAAGAGCGAGGACGCGAGGTTCGCCATTCCCTGCGCCATCAGCTCCTGATCATGGTCGGTCTGGTTCTTCTCGAACCCGGGGAACTGATCAATGGCGCTGGCCGACATCAGCGAGCCCAGGGACGCGAGGATGGCGAGCGAGAGGACGTCGGGAAGAAGCGCGCGCCAGTCCACTCCCTCCAGCGAGGGCAACTGAGGCGGAGGCAGTCCCGGGGGCAGGCTCCCCACGCGCGCCAGCTCCGGACCCAGCAGTGCGCCAATCGCCGTGGCGACCACGAGCCCCACCAACACCGAGGGCACCCGCCGTTGCACCCGGGGCAGGCCCACCATGCAGACAATCACCAACACTCCGAGGGCGAGGCCACCCCAGTGCACGGGCAATGCGCCTCCCTGGGTGAGCAGCGAGGAGAGCGAGCCGGTGCTCTTCGGCAACCCCAGCAGTCTGGGCAGCTGGACGTTGAGGAGGATCAACCCGATACCCGCCATGAACCCACGCACCACTGGTGCGGGGAGCAGCTTCGCCAGCCGGCCCACCCGCATCAGTCCGAGCATGATCTGGAGGAGCCCGCAGAGCAGGGTGGCCACGACCATGCCTTCGATTCCATGGCGTTGAACCAGGAGGAGCACGATGGGCACCAGCGCCGCCTCGGGCCCCGTCACCTGCAGGCGGGCACCTCCCAACAGTCCGGCCACGACTCCGGCGATTGCTCCACTGATGAGGCCCACGCTGGCTGGCAGCCCCGAGGCCACCGCGAGCGCGAGATTGAGCGGAAGCGCCACGCACGCCACCGTGATGGCTCCGGACAGATCCTGCCCGAGCGTTTTGGGCGACACCATCTGCTTCCAGTCCTGCCACAGCAGGCGAAGGCGATCCGCGGCTCCAGGCGAGTGTTGTTCGAGCATGATGCCCACGCCTCTCTTCACGCCGCGTGCCGCACCCCTTCCCCTCTGTGGACGTGTCCCCCTGTCGGTGCGAGCCGACACCGCTCCTGGGGGGTTGAACAGACACCTGTCTGTTCCAGCCGACGCTACGACTGGAAGGTGAACAACCGGATACACTCACGCGTGCATGGTCATGAGGAGCGCGTTAGGACGCGCTCCTCGGAGCCCGCACAAGACATGCGCCTCGTTCAGCGTCTGCTCATCTCCCACGCCCTGCTCACCGCCGTCCTTCTTGGTGCCGCCGCGTTCGCCGTGGTGGCCCTGGTTCGTATGACGAGCCTCCTCACGGAGATCCGCGAGGAACATCTGGGGAAGGTTCAGGAAGAGGAGGCCGTTCATCAGGCCGCCTGGGGCATCGAGGTCGCCGCTCGGCACGCCATCCTGGCCTGTGAGCGCGACCCGACCGTGGGGCCACGGGTGGCGAGCTCCATGCTGGCGCCATTGCATCAGCTGGAGACGCTGCTGGCCGAGCACGGAGAGTCCATCCAGCCGAGCATCCGGAGCACGGCGGATCACTACCGCACGTACGCCCGGTACGTCATCGAGGAGAACACCTGCGCCCGCCTGTTCGATCCCGTGATGCGTGAGAAGCGGCTCTCCTGGGACGAGAGCCTCACGGATGCGTGGATCGCCATCGTGCACTCCCTTCACGAGGTGGTCCTCGAGCGGGAAGCCGAGGCCTATGCCATTGGCGCCACCGCGATTGGCGTGGGGCTGGTGTTCGGCGCCCTGGCGGTGCTGGCCGCCTGGGGCGTGGCGCGTTGGATGGCGCGAGGGGTGACCCGTCCCCTGGAGTTGCTCTCCACGCAGGCCCAGCAGGTGGGACAGGGGAACTTCAACCCCATCGCCCCGGTGGGAGGGCCGCTCGAGGTGCAGGAGCTGGCCTCCGAGCTGGAGCGGACGCGCGCGCGCCTGGCGGAGATCGATCAGCTCAAGGACGCCTTCGTGGCCTCCGTGTCGCACGATCTCCGGACGCCGCTCACGCGGCTGCGGACCGCGCTCGGGCTGATGGCGGATGGCACCACCGGTCCACTCAATGAGCAGCAGCGGCGGGTGGTGGAGCTGGCCCGCAGTGCCTGCGAGCGGGAGATCCGCCTGGTGTCCGCGTTGCTCGACATGTCGCGCGTGAAGTCTGGAAAGGCCCTGCGGCGCGAGGCGGGCTGCCTGCTGGATGACGTGCTCCTCCGCGCGATGGAGGACATGCGGAGTGAGGCCGATGCGGCCGGGGTCGAGCTGGAGTTGAAGACCGAGGGGGCGTTGTCTCCCGCGTTGCTCGACGGCGCCCTCATCGAGCGCGCGGTGGCCAACCTCCTGGGCAACGCCATCCGCGTCTCCTCGCGGGGGCAGAAGGTTCGGATGGTGCGCACCGTCACCCAGGAGGGACCTCCGGGACACGACGCATCCGGCTCCTCCTGGGCCCGGGTGGTGGTTCGCGACGAGGGGCCGGGAGTCCGGCCCGAGGAGCGCGACCGGCTCTTCGAGCGCTTCTTCACCTCGCCCGTGGGCAACAACGCCTCCACGCCCGGGATTGGCCTGGGCCTGCCGTTGGCGCGCGAGATGATGCGCATGCATGGAGGCGAGGTGGCGCTCCTCGACGAGCCTGGCCCGGGAGCGGCCTTCGCCGTCTGGATCCCGCTCGATCGCCCCGTCTCGTCCCGCTACTCTTCCGATGCGACGCCGTCTCTGTCGCCCTCCGACCGGAGCCCCGCATGAGCCCGTCCTCCCAGCCCCTGTCCTCTCCCGCCAACCGCGTGCTGGTGGTGGATGATGACCTCGAGCTGTGTGAGCTCATCTCCCTGCGCCTGGAGGCACAGGGGATGCGGGTGTCGATCGTCCCCACGGGCCAGCAGGCGCTCGCGCGGGTGGATCGCGGCGAGGTCGACGCGATGGTGCTCGACCTCCGGTTGGGAGACGCGGATGGCCTGGAGATTCTCGCCCTGGCGCGCGAGCGCATCCCGGAGCTGCCGGTGGTCATCCTCACCGCGCACGGGACCATCGAGACGGCGGTGGAGGCCATGCGCCGGGGCGCCTATGGCTTCCTCACCAAGCCCTTCCAGGACCACGAGCTGGTGCAGAAGCTGGTGCACGCGCTCGAGCGCACGACCTTGCAACGCGAGGTGGACGACCTGCGCCGCATCGTGGCCGGCGTTCCTCGCGAGCGGCTGATTGGCGGAAGTCCGGCCATCACCCAGGTGCGTGCGCACATCGCCCGGGTGGCGCCGTCGGATGCCACGGTATTGGTGCTCGGCGAGTCGGGCACGGGCAAGGAGCTCGCCGCGCGGTTGCTGCATGGGCTCTCCCGTCGCGCGCACGGGCCCTTCGTCGCGGTGAATTGCGGGGCGCTGCCTCCGGAGCTGCTGGAGAGTGAGCTGTTCGGCCACGTGAAGGGGGCCTTCACCGGCGCCACCCAGTCGCGCGAGGGGCTCTTCGGGGCCGCTCGGGGCGGGACGCTCTTCCTCGACGAGGTGGGGGAGGCGCCTCCCAGCGTGCAGGTGAAGCTGCTGCGGGTGTTGCAGGAGCGGCGCTACACCCGGGTGGGCTCGAGCACCGAGGAGGAGGCGGACGTGCGGGTGGTGGCGGCCACCAACCGGGATCTCCGCGAGGAGGTGGAGGTGCGGCGCTTCCGCGAGGATCTCTACTACCGGCTGTGCGTGGTGCCGATCACCATGCCGTCGTTGCGCGAGCGCCCGGAGGATATTCCGCTGCTGGCCCAGCTCTTCCTGGAGCGGGCCGCGGCACACAACGGGATGCGGGTGCCGCGCCTGAGCGCGGATGCCCTCCAGATTCTGCGGGACTACTCGTGGCCGGGCAACGTGCGCGAGCTGCTCAACGTGATGGAGGCAGCCGTCCTGCTGGCGGCCTCCGAGGAGCTGCGGGCGGAGCATTTGATCCACCTCGTGCAGCCGTCCCCTCGCTCCGAGCACCCATCGGCGGAGGAGAGCGCACCCGGTGCCAGCACTCCCCGATTGCTCGGGACCGAGGCCCCGCTGCCCACCCTCCGCGAGGCGCGTGACGCCTTCGAGCGCGACTACCTGATCGAGGCCCTGCGTCGCTGCGGAGGGAACGTGAGCGCCGCGGCACGCATGGCGGGGCGCAACCGCACCGACTTCTACGAGCTGCTGCGCCGGCACGGTCTGTCGGCCGCGGACTTCAAGGACATGAGCAACGGGCGTTGAGCCCCGGTTCCCAAGACTTTGCTCCGTATCGCTTGCACTGCTCCTGGCATCACCTGCGGTCGACGACGAACAGCGGCACCATCTGGCCTTCGCCCGCGCTCATGTTCAGCAAGGGATTGCGCGCCACCCGCACGCAATAGCCCTCCGCGTGTGAGTCACCCCAGACATAGGGATTGAGATCCCCGTAGTGCTCCTCGAAGACGGGCCGGCCCTCCTGGAGGACGGGATAGGCCTCCGTGGGGACGTGCACCCGCTCCTGCACGACCCCGGGCCGCTCCTCGAGGAAATGCTGGAGCGCGCGGGCCCATTGCTCGGACGTGCACTTCCAGCCCAGCACCACGCCGTCTCCGCCGTAGCCGCGCCCCGGCTTCAGGACGAACCGCTCCCGGTGCTCGGCGACGAAGGGCAGGAGATCCACCGTCCGCCCCTCATACGGGGTCCTTCCCTCACGCACGATGCGTGTCCAGGGGATGTAGCGGCGGAAGGCGGTGGCCGTGTCCGCATCGAAGAGGTAGGAGAACGCGGGATCGCTCAGCGCCGCGAAGAGCTGTTTGGAATAGAGGAGCGCGGAGCGGAACATCCCATTCAAGACGAAAGCCGCGCCGCCCTGGACCGCCTTCACGATGGGATGGTCGGAGCCGTGCTCCCGCAGCAAGGACTCCGCGGCCGCGCGAGAGGCGAAGAGGATGAGCTCCACCGAGACGCCCTCGCGCCAGAGCGTGCCGTCCCGCAGGCTCCATTCCTCGTCGAGCCGGGCGGTCGTCACGCGGACGCCCTGCTCCGCCACCTGCTTCAGGAGCATCCTCGCCTCGGATTGATTCTTGAGCTCGGATCCTCCCTCGCCCCCTGTCAGTCCAATGACGGTCAGGCTCCGCGAGCCGTTCTTGCCCGGCAGGCCCCGCAGCTCGCGCAGGGCATGGCTCAATCCGGCGCGGGCGCTCGGACCGGCCATCGCGTAGCGGTTCGCGATCACCCGAATGATGGGCATCTCCTGGAAGGCCGCCGAGAGGGAATCCGTGAAGACGATGCCCCCCGGGGTGGTGTTGTGCTCGATGAACTTGAGCTGGCCATCCTCCCCCAGCAGTCCATCCAGCCGGCTGACGACACAGGGCACCCGCCCCATGGCATCGATCCGGACCAGCGCATCCTCCTCGGCCATCAGCCCCAGGGTGCGGCGGAGCGCGCCATCCCGAGCGGCATGCCGGTAGAGAGACGCCAGTCCCTTCATCACCTGCCTGGAGGCGTACCACGCGTCCTCGTGCACCTGGGCCTCGATGAAGCGCGGACGCAATACCTCACAGACGGAGCGGCCGTCGAAGACGAGCTGCCCCCGCCCGAGCCGGCGGGCGAGCACCTCCAGGGTGCTCTCCAGGTGCTCGTCCATCAGGAGTTGGTGGTAGTGCTCGACAACCTCGGCGATCAGGGAGGGCTTCATTCGGGCCTCGCGGTGGGGGTTTGCGACTCGGGGACCCGGCGCGGGGACCACGGCTCTGGATCCACGGCCACGATGCGCAGCTCGCAGGTGTAGGTGTCGCCCCGGGCATCCGACAGCCAGCACTCGTCGGGGGCGGGGATCATCTCGCTCAGCGTGATGGAGGTGGAGCGGCGGACCAGGTGCGCCAGGTTCTCGACGTAGAGCGGGCTGCACAGGTCGAGGTAGCAGGGCTTCTTCTCGGCCGAGGCCTTGACGAACATGAACCGGGGCAGGCCATGGGCGAGGGCCAGCTCCCGGGCCCCGGCGAACCGCTCCAGCGCGGACTCGCGATGGGCGAAGGCCATGTCCTCCGGCGTGAACTGCCAGCTCTCGCGCCACACGACGACGCCATCCACGGTGATACGGGGCGTGTGCGAGGCGGCGGGCAGCATCGAGATACGGGGACTGGACAGCAGGGCGTCGAGGAAGGCGATGAGGTCCCACCGCTCGCGCCCATCCCGGGTGCGGACCTGGAGCCGCCCATCGAGCCGTTGAATCACCAGATCGGCGATGGCGAACGTCCGGTACCGGGAACGGAAGGAGCGGGCCTCCTCGAACTCGACGCAGGCGTCCTCCGGGTGCCAGGTGAGGCCATAGGAGGCGCGGCTGGAGGCGATGGCCTTCGGAATGGTGGGCGTGACGCGCCCCCGCTGGAGGTCGTGGCCCATCCACTCGCCGAGCAGGGAGGGCTGGTCGTGGTCATCGGAGAAGAGCTCCTGGTCGATCGTGTTCATCCCCATGTGGAGCTCGCCGATGACGAACCGGTAGTCGTTCCGCGCGATGTCCTCGACGCTCCTCGCGGCGATCATGATGTCCGGTGAGTGCTGGCGGGCCGTGGGCCAGCCGGGCCCGGGGGCGCCGAAGGTCTCGGCGATGCGTGGCAGGAGCGCCTGGCTGGACAGCTCGATCCGCCGGGCGTCCGAGGGAAGTCCGAACAGTGCCGACCAGCGACGCTGGAACTCGGTGAGCACGGCCTGCACCGTTTCCGGGAAGCTGCCGCCGGCTTTGGGGATCTGCTCGGCCATGCGCACCCAGTAGTGGGTCATCTCCACCGTGTCCGAGCCCGCCTCGCTCCGGGCCTCCTCGTAGAGCCGCATGAACACGTCCGCGTATGCGAGGCTCATGTGGTACGTCACCCAGCGGCTGCCCTGGAGCAGCAGGGCGAGCGTGGGGCCCAGCCGCTCGCGCAGCTGCGGGCCCACGGAGATCTCCATGTCCCGGCGGCAGTCCTCGTAGATGAGGGTGCGCCCCGCGTAGAGCTGGCCCCCCTTGCGGGAGGAGGCGGCGCCGGTGAGACGGGAGAACGTCTCCTCCACCTGCCCCAGGGCTACGTCCAGGGCTCCGACGTCGCCGGCCGCGCGGGCCACGGACTCGCGGGCGGCTTCCAACTCGCCCAGCATGGACAGCGCGTGCTCACGCAGGGGCGCGTCCTCGATGCGCTCGAGTTGCGCGCGCAGGATGCCCGTGAAGGTGCTCCGGCCCGACGTGGGTACCTCCAGCGCCCAGAAGATGAGCCTCCGGGAGGCGAGCCCCTCGAGCACCTCGTAGACGTCCTGCTCGGTGCGCGGGCCGGGCGGGGGCTCCTCGAGCAGGCTGCGAGCAATGGACGCTGCGGTCCGCTCTCCGTCACACGCCGCGAACACCCGGGCCTCGAGGGGCTCCAGCTCATCGGTGCCCAGTGGGGTGTACAGGGTCGAGCCCTCGAGCCGGACGAGGGGCATGCGCCGGGGCGCCATCCAGGGCCGCATGTCGGGCAGGGCGGAGAGCACGGCGCACAGCGCGTCCACGGCCCAATACTCCAGGAAGGTCCGCCTGGCGCCGAGGAGGTCGGGTCCGGGACGGCAGGTGAGCGGCGCCCCCTCCTCCAGGAATTCCCCCCAGGCCGTGGGCCCGAAGAATCCGATGGAGTCGTTCTTGGTGCAGTAGCGCTGGGCGTAGTTGGCGACGAAGCGCTCCTTGGAGCGAGCGGAGCTGCTCCGATCGCCCACGGGGGTCTCCAGCAGGTGCCTCACGCCCGTGTGATAGGCGGTGCGGTTCTGCCAGAGCACCGCCTCCCCAAAGCGCTCCTGCCGGGACAAGTGTCGCAGCTCCGTGCCCAGCCGCAGGTTTTCCCACTCCAGGGCCTGACCCGTCTGGAGCCGGTGGGCCTCGAGCACCTCCGCCGCCCGGCGCACCCGCTCCAATTCCTCCGCTCCGGGTCCGTCCCACTCCGCCAGCTTCGCGTAGTGGCCCGTCCTCAATGCCTTGCGCACCCGGGTGAGCAACTTCCACCGGGGGCCATGGAGCTGGTGTTGCTGCTGCTCACAGAGCCGGTCCGCGGTGGCGATCGCCTCACGCAATTCCCGCTCGAGTTCGAGCATCCGGTCGACGCTCCTGGCGAGCTCGGGGCTCCCCAGTTGGAGGATGTATTTCACGGGAAAGCCCGCGCCGCGCAGCAGGAAGTCCTTCCACACCGACCAGCCGTATCCCAGGGAGCGCAGGTGGTGAGGCATTGGCGGAGGAGTGGAATTCGGCTTTGGAGCAGTGGTCATGGGGGATGTCCTCGGGGGAGGGGGGCGGCTCACCGCCGGCCACGGATGACGAAGAGGGGGGTCATCGAGCCCGCCGCGTTCATGTTGAGCAGTGCGCCCTTCGCCAGACGCACCATGCAGCCGGACACGGAGCTGTCACTCCAGACGTAGGGATTGAGATCCGAGTGATGCTCCTCGAAGCGCAAGCCCTCCACGGACGGGACGGGATAGGACTCACGGGGCGTCTCGACACGCTCCTGCACGACGTGGGGGACTGCCCGTGCGCGCTCCAGGGCCGCCTCCCAGTCCTCCGCCGAGCACTCCCGGCCGAGCACGACGCCCTCTCCACCGGTGCCATGCTCCGGCTTGAGCACGAAGCGCTCGCGGTGCTCGCGGACATGCTCCAGCAGGTCGACCTTCCGGCCCTCGTGGATTGTCTTTCCCTCTCGCACCCGCCGGGTCCACGGCACGTAGGAGCGGGCCTCCGCGATGAGCTCCGGGTCTCCCAGGTGGGCGCACTCCGGATCACTCAGGAGCGCGAAGAGCTGCTTGGAGCCCAGGAGCATGCTGCGGAACATGCCATTGAGGATAAAGGCCCGCCCCGAGCGGACCGCCTCGACCACGGGGTGGCGGGCGCTGTGGCGCGTGACCAGCTCCAACGCGGTGGCGATGTAGGGGAAGACGAGGACATCCACCCGGGTGCCCCCGACATGGAGACCCTCCGGGAGGAGCTCCCAATCGTCCACGGGCGAGGCCACCCGCACGGGCGCTCCCTGCTGTTGCAGGAACTGTTGCAGCGTGTCGATGCTGGGTTGGTTCTTGGCGGCGATGACACCGACGATGGCCACGCCCGGGGGCCGGGCGCCCACACCCATCTGGGCGGTACTCCTGCGCAGCGCTTCCATCAGCGGCGGCCGGGTGGGTGGCGCGTAGCAGTCGTAGCGTTCCGCGAGCCGCCGCATGGGCGGCAACTCGCGGAAGATATCCGCGAGCTCATCCACTTCGATGCTGGCCCCGGGGATGGGGTTGTATTCGATGAACTGGATGCTCCCCGTGGTGTCCAACAGACCATCGAGGCGCCCGACGATGGGGTCCACCGCCGTGCCGCCGTCGAGATTCGCGAACGCCTCGATGAGGGGAGGGACGCCGAGCTCCTGGCGCAGTTCCGCGCTGCGGGCGAGCCGGTCGTGGAGGCTCGTCAGCGCGCGGGTGACGACGACGGCCCCGCGCTGCACCTCCTGATAGGTGCGCTCGCCAATGAAGCGAGGACGGAGCACGTTGCAGCGGAGCCTGTCTCCGAAGAGCAGCTTTCGGGCGCGCATGGCGTCCGCGAACTGTTCGTGCATCGGTCCGGCAAGACCATCCGTCAGGAGCCCGTCGTAGAACGAGGCGGCCTCCATCGCCACTGAGTCGCTCATTGTGATCCCTGTCGAGGAGTGTTCTTCCCTGGAATTCAGCCGTATCCCGGAAGAGACGCGTGCTGCACCAGTACCCGCCCCGTCTGACATGGGGGTGGATCGAGCAACCCCCATACATGGTTACCCCTATGGGGTTCGCTGGTATGTGCGGGGGTGACAATGATTGTTGCGCTGGCGAGCTGCGATGTGAGTCATTTTCTTCGCCCAGGACGAGGAAGACACAACGACCTCTGGACGATGGATGGCACCTGCGCGGGTACGCGGCGGATCAAGCTCTTCACGCCGGGTGAGGAGGCGGAACGCCTACGTCGGTGAGGTGGTGGCCGGAGTGGGCGCCATCTACTTCGAGGTGAGCCTGTTCGTGGAGCTCGCCTCCGGACCGGCGTCGAGCTACCCCCATCAGTTCACGAAGCTCGGGGGCTGACTCTACCAGGCCGCTACGGAGCCCCTGCCGAGGTGAGTGGAAGCTCCAGCGTGGCGACGGCGCCCTGGCCCGGCCCCTTGCTCTTCAGGGTGAGTTGGCCCTTGAGCATCTGCGCCGCCAGCGCGCTCGCGTGGAGCCCGAAGGCCAGCCCCAGGTACTGCGTGGCCCCGTTCTCCCGGGCCACGCGGATGGCCTCTTCGTAGGCCCGCGTCGCCTCCTCCGAGCGCCCGTCGAGGCGGGCCCGCTCCGCGAAGACGAGCCGCTCGAGCGCGCGGAAGTTCTCCGGGCAATTCTCCGCCCACACCGCGAGCTGCTGGTGGTGCCGCGCGATGGCCTCGCGCCACTCCCGCTGCTGCTCGGGCGGGGCCTCCTCGAAGCACGCGGCCAGCTGACGCCTGCTCACGAGGACTGGGAGAGCACGCGGACCCGGCGACAATCCGCGCAGAGGAAGAAGTAGAACGCCATCTCTCCCAAAAAGAGCACCTGCTCCCCCTCGAGAAATAGCGAGGGTCTGCCAAATACCTCATACCCCAGGCTGGCAACATACCGCATGTGCTGTCCGCAACCGCAGACTGCCTCCATCGGCTCCGAGAGCCAGACGGGAGCACCCAGGACCCGGAGAAAACCACTCCCCCCCAAGAAACTGTCACACGCCGCCCAATACCGGTCTTCATCACCGGGAACCTCGTCACGCGTCATGGGACGAAGTGACACGTGCCGCTCGGGCAGTGGCTCGGGAAGCCGATCCTCAAGGGGAAGTGGATGCCCGGAGGCACAATTACCCGCGAGCCACTTGATCTGCTTTGTCTGCACATCGAACTCGTACTCCTGCGCTTGCTCGCCCAGATCGCAGTTGTAATGGAGCGCCAGGGGAAGTTGAGACCCTGCCGCGAAGCCCGCCTCCGGCAGGGCTCCCAGGTCCAGGGATAGCAACAGCCCCGGTGCTGGAAATGAATCGGCTCCTCCCTGGATTTGCCATGAACGGCCACCAAAGAGGTGCGAAGCGCTGGCGTCACCAGGAATGACGATCCACCCGGATTGCTCCAGCTGGGGTCCCCACTTTTCCATGGTTCGAGTCATGAGCTGAGCCTTTCACTTGCATGGAGCCTTGGGAGGCTTCTTGAAGTCAGGATGGTTCTGCGCATATTCGATGACTTCCCTCAATCCCTTGTTATATTTGGATCCGAAGAGCTTTCGGATGTCTCGGATGTCGAGGGCCAGCCGCTGCCGTGCGGACAAGCCCGCGTCGATACGCATGGTGAACTTGCCCTTGCCCCTGAAGGTGCGAGTCAGCGCATGGTCCGCATCCGTCATACCCAGCGCAGGTCCAGCACCTCTCGGAATGCCAACCAGCTGGAGGAAGGCATTCTGCGGCATATGGTGACCCACTTGGCCCGCCAGTTTGGCTTTGTCAAGCACGGAAAATGCCCCGCCCCTGTTGAGAATGCCCGCGAGGCCGAAGGGATCCATCCAAATGAGAGGATCAGGCACATAGGCATAAAGCTCGAGTCCTCCTGCCAGTCGGATGGGATCCTGGCTGATATAGCAGCCTGTACGTGGATCATAATAGCGGAAGCGGTTGTAGTAGAGCCCGGTCTCCGGATCCTCGTACTGCCCCGGCCATCGCCAGGGGCAAGGCGTCCCATCCACTTCCACCTGGGGACACCCGAAGAGGTCCAGCGCCGCACGCCAAGCCGGTTGACCGGCTTCGTCGTAGAGCGAAGAGGGTACACCCAGGTGATCGGTCACCGCGGAGTAACGGCCGGCATCATCTTCCTTGCCAAGCAGTGCCAGGGTATCGGGTTTGAAGACCCAGGTCGTGAGCCCATCGAGGGATGACTCTTCCTCGAGCGGAAGGGGGCCATCCCAAAGCCAGCGGTTCTCGGACTCGACACGCTCGGCCGGGCCATCACCCTGAGCCAGGAGTTGCTTGCGCGTCCGGCGGCCAAAAGCATCGTACTCGAAACGGACGCACTTGCCGTCTGGGCGGTGGATCTCGCGCGACAGTCCAGTGCCGCTCCAGAAGTAGCGCCAGACCCCTCCATCCGGCTCATGACGAGCGGTGAGATTGCCCTCCTCGTCGTAGGTGTAGCGTACGCCGTCTGCCTGCTCCAGCCATCCCCCGCGACCGTAGTGCCGGTCACTCCTGTCCGGCTGTTTGAAGAGGTTACCCACCGAATCCATGACGTGGTACTGCGAGCTGCCATCCGCCAGTCTGGCGCCCACCAATCTGCCGCGCGCATCGTGGAGGTAGCTGGTTGTACCTTGCCATGCATCGATCAAGGCGGCGAGTTGCTCCTCTCCCCGCCACCGGTAGGCTCGCTGCAACTCGAGCTCGCTTCTCACTCGGGTGAAGTGGGTGAGCGGACGGCCTGCGGCATCGTACTGCCAGCTTGAAACAACACCTCCCGGGAACCGTCGCTCCACCTCCTGCCCACCTGCATTGGCGAACCATGCCACCCAGGGGGCGGGCCTGCGAGGCGAGGTCATTGTCAGACTCTGCACCTGACCCAGCACATCCCGGACGATCTGCTGCTGTGACCCCTGCGAGCTGCGGACCTGAACCCGCCCAGTGCCTGTCTCATAGTCTGACGCCACCCAACCCCACGGCTGTTGCTCGCGCACCACTCGGCCTACCGCGTCACGCTCGAGCACCACGTTTCCGCTCTCGCACTCGGCTTCCACCAGCATGCCATCCGGGCGGTAGCGGAAACGGCGGAAGGACCCATCCCCGTAGAGCACTTCGCTCAGCCGACCCGCCTTGTCGAAGGCAAACCGGTCGGCGCGCTGACTGGGATGGACGACCCGGCAAGGACGGCCCGCTGCGTCGTATTCATACCGCCAAGTCCTGCCATCAAACCCTATCTCCTGGGTGACACGACCACAGGCATCCAACTCGAACCGGTAGGCTTCCTCCGCCGCGTTCACCACCTCCACCAATTGGCCTTCCGTGTCGCGCCTGAACAGGAAGCGCGCGCCCCCTTCTTGCCGGCTGGCAATCTGATGGAATCCCGCGTAACCGAAGGTGACCTGCCGCAGCGCTCCCCGGATCTCCAGCAGGTAGCCTTCCGCGTTGTAGCTCATCTCCAGCGTATCGCCTGTTGTCTCTTCCTGGCGGATCTCGCGGCCAAGGATGTCCCGCGTGACGCGCCAGGTTGCACCATGCTCGTCTCTCGCGTTCACGAGCCGCCCGAGCCTGTCGTGCTTGAGCCATACCTGACTGCCTGCCGGGTCCTTCATTCCAGCCAGGCTTCCGGACTCATCATAGGTCAGGGTCGTCCGTCCGCCTTGCGCGCCCACGAAGGCTACCAACAAGCTCCCCGAATACACATACCGCTGCCGCTCTCCCAGAGGGTTGACTTCCTCAACCAGTTGACCCCAGGAATCATACTGCCAGCTCCACTCTCCCCCCATCGGATCGGTGGCACACACGGGGAGATTGCGTTCGTCATACTTGATACATACGGTGGCCCCGGCAGCCCCGGACTGCTTGGTCAGGTTGCCTTGCTTATCGTACTCATACAGTGTGGCATTACCGAGCGGGTCCACCTCCTTCACCAGACGCATGGCCTCGTCGAAGTCGCGCCGCCAGACATTGCCGAGCGGGTCCACCTCCTTCACCACCACGCCGCGGCCATCCGAGAAATACACGGTGGTGTCGCCCAGGGAGTTGGTGACCTCGGTGACGCCCTTCTCCCTGTTGTAGAAGAGCCGGTGGTCGTAGATGCCGCCATCGCCCCAGGTGTGCACGCACCAGGCGTCCGCCCCCTCCCCCTCGTATTCGAAGTAGAAGCTCAGGCCGGTGCGGTCGGTCTCGCGCACCAACAGGTGGCCGCTGTACTCGTAGCGGGCGGAGTGCTCCAGCGCGTCATGGGCCGCCACCAGGTCGCCCGCTTCCGAGTACACATACCGGTTGTAGGGCACGAGCCCCGGCTGCGTGGGGTGGGGCAACCACGTTCGCACCAACCGTCCCTTCGCGTCGTGCTCGAGGCGCAGCCGCCGCCGCGCGCTGTCCACCACCCAGTCCAATCGCCCGTGCTCGTCATACTCGTAATGAATGGCATGCCCGGTCCGGTTGCGCGTGCGCGTCACCCGGCACAACCCGGGCTGCCCGCCTCCGACGTAGCGCAGCTCGTGCACCAGCCCGCCCGCGGTCTCCACGCTCCACTGCAGCTCCCCCATCCGCCTGAGGGTCAGCCGGTCCACCGGCGCGAATACCGCCTGGCCCAGGGGCGCCCGCTGCTTGGGGAAATGGCTCACATCGAATTCGATTTCCCGCCCATCCTCCGCCCGGAACACCACCTTCCCCGGCGCCTCCCATACCGCCAGGTCCAGCGAGTGGCTCCAGCCGTGGCCCACCGGCGAGTCGCGCCAGGAGAGGCTCGAGGAGTAGTTGCGCTCGAACTTGAGCGGAATGGGCCCCGGTAGCTCCCAGTCCACCGCCTCGGTCACCACGCGCCCCGACACCACGTCCACGGGGTGTCCGGTGAGGGTGCAGAGCTTCTTGTGGAGCCAATCGCGCCCGCCCTTGCCCAACCCCACCTTGTCCAGGACCTTGTCCAAGGCCTTGTGGAGGCGATCGGACACGGCCTTCATCTTCCGGCTGGCCTTCTGCAGCTGGCGCAGCTTCTTGAGCCCCTTGAGCAGCGCGCCCAGGGCCAGCCTCATCATCAACCCCGAGAGGGAAATCGTGGGCGGCCCTCCCACGATCACGGGCGGCCCCGCCGGAATGGACAGCGCGATCGAGGTGGGAAGCAGCAGCGTCTTGGCCCCCGGTCCCCGCTTGCGCGGCGGCGAGGGCATGCCGATGTCCTGACAGCTCAACACCGGCAGCGTCATGTAGGTGAAGGGCTCGTCATCCACGAGGACCGTGGAGCTGCCCATGAACGTCTCGTTCTCGTTGCCGGGCGGCTTGGCGAAGGCGCCACCAATGGGGAAATGGGGCGGCAGCGTCACACCGCCCGTTCCCGCCTGCGCCCGTGGCAATCCATTGACCAACACCGTGGAGCCGATGATGGGGATGTAGTCGAACGGGTCGAAGACAATGCCGATATGCGGGTGGGGAATGGGCACCACCGCCCCGGGAGGGGTGATGATGAAATGGAGGTCAATTCCCAACACCGGATCCAGGTGCTTGACCGCCGGCATCATGCCGCCTGACCTCCTGCGTGGCCGCCCGGGGCCTGGGTCACGGGCCGCCACTCCTTGCCCAGAATCGACTCCGCCTCGGCCTCCAGGCGCCGCGCGGCGGCCTCACCCTGGCGGACCCGGCCCAGCCGCACCCTCGCCTCGGCCACGTAGGGAAGCGTCGAGGTGGCACGCTCCTCGGGCACGAGCGCCTGGCCCACCTCCCAGGCGAGCTCGCCGCTCTCCCAGGCCTTGTCCAGCTCCTGCTCGGACTCTCGGCAGAAGCTCGCCATGCGCCAGCACTCCAGCTCCAGGCGCGCATCGGCCAGCGTGCGCGCCATGGGGGCCGACTCCTCGTAGAGCACGGCCGCCCGCGCCCAGTCCTGCATCGTCACCAGCACCGCCCCCATCGCCATGCGGGACTTCAGCCGCAGCTCAGCCCCCTGGGGCTCACCCCGGGCCTCGGCATCCACCGCGACCGCTTCCGCCTGGCGGTAGTGCTCCAGCGCCTCCTTGGGCTTGCTGGCCACCAGGAGCGCCCCTCCCATGGCCCAGCGCGCCGCCACCACCAGTGCCATCCACCCCTGCCCGGCCGCCAGCGCCACCGCCTCCTCCCCCAATCGCGTCACCAGGTTGAGCTCGCCGCGGCCCGCCGCATTGCCCAGCCGCACCAGCAGCTCCCGGTAGCGCCCTCCCGCCGGGTCCAGGCCCGCCGCCCCCGCGCCACCTCCTCCATGGCCCCCGCCATGTCCAGGTCCGCCACCGCCGTCATGACGCGCTTGGGATCCGCCTGTGCCAGCGGCTCCAGCGCCCTCACCCGCACATCATCCAGCACCGCCACCCGCACCTTCGGCGAGCGCAGGTGCGTCAAGGCCTTCTCCAGCCACTGCCGCCAGGCCTTCACCTCCACCACCTCCCCCGGCACCAGCACCACCGCCAACACCTCGCAGACGGACTCGTAATGGCGCTGCAACGCCTCGCAGGCGCTGAAGAAGGCCTCCGCTCCCGACTGCCCGGGAGTCACCGGTCCGAGGCTCACCCCCTCCTGGGTCTCCTCCACCATCGCCACCAAGGTCTCGCGCAGCTCCAGCCCATATGCCTCCGGCTGCACGAAGGGCTGGTCGAATCGCAGGAAGAGGTCCGGACATTCCCCGGTGCGCTCGTCACTCTCCTTCTTCAGCCAGGCCTCGACCATGCGCACCTCGCCGGGCTCCACCACCCAGCGCAGCAGCCGCGCGTCGGGTGATTGCGCGAACTCCACCCACTGGTCGTTCAACCAGTCCAGTCGCTTCTCCACCGCGTTCTTCGTGTCCATGGAGCTAGCACTCTCCGTGCCGCGAGCCGGTTCACCTCGGCTAGCCTGAATCTTGGAGCACCACAGTATCCCCGAGCGGCGCGGTAGGTAATGGCGGAATGGGGGCCCTCTTGCTGGGCGGCGGGCTGGGGCGGGGAGGCGGAGGATGAGACGGCTGGGGCCAGAAGGCGGTGCGCGGCCGCTGTAGGGGGGCGAGCACCCCCATGGGGCACACGGCTGCCCTGGCCGCCCTGGCTCGAGGAGAGCGGCAGGGAGTTGTGGGTCGTGGCTGTGCCAGGCTCAACACCACGCCTGCTGGGGTGGCCTCTGCGCCGGGGCCCGTTTAGGAAACCGTCGCTCTTGGTGTCCTAAGCCAGGGTGGGGATCTTCGCCGGGACAGCGTGTGTCGCGTAGAAGCGCCGCGTGGTGGTCGGGCTCTTGTGGTTGAGGAAGGCCGCTACCGAGGCCGGGTCCGCCCCCTTCTCGATGGCCCAGGTGGCGACGGAGTGCCGGAACCGTCCAGGTGTGAAGGGCGGGATGCCCGCCGCCGTGCAGGCCCCCTTGATGGCGAGGGTGTACTTCTCGAAGCTGAACGAGCCGCGCTCCAGCAGCCGCTTCCCGGCCTCCAGCACCTCGGCGGACACGGCGGTGCGCAAGGGCTCGCCGCTCTTGGTCTGGGGACACACCAGCACGCCCGCGATCCCCTGGGCCACGCCCCGGTAGGGCTCCACGTTGCCCATCCTGGCGAAGCGCACCAGTTCCGAGACGTGCCAGCCGGTGCCCGCCTGCACGTCCATCCCGTCACGCCAGTGAGGCGCAAGGTGCTCTTGGGCTAGGAGGTAGTGCTCCCGGGGATCACCTTGTCCCGCTTCCACTGCTCGGGCCGGGCCTGGGGCACGGTGAGCCGCCCGAAGGTCGGATCCTCGGCCACCGAGAGGACGTGCTTCACCTTGCGCAACCAGGAGTAGACGCGCTTGAAGACCGCGAGCCGATGACCCCGGGCCTTCGCCCCCTCCAGGGCGGGGAGGATGTCATCGAGGAGCGTGACCTTCCGCAGGTCCCGGCCCTTGAGCTGGTCGGCCCACCACGCCAGATAGCCCTGCTGCTTCTTCACCCAGGTGGGGCTGTTCTTGTCCACGTCGCGCGAGTAGGCGAGGAATTCAGCCGCGAGCGGCGCATCAAGGTGGATGGGCGCCTCGTGGAACGAGCCCGCCGGGTTGTAGTGCTCCGGGTCCGTCTCGAACCGCTTGAGCTGCTCCATGGCCGCTCGGAGCGTGGTCGCCCGCGTGCTGACCTTGTAGTTCCGCCCGTCGATCATCCGGCGGATGACGTAGACCTTGCGACCCACTGGAGTCGTGGCGGATGAACCCACCCTCCCACGTCTCCGCGTAGTCCTGGCTCTTGCCCGTGCTTTCACCCATGCGCCCGCGCCCTCCATAGGGAAGAACGTCGGGGGGGTTGCCCGTATTTTGCCCACGGGCAGGGAGGGCAAATGAAAAGGGCCTTGAACTTTCGTCCAAGGCCCTGAAATTACTGGTGAATCTTGCTCCGCGTCTACGACCCGGAGAAGACGCTCGCAGACTGCTTCCGCTACCGGAACCAGCTCGGGATGGACGTCGTGCTGGAGGCGCTGCGCCTCTGGCGCGAGCGCCGCCGCAAGAAGCTCGATGTCCTGTTGAAGTATGCCCGCATGCGCCACGTCGAGCGCGCGATGCGACCCTACCTGAAGGCGATGCCGTGACCGTCAAGAACCTCGAAGCCTCCGTGCAGGCGTGTCTCCAGAACCACGCGCGTGCGACGAAGCGACCCTTCCAGGAACTGCTGCAGTACTACGCGATGGAGCGGTTCCTCTACCGGCTGTCGAAGACGCCGCACCGGGCGCGCTTCGTCCTCAAGGGCGCGTTGATGCTGCACGTGTGGGACGTGCCCCCTCGCGCGCGCGACGAAGGACCTCGACTTCCTCGGCCGCCTCGATTTCCCGTCGCGGGCGCGACTGCCCCGCTCACACCTCAGCCGAGTTGCGCGCGGCGGTGGCCTCGCGGGCGAGCTGCCGCGCCGAGCGCGGCTTCGTAGTCGGCGCGCATCGCGCCAGGAGCACCTTCCAGCCGTTCCGCGCGCTCGCCGCCTCCGCGACGATGCTCGCCACCTCGGATGGGTCGACGCGCTCCTCGGAGATGCGAACCTTGGAACCGTAGTCGGCGGCCAGCGCCTTGCGCTCGGCGGGGCTCTTCGCCCGGGCCACCACGCACGCGTAGGCCTCGCACGAGTACGCGAACGTCTCGCGCTGCCGGTACTCGATGTCGAGCAGCCACTCCTTCGTACGCGTCTCGCGGAGGCCGAGCGTGCGGCGCTTGCAGTTGTGGAAGATGTGTGCCGCCTCGTGGACGATGAAGTCGGCGAAAGGATCGTCCTCGGCGAAGTAGTCCGGCGAGACGTAGCAGGTCGTCTCCTCGCTGATCCCGACGAGGCGCGGGGCCTCCTTGCCGAGCAGCTTCGCGCCGACGCTGAGGAGGTACAGGTTTGCGAGGTCCCACGCTGAGCGGTCGTAGGAGTGGTTCAGCAGGAGCGGCTCGATGGTCTCGCGCGTGACATACACGACGGACTTCTCGAGAGTCGCAAGCACGACATCTTGCTCGGCACGCGTGAAGAGCCCGCGCACCATCGGCTCGACCTTGGCGCGCGTGAACTCGACGCCGACGTTCGCGGGCACCGGCTCGTGCGAGTGCCCCTTCGCTAGCCGACGGACTTCCTCGACGAGCGCACCGCGAAGGTCGGCGTGCTGGCGGCGGCCGCGCTCCATGATGTCGCCGGGCCAGGCGTCGCCGAGCATGTCGGCGTCGCCCGTGCGGAGGTAGCGCTCGATCTCCTCGGCGACGGTCGGCGGCGACATGACGCCATCCTGCCTCGCGTGCTTCGTCACAGGGGCGTTCGCGTGGTCGCCCTAGCGAGTTTCAGCCCACCAGCTTCTTGAGGAGCGCCACCCCGCGCGCGGCCTCGGCCGGCGTCGCGTCGGCCAGCTCGAGGTACACGCGGCCGCGGGCGTCGTAGAAGCTCTCGACCTGAACCACCCACCGCTCGCGCTCGGGTGTGGCCAGCTCGACCTCGGCGGCGAGCTTGTGGAGCGAGGCGCTCACGAAGCGGTGGCTCGTCCCCTTCGGGAGGCGGCTCTTGAGCTGCGGCTCGGGGCTCCCGTAGCGGCTCTCGCCCTGGCTCACCGTTGCCGGGCGGGCCTTTGTCGCACCAGAGGAAGTGGGTACGCTGGGTGGAGCACTCCCATGCCCTGGGGCCCCGTGACAGAGAGGATGTCTACGCTGGCGTGTCACGGCGGTTGCACGAGGTGTCGGGTCGCCCCACCGCCGAGAGGAGTGTACGTGCTCTCGAGAGCCCACAACGCCGTGGCCAGGCAGGGAAGACCTGCTCCTTCGAAGGGTGCGTACCTGAAGGCGAGGTACACCCCATGACATCCGTGTGGGGAATGGTGCTTCTGCTAGTGACACAAGCCCCAGGAGCGGACGGGCCGGTCGAAGGGGCGGAGCCCCTGGCCACTCCGGCCGAAGCCGTGCTGGGAGTGGAAACACCGCCCGCGGCAACGCGCGAGGGAAGAGGGTGGGAGTACCTCATCCGCCTGGAGACGAGCACGCAGTTGCGGCTGGAGGTGCGCCGGCAGCACGGCGGCTTCCGACAAGGCTTCTTCGGCCCAGACTACGAGCTGGCACGCTTCCGGGCCGTGGGCCCCGAGGGCGTGCCTCTGGCCGAGGCGCCCTTTCCGGACGGCTTCTCTGTCTACGGCGAGGCGGTGGTTGGCTGGGATGACGTGCACTACGGCGGGCTGCAACGGCACTTGCAGCTGTCGCTGGGCGCGGAGGCCTTCACCTGGGGCCGTTTGGACGTGGACGGGCGCGTGGCGGTGCAGGTGTGGGGCCGCAACGTGGAGGTGGCCGTGAAGGGGCTGGCGGTGGGCCTGGGACAGCCTGGGGTGCGCTACCTTGCAGCGGCGGAGATGCGGTGGCGCTTTCTCGGGGGGCGCCTGTACGCGCTGGGCACGGGAGGGACGCGGCTGTTTCCAGAGACGGTGGGGACACTCCGGCCGGGGGCCTACGCCTCGGTGGGGCTGGGGGTGGACAATGCGCGCTGAGCCGCTGGCGTACAGGTGGGCGGTGTTGCTGCTGGGAGTGGCCCTGCTCACCAGCGGCTGCGTCACGCGGGTGTCGCCCCTGGTGGGGAGCGGTGCCCAAGGCCCGCGCGCCATGTCGGCCTTGCGAGCGACAGCTGCCGGGAGCGCCCAGCTCGAGACGCCTTCGGCTTTCGCCTCCACGGAGCCGGGAGCGCAGGAGCAGAGCACTGTCAGCGCGCCGGAGGAGGAGGAGAGGCTGCACCGGTGTTACCGCGCACGCTTGTTGATGGAGATTTGGACCGGCTGGTTGATGGGCATCAGCGAGGACGCACGGGCGCGCATCACACTCGTTGATGGAGCCCTCGCCGGACGTGAGCGATGGGCGCGCACGAGGGGTACGGGCGCCCCTGACACCTAAAAACCTCGAGGACGACCGGGCGCAGTGGCCGGGGACTTCCAGTGGTGGAGATGCTCCGGAGTTGGTGCCTTGATGACCCGGCCCCCGCCACACCACCCGGCCGAGGCCGTGACACCACGGTGGGTGCTGGTGCAACGGGGACCGGCTTCGCCTCCGGGCATCTTCACCGCCCATGCCGCATCGCTTCCCGCAGGTGTTCGGCCACTCCGAGCAAGATGGCCGCTGCCACCCGGCGGGTGAGTGGTGAGGTGGCCAGCTTCTTCATGGCGCCCAGCATCGTCGTCACCTCCCTTCCCCTGGTACTCCAGGTCCGAGCCGAGCAGCAGACGGTCAGCTCTGCTCCTCGGTGGGTGTCGGTTGCTCCCCCTGCTTGTTGGGCTCGGCGGGCGGGTTTTTCTCCAACGGACTGATGGGCTCTGTTCCCGCTGCTGGATGGGGTTGCTCGGTGTCCTTCTGCTTGGACGGAGACGGCCTCGACATTCCGCTCCAGTCCCAGGCCCGCAGAACCACGTCATCCCTGTCCGCCTCCTCCTGGGTGGTGGCGTTGTGCGGCGTCAACAAGTGCCCCGGATTCTCCTCGCCCCGGAGTACACGACCGAGCTGATGCAGCCTGTTCTCCACCAGCAGCAGGATGGCGCTGATGATGACGGGCGCGCTGTGCACCCGCTCCGGGTCGGGCACCGTGCCCATGGCGACGCTGTCCGCGATCCAGTGGGCGCCCTCGATGGCGTAACGAATTTCCCCCAGCTCAGCCGACAGGCTGATGTGTTCCATCTGCGTTCCTCCTCGGGTTGATTGGATAGGACGCACTGGCCGACCAGCCAGGACGTCAGCGGGGATGACCGCCAAGATCCTTATGCCGAGGAGCGTGCGGCTTTTACGAGTCACACTCACGGAGCGGAAGGTGGAGGCGTCATGCCGCGAGTACACACCAGTCCCCCTCCGGCAGGACGAGCAGCAGGCGCGAGCCGAGGCCCAGCAGTGCCGGGAAGAGAAGGCTCGTCTCCGGGCCGAGTGCAGCGGCCAGGGTGGGCTCACGGAACTCATCGCCTACAAGTGGATGGACGAAAAAGGGGTCATCGCCCGGGTGCTCAAGGAAATCACACCACCGGCCGCTGCTGCTGGGCAACCGGCTCGTGCCGCTGGAGGCCGGCGCGGGCGCCTACCCGGCCATACTGAGGCCATCAAGGCGGCGCGCACCTCCATCTCGCTGTGCAGCTACATCTTCGACAACGATGAGGCGGGCCGGCGCTTCGTGGACGCGCTCGGGCGGGCGGTGAAGCGCAGGGTGCAGGTGCGGGTGCTCATCGACGCACTGGGGGTACGCTACGACTGGCCGCCCATCACCGGACGCCTGCGCCGGGCCAGGGGGCGGGTGGCGCGCTTCTCCCCACGCTGCTGATGCCGGCGCGGCTGTCCTTCATGAACCTGCGCAACCACCGCAAGCTGCTAGTCCCACCTCGCCCGAATACCGCGAGCCCTATCCACGCAGGACGCGCTCGGTCCAGGGCAGTTGCCCATCGTGGTCCCAGGCGTAGCCCAGGTCCGCCACCTGGTCCGCGAACCATAGGTGCAACGGGGCCGCGGGGCCGTAGATGAGCTCATCTCGCCCTACCCCGCGCACAACACCCTGCGCATCCACGGCCCAGAGCACCTGCCCTCCCGCCGCCTCGCCAAACACCACCCACCCCGCCTCCCGGCGGTACCAGGGGAATTTCACCAACTCCTCGTGGCGACTCACCAGCGAGCCCTGCGCCCCCACACCATGCAGGACGAGCGCACCCTGGTAGAGCCGCGCCCCGTTGCTGCTGGCCAGCAGCCGCCGCAGGGGCTCGGGAGGAGTCAGCCCCAGCCGACCGAAGTCCTGGGCGACCTCCGCCTCGCTGGCGCCAGCGTGGAGCGTGTGTTGATAGCGCTCCGCTTCGCGAGCCACGCGCGCGAGCACCTCCTCCAGGCCCGGAGCTTCGGGCGGTGGCTCCTGCGGTCCCAGGCGCCGGCCGGGCTGCTGCACCGGTTGGACCCGCGACTCGCCCTCCCAGGCCACCCGGTCGACCCGCAGCACCAGGTCCGGAATGTACCGCTGGAGGCCCAGGAATACATCTCCCCGGACGATAAGGGCTCGCCACCAGCTGCGCGGGCCGTTGAACCACGGGGACCAGCAGACCGTGTGCCCGGACCAGCCTCGCGCATCGAAACGCACGGGCGTCAGGGGAATGCCGTTGAGCCGCTCATCCGTGCCCCGGGGATGGAAGGTCTGGGGGTTGAGCTTGTTGAGGCGCAGCTGGGTGTCCGCCAGCGGTCCGGTATGGCCCTCGGTGTCGAGCCGGTAGAGCCGGTGGCCGGCGACCCGGTGGGGTGTCACGTGCGGCACGAGCGTGGCCGTCCAACCTGTGGCCCCCACCGCCTCCAACGCCTGCACGAGCCGCTCCGAGCACACCAGGTCCGGCCCTCCACCCGGCTCCATCAGGTCATGCAGCGGCGCCAGCTTGCGATCGATGAGGCGCTCGCGTGGGCGCAGGGGAATTCCATTGGCGTCCAGGGGGACGGACGGGGCCGGCCCCAGCTCGGCCAGCTCCGGCCCCGTCACCGGGACCAGCCGCACCCAGTCCTCCGCCCGCACGTCCTCGCGCCGCTCCAACGGGTTCCACTCGCCGGCCGTCCGCTTCCAGGGCATTCCATCAGCCATGGTCACACCTTTCTCTGTTTCTCTGCGGCCACCTGCTCATGAGCAGGCCTTGATCTTTGCCGCATCGTGATCGAATCCCTTCTTCAACTCATCGACCTTGTTCGCATCCACCAGTCCCTTCGTGCCCAGGTGGCTGTGATAAAAGTCCTCCAGGTCTCCCAGGATGGTGCCCTTGCTGAGATTGCCCTCGCTTTCGAGGTGGTCGATGTAGTTCTTCCAGTCAGTGCCGTGCTGGAAGCCATTGCGCATCTCCAGACCGGGATAGCGATCCTTGAGGAATCCGGACATCTCGCCATGCACCTGGCTGTGGGTCCCGTGCTCAAGCATGACGGTACCCGTGCGCCGCGTGGGATCCAGCTCCTTACGCACGTCCGAGGTCAGCATGCCTTTTTCCTGCATCATGTCCATCAGCTTGCGGGGAACGGTGTGGTGCCCATCGTCCAAGCCGAAGGGATCGATGCAGGTGAGGGGATCATCCGTATAGGCGTACGGGTCTAGACCCCCGAGCAGTCCCGCGGGATCCTGGCTGATGTATTGCCCGGAGGTGGGGTCATAGTAACGGAAGCGGTTGTAATAGAGCCCCGTCTCCTCGTCCTCGTATTGGCCGGGCCAGCGCCAGGGGCAGCGGGTCAGTGCCACGTCGGTCCGCAACGTGCCATTGATGTCGAGCCGTCCCTTCCAGGCCAGGCGGCCCCCATCGTCATAGAGGGCGGCTGGGGTGCCCAGATGGTTGGTGACGATGCTGTAGCGCGCGTCTCCCTGGAGCTTGGCGAGCGGAGCGTGGCGCCCGGGCTCGAAGAGCCAGGTGGTCATCGGCTCCTGGGGACCGAGCTCATGCACGGGCTTGTCGCCATCCCAGAGCCAACGCACCTCGCCTCGAGCACCACTCTTCGAGACCCGCCGGCCCAGCGCATCGTAGGCAAAGCGCACGACAGCGCCATCCGGCCGGACGACCTCCTTCAGCAGTCCCGCGGCATCGTACGCGTAGCGCCAGCACGAGCCATCCGCCTCGCGCCTCTCCACGAGGTTGCCCTGCTCGTCATACCGCAACCGGGAGCCATCGCCCGGGAGGGACTCCTCACCCGGAGAGGATGCCGACCCCGACCGAGTCAGCATCCGCAACAGCGAATCGAGCGGCGGAGCGGCACGGCGCTGGAGGGTACCGTCCGGCTGTCTGGCGGCCACCAGCCGTGAGCGCACGTCATACTGGAAGGACGTCAGCCCCTCGAGCGAATCCACCAACCCGAGCAACTGCTGGCCCTGCCAGCGGTAGCCCACCTGGCAGACCTCCTGCTCTCCCACGTGGATGCGTTGACGCAGCGGGAGCCCGAACGCATCCCGCTCCCAGCTGGCCACCACACTCCCGGGCAGCCTGCGCTCCACCTCACGCCCGGCCCCATCCCGCCGGAAACGCGCCTGCCAGCTCCCGAAGTCCCCCTCGGCCTGGAAGCCATGGACGTACCCGAAGGGGTCTCGCATCAACTCCTGTCTCACGCCCAGAGAGGAACTCACGACCGTGCGGTGGCCGGACTCGTCATACTCGGAGGCCACCCAGTCATCGCCCTGCCACTCCTTGAGCAGCCGCCCCAGGGGATCGAACTCGCGCCGGACGCTCACCGTGGCATTGCTCGCCTGGACGAGCACTCCATCCTTGCGATAGGCGAACTCGTCGACACTCTGATCCGGGTGCTGGATGCGGAGCACCCGGCCCGCCGCATCCCTCACGAGCTCACGGAAGCCGCCCCCCGGCAGCTCCATACGGATGCTCCGGCCGGCGGCATCCCTGGAGAAGCGGCGCACCCGGCCATCGAAGCCCCGCTCCTCCACGACACGGCCACACCCATCTCGCATCAGCGAATGCACCTGGCCGGTGGGCGCGATGACCTGCAGCAACCGCCCCTCGGTGTCATGGTGGAAGCGGATCGTCTCGCCTGAATCCTCCTGGCTGGCGAGCTTGCGGAAGCCCGCGTAGGAGAAGCGGGTCAGGCGTCCGTTCTCCCGCAGCTCCAGGAGTTGACCTTCCGCATCGTAGGAGAAGGTCGTGAGGTTCGAGGTGCCGGGGACCTCGACCTGATACAGCCGCCCCAGCGCATCACGCTTCATCAACCAGTTGCGCTGCTCACCGTCCACCAAGCGGCTGGGGCGTCCCAACCGGTCGTGGGTGCAGGAAAAGAGGGCGCGGCCTCCCACCTTGGCCTGGGAGATGAGCCATTGGGTGTCACGCGCCACGTCGACGCGCAGCCGGTTGGAAAAGAGGACCGCGGACAGCAGGCCCTCGCGGTACTCGAACCGGGTCTTGGCACCGAGCGGATCCTCGCGCTCGATGGGCAGACCTCGTGCGTCATAGCGGGTGAGCCAGACATTGCCGCACGGGTCGTGGAGGGCAACGGGGAGATCGAACTCGTTGTACTCTGCGGAGAGCTCCGCGCCATCCGGCTTGACCATGCGGAGGAGGTTGCCGCGCTCGTCATACTCATACACAGTGGCCTTGCCGAGCGGGTCCACCTCCTTCACCAGACGCATGGCCTCGTCGAAGTCGCGCCGCCAGACATTGCCGAGCGGGTCCACCTCCTTCACCACCACGCCGCGGCCATCCGAGAAATACACGGTGGTGTCGCCCAGGGAGTTGGTGACCTCGGTGACGCCCTTCTCCCTGTTGTAGAAGAGCCGGTGGTCGTAGATGCCGCCATCGCCCCAGGTGTGCACGCACCAGGCGTCCGCCCCCTCCCCCTCGTATTCGAAGTAGAAGCTCAGGCCGGTGCGGTCGGTCTCGCGCACCAACAGGTGGCCGCTGTACTCGTAGCGGGCGGAGTGCTCCAGCGCGTCATGGGCCGCCACCAGGTCGCCCGCTTCCGAGTACACATACCGGTTGTAGGGCACGAGCCCCGGCTGCGTGGGGTGGGGCAACCACGTTCGCACCAACCGTCCCTTCGCGTCGTGCTCGAGGCGCAGCCGCCGCCGCGCGCTGTCCACCACCCAGTCCAATCGCCCGTGCTCGTCATACTCGTAATGAATGGCATGCCCGGTCCGGTTGCGCGTGCGCGTCACCCGGCACAACCCGGGCTGCCCGCCTCCGACGTAGCGCAGCTCGTGCACCAGCCCGCCCGCGGTCTCCACGCTCCACTGCAGCTCCCCCATCCGCCTGAGGGTCAGCCGGTCCACCGGCGCGAATACCGCCTGGCCCAGGGGCGCCCGCTGCTTGGGGAAATGGCTCACATCGAATTCGATTTCCCGCCCATCCTCCGCCCGGAACACCACCTTCCCCGGCGCCTCCCATACCGCCAGGTCCAGCGAGTGGCTCCAGCCGTGGCCCACCGGCGAGTCGCGCCAGGAGAGGCTCGAGGAGTAGTTGCGCTCGAACTTGAGCGGAATGGGCCCCGGTAGCTCCCAGTCCACCGCCTCGGTCACCACGCGCCCCGACACCACGTCCACGGGGTGTCCGGTGAGGGTGCAGAGCTTCTTGTGGAGCCAATCGCGCCCGCCCTTGCCCAACCCCACCTTGTCCAGGACCTTGTCCAAGGCCTTGTGGAGGCGATCGGACACGGCCTTCATCTTCCGGCTGGCCTTCTGCAGCTGGCGCAGCTTCTTGAGCCCCTTGAGCAGCGCGCCCAGGGCCAGCCTCATCATCAACCCCGAGAGGGAAATCGTGGGCGGCCCTCCCACGATCACGGGCGGCCCCGCCGGAATGGACAGCGCGATCGAGGTGGGAAGCAGCAGCGTCTTGGCCCCCGGTCCCCGCTTGCGCGGCGGCGAGGGCATGCCGATGTCCTGACAGCTCAACACCGGCAGCGTCATGTAGGTGAAGGGCTCGTCATCCACGAGGACCGTGGAGCTGCCCATGAACGTCTCGTTCTCGTTGCCGGGCGGCTTGGCGAAGGCGCCACCAATGGGGAAATGGGGCGGCAGCGTCACACCGCCCGTTCCCGCCTGCGCCCGTGGCAATCCATTGACCAACACCGTGGAGCCGATGATGGGGATGTAGTCGAACGGGTCGAAGACAATGCCGATATGCGGGTGGGGAATGGGCACCACCGCCCCGGGAGGGGTGATGATGAAATGGAGGTCGATTCCCAACACCGGATCCAGGTGCTTGACCGCCGGCATCATGCCGCCTGACCTCCTGCGTGGCCGCCCGGGGCCTGGGTCACGGGCCGCCACTCCTTGCCCAGAATCGACTCCGCCTCGGCCTCCAGGCGCCGCGCGGCGGCCTCACCCTGGCGGACCCGGCCCAGCCGCACCCTCGCCTCGGCCACGTAGGGAAGCGTCGAGGTGGCACGCTCCTCGGGCACGAGCGCCTGGCCCACCTCCCAGGCGAGCTCGCCGCTCTCCCAGGCCTTGTCCAGCTCCTGCTCGGACTCTCGGCAGAAGCTCGCCATGCGCCAGCACTCCAGCTCCAGGCGCGCATCGGCCAGCGTGCGCGCCATGGGGGCCGACTCCTCGTAGAGCACGGCCGCCCGCGCCCAGTCCTGCATCGTCACCAGCACCGCCCCCATCGCCATGCGGGACTTCAGCCGCAGCTCAGCCCCCTGGGGCTCACCCCGGGCCTCGGCATCCACCGCGACCGCTTCCGCCTGGCGGTAGTGCTCCAGCGCCTCCTTGGGCTTGCTGGCCACCAGGAGCGCCCCTCCCATGGCCCAGCGCGCCGCCACCACCAGTGCCATCCACCCCTGCCCGGCCGCCAGCGCCACCGCCTCCTCCCCCAATCGCGTCACCAGGTTGAGCTCGCCGCGGCCCGCCGCATTGCCCAGCCGCACCAGCAGCTCCCGGTAGCGCCCTCCCGCCGGGTCCAGGCCCGCCGCCCCCCGCGCCACCTCCTCCATGGCCCCCGCCATGTCCAGGTCCGCCACCGCCGTCATGACGCGCTTGGGATCCGCCTGTGCCAGCGGCTCCAGCGCCCTCACCCGCACATCATCCAGCACCGCCACCCGCACCTTCGGCGAGCGCAGGTGCGTCAAGGCCTTCTCCAGCCACTGCCGCCAGGCCTTCACCTCCACCACCTCCCCCGGCACCAGCACCACCGCCAACACCTCGCAGACGGACTCGTAATGGCGCTGCAACGCCTCGCAGGCGCTGAAGAAGGCCTCCGCTCCCGACTGCCCGGGAGTCACCGGTCCGAGGCTCACCCCCTCCTGGGTCTCCTCCACCATCGCCACCAAGGTCTCGCGCAGCTCCAGCCCATATGCCTCCGGCTGCACGAAGGGCTGGTCGAATCGCAGGAAGAGGTCCGGACATTCCCCGGTGCGCTCGTCACTCTCCTTCTTCAGCCAGGCCTCGACCATGCGCACCTCGCCGGGCTCCACCACCCAGCGCAGCAGCCGCGCGTCGGGTGATTGCGCGAACTCCACCCACTGGTCGTTCAACCAGTCCAGTCGCTTCTCCACCGCGTTCTTCGTGTCCATGGAGCTAGCACTCTCCGTGCCGCGAGCCGGTTCACCTCGGCTAGCCTGAATCTTGGAGCACCACAGTATCCCCGAGCGGCGCGGTAGGTAATGGCGGAATGGGGGCCCTCTTGCTGGGCGGCGGGCTGGGGCGGGGAGGCGGAGGATGAGACGGCTGGGGCCAGAAGGCGGTGCGCGGCCGCTGTAGGGGGGCGAGCACCCCCATGGGGCACACGGCTGCCCTGGCCGCCCTGGCTCGAGGAGAGCGGCAGGGAGTTGTGGGTCGTGGCTGTGCCAGGCTCAACACCACGCCTGCTGGGGTGGCCTCTGCGCCGGGGCCCGTTTAGGAAACCGTCGCTCTTGGTGTCCTAAGCCAGGGTGGGGATCTTCGCCGGGACAGCGTGTGTCGCGTAGAAGCGCCGCGTGGTGGTCGGGCTCTTGTGGTTGAGGAAGGCCGCTACCGAGGCCGGGTCCGCCCCCTTCTCGATGGCCCAGGTGGCGACGGAGTGCCGGAACCGTCCAGGTGTGAAGGGCGGGATGCCCGCCGCCGTGCAGGCCCCCTTGATGGCGAGGGTGTACTTCTCGAAGCTGAACGAGCCGCGCTCCAGCAGCCGCTTCCCGGCCTCCAGCACCTCGGCGGACACGGCGGTGCGCAAGGGCTCGCCGCTCTTGGTCTGGGGACACACCAGCACGCCCGCGATCCCCTGGGCCACGCCCCGGTAGGGCTCCACGTTGCCCATCCTGGCGAAGCGCACCAGTTCCGAGACGTGCCAGCCGGTGCCCGCCTGCACGTCCATCCCGTCACGCCAGTGAGGCGCAAGGTGCTCTTGGGCTAGGAGGTAGTGCTCCCGGGGGATCACCTTGTCCCGCTTCCACTGCTCGGGCCGGGCCTGGGGCACGGTGAGCCGCCCGAAGGTCGGATCCTCGGCCACCGAGAGGACGTGCTTCACCTTGCGCAACCAGGAGTAGACGCGCTTGAAGACCGCGAGCCGATGACCCCGGGCCTTCGCCCCCTCCAGGGCGGGGAGGATGTCATCGAGGAGCGTGACCTTCCGCAGGTCCCGGCCCTTGAGCTGGTCGGCCCACCACGCCAGATAGCCCTGCTGCTTCTTCACCCAGGTGGGGCTGTTCTTGTCCACGTCGCGCGAGTAGGCGAGGAATTCAGCCGCGAGCGGCGCATCAAGGTGGATGGGCGCCTCGTGGAACGAGCCCGCCGGGTTGTAGTGCTCCGGGTCCGTCTCGAACCGCTTGAGCTGCTCCATGGCCGCTCGGAGCGTGGTCGCCCGCGTGCTGACCTTGTAGTTCCGCCCGTCGATCATCCGGCGGATGACGTAGACCTTGCGACCCACTGGAGTCGTGGCGGATGAACCCACCCTCCCACGTCTCCGCGTAGTCCTGGCTCTTGCCCGTGCTTTCACCCATGCGCCCGCGCCCTCCATAGGGAAGAACGTCGGGGGGGTTGCCCGTATTTTGCCCACGGGCAGGGGAGGGCAAATGAAAAGGGCCTTGAACTTTCGTCCAAGGCCCTGAAATTACTGGTGAATCTTGCTCCGCGTCTACGACCCGGAGAAGACGCTCGCAGACTGCTTCCGCTACCGGAACCAGCTCGGGATGGACGTCGTGCTGGAGGCGCTGCGCCTCTGGCGCGAGCGCCGCCGCAAGAAGCTCGATGTCCTGTTGAAGTATGCCCGCATGCGCCACGTCGAGCGCGCGATGCGACCCTACCTGAAGGCGATGCCGTGACCGTCAAGAACCTCGAAGCCTCCGTGCAGGCGTGTCTCCAGAACCACGCGCGTGCGACGAAGCGACCCTTCCAGGAACTGCTGCAGTACTACGCGATGGAGCGGTTCCTCTACCGGCTGTCGAAGACGCCGCACCGGGCGCGCTTCGTCCTCAAGGGCGCGTTGATGCTGCACGTGTGGGACGTGCCCCTCGCGCGCGCGACGAAGGACCTCGACTTCCTCGGCCGCCTCGATTTCCCGTCGCGGGCGCGACTGCCCCGCTCACACCTCAGCCGAGTTGCGCGCGGCGGTGGCCTCGCGGGCGAGCTGCCGCGCCGAGCGCGGCTTCGTAGTCGGCGCGCATCGCGCCAGGAGCACCTTCCAGCCGTTCCGCGCGCTCGCCGCCTCCGCGACGATGCTCGCCACCTCGGATGGGTCGACGCGCTCCTCGGAGATGCGAACCTTGGAACCGTAGTCGGCGGCCAGCGCCTTGCGCTCGGCGGGGCTCTTCGCCCGGGCCACCACGCACGCGTAGGCCTCGCACGAGTACGCGAACGTCTCGCGCTGCCGGTACTCGATGTCGAGCAGCCACTCCTTCGTACGCGTCTCGCGGAGGCCGAGCGTGCGGCGCTTGCAGTTGTGGAAGATGTGTGCCGCCTCGTGGACGATGAAGTCGGCGAAAGGATCGTCCTCGGCGAAGTAGTCCGGCGAGACGTAGCAGGTCGTCTCCTCGCTGATCCCGACGAGGCGCGGGGCCTCCTTGCCGAGCAGCTTCGCGCCGACGCTGAGGAGGTACAGGTTTGCGAGGTCCCACGCTGAGCGGTCGTAGGAGTGGTTCAGCAGGAGCGGCTCGATGGTCTCGCGCGTGACATACACGACGGACTTCTCGAGAGTCGCAAGCACGACATCTTGCTCGGCACGCGTGAAGAGCCCGCGCACCATCGGCTCGACCTTGGCGCGCGTGAACTCGACGCCGACGTTCGCGGGCACCGGCTCGTGAGAGTGCCCCTTCGCTAGCCGACGGACTTCCTCGACGAGCGCACCGCGAAGGTCGGCGTGCTGGCGGCGGCCGCGCTCCATGATGTCGCCGGGCCAGGCGTCGCCGAGCATGTCGGCGTCGCCCGTGCGGAGGTAGCGCTCGATCTCCTCGGCGACGGTCGGCGGCGACATGACGCCATCCTACCTCGCGTGCTTCGTCACAGGGGCGTTCGCGTGGTCGCCCTAGCGAGTTTCAGCCCACCAGCTTCTTGATGAGCGCCACCCCGCGCGCGGCCTCGGCCGGCGTCGCGTCGGCCAGCTCGAGGTACACGCGGCCGCGGGCGTCGTAGAAGCTCTCGACCTGAACCACCCACCGCTCGCGCTCGGGTGTGGCCAGCTCGACCTCGGCGGCGAGCTTGTGGAGCGAGGCGCTCACGAAGCGGTGGCTCGTCCCCTTCGGGAGGCGGCTCTTGAGCTGCGGCTCGGGGCTCCCGTAGCGGCTCTCGCCCTGGCTCACCGTTGCCGGGTGGGCCTTTGTCGCACCAGAGGAAGTGGGTACGCTGGGTGGAGCACTCCCATGCCCTGGGGCCCCGTGACAGAGAGGATGTCTACGCTGGCGTGTCACGGCGGTTGCACGAGGTGTCGGGTCGCCCCACCGCCGAGAGGAGTGTACGTGCTCTCGAGAGCCCACAACGCCGTGGCCAGGCAGGGAAGACCTGCTCCTTCGAAGGGGGCGTACCTGAAGGCGAGGTACACCCCATGACATCCGTGTGGGGAATGGTGCTTCTGCTAGTGACACAAGCCCCAGGAGCGGACGGGCCGGTCGAAGGGGCGGAGCCCCTGGCCACTCCGGCCGAAGCCGTGCTGGGAGTGGAAACACCGCCCGCGGCAACGCGCGAGGGAAGAGGGTGGGAGTACCTCATCCGCCTGGAGACGAGCACGC